>CAJBMM010000029.1 GCA_903954185.1 uncultured Candidatus Berkelbacteria bacterium | reverse complement strand
TTATCTCTGCATCAATATATTGGCTAAGCTCATAATCATTCTTAACTCGTTTATTATGCATTCTCTTCATTAAAACTTCAGGTAATTGCAATATAAACATTAAATATGCTTTAATTTTTTGGATAAACCACCCGCTACATAATGAGATTATTACAGAAGCGATTTCATGAACAATTAATGCGGGAAATATTAATACCAATGTGAGGAATTGATAGTTCTTAACTATGAATAACAACCTATTTTTTTCGATATAGAAGTATTTTCTTGCATTTTTTGAAAATTTATATTTATGCCATACCACAGCTTCTGGAATTAATTTGATCGAGAAACCACTAAGCCTCGCTCTCCAACAAAAATCCAAATCCTCGTTGTACATAAAAAAACTCTCGTCAAGCATCCCAACTTGTTCAATAATTTCTTTAGGAATATACATCGCAGCGCCGCTAGCAGAAGCAATCTCTTTTTCTTGAATCTGTTTTCTGGCTGAATTTAATTCATTACAATAGCTTACTCCCAAAAACTGTAGATGATTTCCACTCGTGTTAACCCTATCTGTCTTTGCCTTATCAAAAAGAAGCACAAGGGGCTGTAGGATAGTGTTCGGCGCGTAGTTTTTAGATAGATTGCTTAAACATTTATTATCAATTATTGTGTCTGGGTTTAACAACATAAAAACATCATTATTGTTCTTAAACGCCTCTTTTATCCCAATATTGTTACCTTTTGCAAAGCCGTAATTTTTATCATTGACGATTATTTTTACGCTAGGATAATTCGATTTTATAAAATTGATGGATTCATCTTTAGAATTATTATCAATATAGTAAACCTCATATTCCTTATAATCCAACTTTGTCAAACTCGAAAAGCAATCATCTAGGTAGACTAGATTATTATATCCAAGTACAATGACAGCCACCTTGGGATGTCGCTTGTTAGTTACAAAATGATTCACAATTATTTTTTCTTTTCGGTTTTTGCCGACGTATTATTAACTCTATCAATGCCATTCAACGATTGATCCCTTAGCGAGCTTTCAAATTTTTTTCTTAGATGATCTAACGAAGTGTAGGAATAGAACGATATTGATAAAACAACAACAAACCCAAGTATAGAGAATAAATCAAAAACTCTAGCCGCTCCTAAATTACCGCTAAACACAGTAAACATATTTGGATACAAAGTCACAAGTGCAAAGCCAACCCACACAACTTCCCAGCCTATCATTTCTCTAATAGTGAATTGACCACGTTTATAATTTAAGAATGTAAAGTAACTTAAAATTAGGCTGAATAAGATTCCAACCGTTTGTATTCCCGAGACCATAGTAACCTCCATTTTAACAACGTAATTAATACGCGTAACCCATCTACTGCCGTAGTACCTTTATAGCTATCGTGATAAATGGTTTTTATTTTTACTTCTTTGTGCGCAATTTTATTATGGGAAGCTAGTATTAGCATTTCCGTTTCCATGCCGTAATCGGCCGAATTCCAGCGAATATGAGGATAAATTGAGGTATGAAAACAGCGAAAACCAGATTGCGTATCTTCTACGTTAATTTTAAAAAATACTTTTGTTAATTTACTAAGCGTTGCGTTTCCAAAACGCATTGTTAACGGCATTTCTTTGCTTTTAGATCTTTTTCCAACCACGAGCAATGGTTTTTTGCTACCTATCACAGGTCTTGCTATTTTAATTATTTCGCTTGGACAGTGCTGACCATCACCATCCATTAATACAATTGCGTCTACTTTTAATTTAATTGCAGCATCGCAACCAGTTTTTGCCGCAGCACCTTTTCCTAAATTAGTGCGATGTCGAAAAACCAACACCCCCTCGATAGATTTGGCTATTTTAGATGTTTGATCTTTAGAGCCATCGTCTACCACGACTTTTATTACATCGTGCCCATCTAAAACAGGCGGTATATCTTTAAGTACCGAACCAATACGTAATGCTTCGTTGTATGCTGGGATGACTACTGCGATTTTCATTACTTTATAATGCCAGAATATGGGTTGGAATTAAAGCCCCATATAAAAATTAATTTTCAATTAACAATTTTCAATTATCAATGAATGAGCAATTTTCAAAACATTTTATAGATGGTAAATAGTGAAAAGTGATAACGCCGCGTTGTCATCCTCGACTAGCCTGCCGTGTCCTTCCTTAGCTTTGAGTGAAGGAGGATTGGAGGATCTTGAAACGTAACATTGTCATCCTCGACGCGAGTACGACGAGCAATTATTCGAGGATCCAAGAAAGAATTTGATTATATAGATTCCTGCTTTCGCAGGAATGACAATATAATTATGTAGACTCCAAATCACCTATCCTACGTTGAAACTACGCATGGCGCAGCAAGTCTGAATAACAAAGTGAAAATTCCTTAATTCTGCATTCTGCATTCATCATTTTGCATTACTCATGTTTACTTTTCTCCCATTTAGCGTATTACTTAGATCGATACTGCTGTGTTTCGGTAGCCCTCTAACAACTTACTAGGAGAAAGCAACATGCGCCGCTTACTTATCGCCCTTTTGCCCCTGCTGTTTGCCTTAACGGGCTGTGGTGGAGGTGGAAGCAGCGCTCCGCCGCCACCCCCATCTGTGGTCACCATTGCGCTTGAGGCCAACAAGCTTCTCGATAAGAAGCTGGCCAACGGAGTGCGCCTCATCGGCGACCCAGGTTTGGTGGCAACCAACGGCGAGGCTACCGTAACATGTCGTACTGACGATTGGGGATGTAAGCAGATAAACCGCAAGGTTATCAGCTTGCGAATGCTCGCCGAGTTCAAATCGAACGTGCCACTAGTACCCGGCAAGGGTTTTACTGTAACGTTCGATTGCCCATCGGAAGATGTTAGCCGCCCACTCGGCATACAGTTGAACGACGACGACTCGGCTTCATCGATGAAGGTGAGCAAGAATGGTGATCGCATCACCGTATTCACCACCGTCCCGAGTCTTAAGAGCAGCGCTGAGCTATTCTTGCTTCGAGTTGGGCTGGCGATGGTGCCCTACAGCCCTCCATACCAACCTAAGGCGACAAAGTTGATGCGGCTGCAGGGCAACGGGCCAGACAATGCGTTTCCATCTGGAGCGATTGTCGCACTTTATGTCCACGGCTTTATTGGCAACCCCTCAGACTTTGTCCTAGCGGCAGCGCGATTCGCCACCGAGCATGGCATACAGTACGACGCCACCTACGCCTTCACCTACCCATCAGTAATCGACATCGCCGAGAATGGGCGCACGCTTCGTCAGTTGCTCAAGAGCCAACCACCCGATACAAAGTGCTACATCTTTGCGCACTCGATGGGTGGGGCGGTAACGCGTTTTGCCCTAGAACAGATGGATGAGCCGAGCGAGAGTCCCGAAAATCGAGCCAGTCACCATGTGGCAGGCGCCTTCTTCTTTGGCTCGCCGTTTACCGGAACTGCGCTCGGAGAGGCCGGACTTAAGTTTATGCTCGAATCCGAGCAGATCAATAACACTGCTACCAGCTGCGAAGCATGGGAGGAGATCGGCGCGCTGGGTAGCATGGCAACAACATCTGTTAAGCAGCTAATGCCGAATTCGAGCTTTCTACAGCTGCTCGATCGCCCAACGAACAACCTAAACGACGTACCATACGTGGCCGTCGCCGGGTTTTACGACGTAATTGCTGGGGAAACGAGCGCGCACCACTTGCCCAATAACGCCACGCTTGGTCGCAGACAAACAGACGTAATGTTCAAATGCGGCCACCTCGCCTACTTTGTAGCAGATCGCATAGCCGATCTTGTTCAGCTGGTCAAGGACGAAAAGTCGATCGACTCCTTATCATCCACCACACAACTGCCCAACGGCAACCGCGCGTCAAACAATGGCTGGGCTGTCTCTACCAGCCTCAGAAACACATCAAACAGCCGCACTCTCACTGTAACCGAGATGATCATGAAGTACTCTTGCCGCGACGGTACCCAATTCACTCGGCAATGGTACGATGCCAACGTTTGCGGCTTTCTGCCCGATACCCGCAAGGGGTGCGAGGTCAATATTCCGCCGAGCGGAACGTTCGTTCTTAACGGAAGGGTCGCGTTTAACTACACAGACCCGCTATACACTAACGCACCATACAACGATCGGGCTAAGACCGCTGACGTGTACGCTCATGGCCACGATGACCTTGGGCGCCCGTTTAGCGCGCATGAGCAGTTTAAACTACTTGATGTTGATGGCTCTGGACCGTCGACACCACGTTCCACCACTTCCCCGACACTTGCCCGTGGCGGGCCGTTCATGCGCCTTTAGTAACCGGTGTTTACCGGCATATGCCCCGCTTTCACTCGAAACGCGGGGCATTGCCTTATAATCCTCGACAGCAAAACGTTATTATGTTAGAATATAATAGTTAAAAGGCGACAACATCGCGTTGTCATCCTCGACGCGAGTACGACGAGCAATTATTCGAGGATCCAAGAAAGATAGTTAAAAATGAAAAGTTAAGAGTTAAAAGTTAAGGAATGATTATTTATAAATAAATATTCCACCACTTTTCACCATCCACTATCAACTTTTAACTAATGCTTGGGGAGTTCGCATAGTGGATTAGTGCAACGGTCTTGAAACCGTTGCCCATACCATTCATAATATTATTATGAGACATACACAAAGAAAAGGCGACTGTGCAGTTGCGAAAGCTATCGCGTCTTTTACTTTAATCGGGTATGACGTGCTAATTCCTTTGACAGAGTCTGCCCCCTATGACTTAGTAATAGATAAAGACGGTGACTTAAAAAGAATTCAGGTAAAATACACCAGTGTTTTTGAAGTAGATTTAAGAAGAATTCACTCTAATTCCAAAGGGTATGTGATAAAAAAAACTAAGCTAAATGAGTATGATTGGTTATATATTTTATCAGCTGATGGAAATGAATACTTAATTAAAGAGTGCTTGGCAGGAAGGCGGTCGGTAAAACCGACAGAGAACGATAAATTAAAATATATTTAATGGAGAGGTGTCCGAGCGGTTTATGGAGCTAGTCTTGAAAACTAGTGTGCCGGAAACGGTACCGTGAGTTCGAATCTCACCCTCTCCGCCATTCGACTCGCTTCGCTCGCTCATGGTCTTCGACTGCGAGATAGAGAAGCGAGGCGAATGCCCTGAGCGTTAGTCGAAGGGCTAACAAGATATTCCATAATTTTGGACTTTGATTTATTTTATAGTGCCCCTAAAGGGCTTTTTTTGTTTTTCCATTTTTTTCATCTGTACGTAAAGTTATTGTCTTTACCATAAAGGTGCAAGCTGTATAGCAAGCATCTTTTGCTTTTAGGAGCAAGTACATGAACATATCGGCCGCCAGTCTCGATGCAATTTGCCGTACCCGCGACGGATACGTTAGATGGTTTAAATCCGTCACGAGCATCGATCTATTGGACTACGAACCGCATGTAGCGAGCGAATGTCTCCAAGTTGGAGTGTGGTTTTCTCGTCGGCGCGGAGCAATTCCGGTCCAAGAGATCATCAATGATTCTATGGAGTACATCACACAAGAAAGGACAGGCTTTTTTCGAGACGGCTTTGTCTGGGAGTCCCTAAGTCGTTTCGTTTCAGCACGTCCTGCTACAACATGGACCGCTTGGTGTGCTGCGTGTTCCTTCGGTTGCGAGCCTTACTCATTGGCCATGCTTCTTAACAGCGCAACTAAGCGCAACAAGCATTACATCATTGCTACAGACATTGATTCGCGCTTACTCAGGCACGCCAAGAGAGGAGCATTCCAGCACCACGATCTACTAGATGACCCACTCGGTTTGATCCCTCGTTATACGGTATGGCGGGAAGGCCACTGTGTCGTCGCGGATACAATCCGCACAACAGTCAGTTTTCGTAATCATAATGCTCTACTTGGTTCGCCTATCCGAGAGCCAGTGGACATCTTGCTTATGCGAAATCTGTTGACCTACCTTAGCCCGAACGCCCAAGCAAGGGCAATGCAAGCGTCTTACGACGCTCTCAAACCCGGCGGGGCATTTGTCGTTTCATCGCCAGACATCGAGATCAACAAAGGCTTCACGCTGCTCGAACCGTCAGTGTACATTCGGCTATAAACAAAGTACAGGCCACACAGGAGGTCGTTATGGAATCATCTGAAGGCACGTGGGTGCACAATGATGGGCGCAAGCTGCCTCTCTACGTTGGGGGCAACTGTAGGCACAGAAACAGTTGTGCCACAATCCAGATGTATCCTGAAACCCACTCGGATCCTTGTCAGGATTGCGGGGGGTTTCAACGCGCGGCGCAGCAGCCCAAGCCGCATTGTCTCAACGCGGAGTAAGCGGTCGATCGGCGCACGACCATTCCTTCAACCGGCACTGCCGGGCAGCATCCAGGACGGGAGCACACGCTTTCGTCCTGTTTCTTTTTAATACATTGACAGTCAATAAATATGGCACAAAATCTAATATTATGGTATGATAACGGCATGAAAAACCGCCTATCTGCCAACACAGATACATTACAAAAAAAATTCCCCAATATTTATCGGGATTTTTTTAGTATCTGCCAAAAAGTGGCATCTGCCTCTAACTCGTTCATTTGGATGGGTGAGTTTGCTGGTTTTTATAACGGGCTAACAATCTCGCAAAAACTTCCGCTCAGATCATATGTCGGATTTGAATCTACATTTGATGGAAAAGTAACAATATCTCGTGAATATATGGCATTTGAACCGTTTAAATGCGAATTCACAGCATATCTAGCAGAAGAAAAACTATGTGATAAATATCAGAATTATCTATCAAAGCAATTAGCAACAAAATCTGGATTTAGCGGTATTAAAGTACATTTTTTATCTGAAATCCCCATGGGGCATAGCATGGGTAGTAACGGAGCTATTGCTGCTTGTTTAGCTCAATTGATTAATGATAAAACAGATTTTGATTCTACGCTAAACTTGGCACGAGAAATATTGAGTTTTAGCCAAGCAGGTAATTCATCGGGCGTTTCGGCCTATACAGCGCTTATCGATTCTACGGTACCCATAGTTTTTAAATCTAGTGAAAACGAGTATTTTGCCTCTCCTGTAGTTCCTAAAAATGCAGAAGCTGTGTGGCCGCTCGACTTTGGTCTAATTTTTACAGGCACGCAAACTACACTAGACAGTATGATATTGACTGCAGAGCATACTATAGAAGAGCTAAATGCAAAAACAAAGAACATATCTAAGCTTTTAGGTGGTAAAATTAAAACCGATTTTAAGCACACATACATAGATATGTTAAATATGGTTACAGCATTGGCAATAAACTCTTTTTCCCATCTTTTAACTAAAGGCACAGATAATATTGCTCTAGAAAAATTTTTTAGTAGCATTAATCAGTATCAAAACCTATTAAAAATGTTAGATGTTTCGTCTGGCACTATAGATATTCTATATAGCAAAATACATGCTATCGCCAATAAACAGGTTAACGATGTGGGATCTGGTGTAAAAATATCTGGTTTAGGTAAGGGGGGCTCTGTGCTTTTTGCCATACCGTTTGGTGCTCACCGTAACGAAATTTTTGAAATGATTTCACAGTTGCGTACAGCTACCGGACGTAATGTTTGGTTAGATTACGCATCGTGGATAGATGGAGTAGGATCAAAAGCAGGCTGTATCGAACAAGATTTAGAACAAAATATTCATTCAAATTTTATCGATCAAGACGCAAGAAATATAAAGTTACTGATAAAAGGAAAAATTCATCAAACTATAGTAGCAAACGAGAATTTTGCCGAATTTACACAAAATATTGATTTATTAGTAGATAAAACCACTGGCAAATTGTTTATCGCTGGTAAAGATTTAACAAGTAAAGAGCTGCCTAGCCAAAAAGCTACAGTCTCAATAATTTCCGAAATCTTAGCTCAGCCAAATTTTAAAATCACGAACGATCAAATAGATGGTTCATATGGCTGCAGCCGCTACGATTTACAAGGTAAAATTACTCTTCCGCTAATAAAACAAGTAAAATTAATTACAGGGCGCGATTTACAGCTTAATATAGCTGGTAGCATGTACGATAATTACACCCTATCATTAAATCCAGCAAACATTTCGATTGGGATTGTGGAATGTAAAATATGATAAATAATGGAGAATGCAGAGTGAAGAATGCAGAATTGTGGAATCTTATTTATAAATCACTTTTGATAAAGCGCTCCTGCGGCGTGAGCCCGTCTCGTCTCAGACTCGCCGAGGCGGACCAACGATAGTCGTAAACACATCGGGGTGTGCAAGTAGCAACGATTAAAGCAAAATGGATAAAATGTTAAACGATATTAAAGCAGTTATATTTGATTTAGACGGAACGCTTGTTAATAGCGAGGAGTTAAATTACTTGGTTTATCGCGATACTTTTCGCGAAGAATTTGGCATAGATTATACCCCAGAAGATCACGGGCACACGATTGGTTTTAATGACGACGATTTTATTAATATTGCCCAAAGTAGATTAAATGCAAAAATTGACAAAAAACATTTTTATCGAGACATACATGGAAAAACTCCATACGAAAATTGCGTGCTTAAAAAAGGTGCCCGCGAGCTTTTATCATACTTGCATTGCGAAAATATTAAATTAGCTCTAGCAACCAACACTTCTCGCGAAAAATTAGATCGTAAAACTAAACACTTAGGAATATTGGCAATGTTTGATTTAATCATCACTAGCCAAGATGTGCAATCAAAAAAACCGAATCCTGAAATTTATCTATTGACGGTAACTAAATTGCAATTAAAACCAGCGGATTGTTTAGTGGTAGAAGATAGCGAATCTGGCATAACGGCGGCAATTGCAGCTGGATGTCACTGTTTTTATGTTCCGCATAAATATACCCTAAATCCCAAAACCATAGCTTTAAAGCACAGTGTTCGGCAATTTGATAACCTTCTAGATATTAAAGATAATTTATCTGACATTGCTATAATCTCTCATAAATGTTAGAATATGGTAGTTAAAAGCGACAACACTGCGTTATCATCCTCGACAAGCCTATTCGAGAATCCAAAAAGATCATATAGGAATGACAGTGTTTATATTTCGCACTTTTGACTTTTGAATTTTGCCTTTTGAATTTACGATGAAACATGCAAACAAATTGAGCAGCAAAAGCACTTGAACAATAAAAAGAATAATCCATAATTTTGCATTTTGCATTTTGGACTTTGAATTAACACATGGAGAGGTACCCAAGTGGCTGAAGGGGCGGGTTTGCTAAACCTGTAGTAGGCCGTAAGGCTTAGCGAGAGTTCGAATCTCTCCCTCTCCGCCATAAACCATTCACTTCGTTCAGGTATTATGGCAACGCCATACTTTATAAACTAATTATCCATAATTTTGGACTTTGCATTTTGCATTTTGAATTTTTTATAGGTGCCTGTAGCTCAGTTGGATAGAGCGTCAGATTGCGGATCTGAAGGTCGAGGGTTCAAGTCCCCCCAGGCATACCATATAAATAATGCGAAATGCAAAGTCCAAATTCAAAAGTGACAACGTCGCGTTGTCATCCTCGACTAGCCTACCGTGTCCTTCCGTAGCTTTATGCGAAGGAGGATTCGAGGATCAAAAATGTCTGGTTGTCATCCTCGACGCGAGTATGACGAGCAATTATTCGAGGATCCAAGAAAAGAAATTGTAGTTAATAGTGAAAAATTGTGAAATATCCTTGATTAAAAGCCAATAGGGGCTTTTTTATTTTATCGAAGCATTAATACGTGGTCTGATGCGATTATTATAATCGGCACCCTTAGAGGCATTTTGAGCTAAAATGTCTTCTAGCGTTCCTTTTTGACCAAGATAATATGCTTTTTCATCCGGGTCGGTAATTCTTTCACAATAATCTGCATAAGAATCAATATAGTATCGCAAAAGCGCATATGCATAAGCACTGACATCATTGTCTAGACTATTCAAATTAAGAATTAATGCAAACTGCATTTGCAATACTTCCGAAAACGTTCCTGGAGTTGGGGGGTTATTTCTATTTCCCACCGCTTCAAATGAATACGTCCCAACAATATTATTGCGCAAAGCCAAAGGCAAATCTCCGACAAAATCGGGGATTAGCGTGGAATTTGCGGATACCCCTCGTTCTGTTTGAGTACTTCCGTTAGATTCGAGTTTTGCTCCTTGAGCAGTAGGTTGCGAAGACCCTGAATCAAAAACTGGCATGCCCGTGCCAAACCCTGGCGGTTGCGTGCTGGTTGTGTACCGAGGCGGTGATGGCGGTAGATCAATATGATGCACACCTTTGATCGATCCTTCTGTAATTGGATTTTTACGACTACGAATTTGCTCGAGGGTGTCAGTTCGATAGTGACCATAATCTGGATGAATTGAATCAAAACTTATTGTAAGGGCATGTAATGCTCCATAAGCCGCCTCTACAGCTGCCTCGTTTTGGCTTGTTTGCACAATATTATCTAAGACTAGCACAGCTCTATTTAGTTCAGGACTTTGATGTAATTTTTGATACTCATTATCGCCACGTATCCACGTAAATTCGTTTTTCGGATTTCCACTTTGTTTCATCTTCTGCACCAACGGAATAATTCGTTCTCCGTCTGCCTCTTGGCCATCTAAAGTAGCAATTTCTTTTACCGCCGCAACATAATCTATAAATTTTTGCTTTCTATCCATTACCTCAGCATCTTTCTCGGCGCCACCGCGCTCACCACCAAATCCCAAAAATCTCATTTTCACTCCTTTCAACTCAAATCTTACCCTCATTTAACTATATTATCTGTACCAATTATCTGCAATAATTTGGCTATGAGTTACCTAAAACAATTCTTTCGCTGGTCTATTGATACTTTATTCCCTAAGTATTGCGTTGGCTGTGCGCTGCCTGATACTTTTTTATGCCCGGAGTGCTTTGCAAAAATTGTTTTTATTAAAAAACAACAATGTGGACGGTGCTTAAAGATATCGACAGGCGGAAAAACTTGCCTAAAATGTAAACAGGTTTGGGCACTAGATAATTTATTAGTAGCAACTTATTATTCAGACGGACCAGTTAAAGAGCTAATCCATGCTTACAAATACGAGGGTAATCGCAGCTTAAAAAACGATCTAATGCAAATAGTTCAAAATAATCACGCTTTAATAGACAGCTTAAATACTATTAAGGGAGAAAAAATTATAATCCCCGTTCCACTTCACTACAAGCGAAGGTGGTGGCGTGGTTTTAATCAAAGCGAAGATATTGCAAAATTAATCTCCGCCAAACTAAAGATACTAACAACAAATAGCGTACTAAAACGTAAATTTAACACCAAAATACAAGCCTCATTACATCGCAAAGATAGGCTTAATAATTTAATCGAAGCGTTTGAAGCAAAAACTTGCTTGAACATAAACAGTAGCGTTATACTAATAGATGATATAGCAACAACAGGGGCAACCTTGAACGCTTGCGCGTTTGCTTTAAAAAAATCTGGCGCGAAGCGGGTGATTGGCGTTGTAGTTGCTAGAGCTTTCTAGTAATTATTTTATGATTACGTTAGAATTAGATAAATGGAGGTGGAATGAATAATCAATCTTCACCAGAGAACGATGAAGGACAGTTAGCTATAGATGTTTTGCAAACTGTAGAGAACATAATTGTGAAAGCACCGATTGCTGGAGTAAGACCAGAAGATTTAGATATATCTATTACCGATGAAACAATTGCTATAAAAGGCGAGCGTCGTAACGAGCATAAGGTTACCGATGATGATTATCTAATTCAAGAGTGTTATTGGGGAGCATTTTCACGAAGCTACACACTGCCTGCACTTGTGGTTGCCGATAAAGCTGTGGCAACACTAAAAGAAGGGATTTTAACAATTACTGTTCCCAAAGATGCTCGGTCGAGAACAAAATCTATCACGGTACAGGCGGAATAAATGCTAAACGGTCAAAAAGTTCGCAAAATTGTTATACCAGCAGCAGGTTACGGTACCAGATTTTTACCAGTTACTAAAGCCAGCCCAAAAGAAATGCTGCCAATTGTAGATAAACCAGTTATTCAATACATTGTCGAAGAAGCCGTAGCGGCAGGCATCGAAGAGATTATACTTATTACAGGAAGTAACAAAAGAGCATTAGAAGATCATTTCGATTACAATTTTGAGCTCGAAGAAGTTCTAAAGCGCGCCAACAAAATGGAACAATACCATGAAATTCGTGCAATATCCGATATGGCACGATTTGTATATGTGCGACAAAAAGAACAGCTCGGCAATGGTCATGCGGTCCTACAAGCTAAAGAACTTATTGGTAACGAACCGTTTGCAGTAGCATGGGGAGACGAAATTTTCCCCGCTAGCCCACCCCGTATGAAACAATTAGTCGATGCATATCATGAATATCACAGCACAATCCTAACCACTTACAGCAGCCAAGATCCAACTGCCCCTGATAAATATGCAATTGTCAGCGGCGAAAGAATCGCCAACAATATTACCAAGGTTGGCAAAATAGAAGAAAAACCTGGAGCAAAGGCGATATCGCCTTACTTAGTCAGTATTGGTGGATACGTTTTTCCTCCACAGATGCTTACATATTTAGAGAACGTTAAGCCTGGTAAAGGCGGCGAAATATGGTTAATAGATGCTATAAACCTAATGATGCAAAGCGAAGCTGTTTACGCTCTAGACGTTCAAAACGGGCACCATTACGATTGTGGTAACAAATTCGATTATTTACGCGCCAATATAGATTTTGGAATGCAAAGAGCAGATATTGCCCCACAGCTCAAAAAATACCTAGCAACCATATCAAAGGACTAGTATGACAAATAAACTCGTTGCAGTTGGAATTGCCCTTTTTGCTTTAATGATTGTGATTGTAATTATTTTTTATGCCATGTCAAAAGGTAATTCTACTTCTACAACCAAAACAACAACCAATAAAAATGATAAAATTACACTAACAGTCTGGCGCACATTTGACGAAGATGTTTCTTTTAAACAACTTCTCGAAAATTTTGCCATAGATAATCCTAATATTGTAATAAATTATGTAAAAAAAGACTTAGCCGATTACGAAGTACAGGCCATTAATTCACTAGCCGCAGGCACTGGTCCAGACATTTGGAGCATCAATAACCAATGGATCCCGAGACATATTGATAAAATTGTCCCCATGCCTGAAGATTTTATCAAAACTAAAAAAGACAGTCGCTCTAATACAGATTTTTATAAACAAACTTACGCTAAGGTAGCGCAAAACGATAGCATAATAGATAACAAAGTTTATGCTATGCCAATGTATGTTGATACTTTAGCATTGTATGTTAATACGCAATTGTGGGATGAAGCCAGAAATAACTACCGAAAACAGTTTTATAGTGATCCAAATTTTGATGATTCATTATTCAGAAGATACCCCAGCACTTGGGAAGAATTACTCAAGGAACTTCCGTATTTGACAAAAAAAGACAGCGCAGGGAATATCACCCAATCTGGAATTGCCATGGGCGCATCTACCAATATCGATAACTCAGCGGATATATTATCATTGTTGATGTTGCAAAACAGTACAAAAATGACCGATGACACCAGACAATCGGCTCGTTTTAATAACTTTGTTCCAGACGCAAGCAATAAGCCTGTTTACCCAGGTACTAATGCTTTAGATTTTTACACTAGCTTTGCTCTTAAATCTAAAAGTAATTATTCTTGGAGCAGTTCTATGCCCAACGCATACCAGTCTTTCATCAATGGTAAAGTTGCTATGTTAGTAGGGTATCAGCATGTTGTGCAATCACTTAAACAAGATGCTCCTACGCTTATGTACGAAGTATCTTACATGCCTCAAGTTAAAGGCGGGGAAACGACTAATTTTGCAAACTACTGGACTGAAACAGTTACAAATAACTGCAAAAACCCTTCGGAAGCATGGAAATTCTTACAGTATATAACCATGCGTCCCAATTCATATTTAAGCTCTACTAGAAGATCCTCTGCATTATTAGGAGATCCAACCATCCCAATTTCCTACGATGTATTCCCAGATCAGGTACAAACAGCTCTTACATGGAACATGGGTAAATACCCAGATGACATGAATAAAATTTTTCGCGATATGATCACAAATGTCGTTGCCAATAATCAACCTCCACAACAAGCTATCGATTCAGCCGCTGCCTTAGCTACCGATGCATTACAGAAAGATTAGCATGAAAGTTATTACAAAACTGCTTTCTATAGCTAGTTTTACGCTCGCCACAATATTCGTATCACTTCTTGTGGCTAATTTGGCATTTGCGGCCGATGGATACGGTTTGCAACTTTCGCCCACCCCAAACACAACAGTTTTAGGTAAAGATGCATACGATTTCTCTAGCACCTCACATCCTGCTATTGCTATTACGCCAACAAATAATGGCGGCGCCCCTTATAGTTCGTATTCATTGACAATTTTCAATAATGGCGGTGAATATTCAAAGAAATCCGGTGATGCTAGCAGTATGATAAATAACGCTTATATCTGGGATCTATGCGCCGGAAATCGCGATAATACTTTTGGAGAAATATCTGTAGTTTTAAAAGGAGCACCAATTATTGCCCCTAATGATTTTT
This sequence comes from uncultured Candidatus Berkelbacteria bacterium, assembly GCA_903954185.1. Taxonomy (GTDB): domain Bacteria; phylum Patescibacteriota; class UBA1384; order CAJBMM01; family CAJBMM01; genus CAJBMM01. The sequence continues at coordinate 29,062 of CAJBMM010000029.1, read as the reverse complement.
CCGAAATAGCACGTCAAACTTTTATGGTATTAAATTACAAAAGTAAGTGTGGAGCTACAGATGACGAAACTGTCCCAACTGCATCAGATTTATCACTATCACTAATCAGCGGAAATGGTTTGGCTAATGTAAAAGTTGGTTTAGACAAAAGTAAATTATCTGCGTTTTTACCTACAACTTCGAGTAAGTATAAATATTTTCTTCAGGTAGATGGCAGCGATAAAGGACTATTTGATAACGATTTAACTAAAATTTGGAATGCATCTGGCAGCTCAGACGGGGCGCATCGCTTAACCGTGCAATATCAGAATAGCGAAACAAACACCGTAATTAATAGCGATCCTTTGACGCTTTATAAAAATAAAGATGCAACAGTCACAACAACCTCAAAAGACGGCGTTACCGACGACGGAACGGGCAACGGAAACAATAATACAAACAACGGAAATTTGGAACCGATTAAGTTTGATTTACCCGATTTTTCTAAACTAAAGGGACTAACTGGTATAGATTTAATGAATGGCGTATTTGATTTAGTAATTAGCTTGATAATAATTATTGTAAGTATGTTTGCAGGCGTGGCCTATATATTTAGCGGTATCAATTATGCGCTTTCGTTTGGAGACCAAGCCAAAGCAGAAAAAGCTAAAAAGAATTTAGTTTGGGCCGTAACAGGCACGGTAGTAGCTCTTTCTGCTTTAATTATTCTTAATGTAGTTAGCAGAGTGGTTAATTTGATAAAGTAGGGGTATGGATACAAGAACTTTGATAGACAAACTTACTGGTGGCGGAGACCCAACTACTTTCACATTTAAAACTGTCGAGACGGTTGTGACAAATTTAAGATATTCGCTAATCGCTTTTGCTGCATTTGAGGCCATAATTGGGTTATTATTAGTAGCTATGAATTACTTTACAGCCTATGGTGACGAAGCAAAGGCACAAAAGGCTAAAAATCGCATTCTTTGGATTGTTGTTGGCACCATTGTCGTCATCCTCTCAGAAGTATTACTGTACGAGGTGTTTAATTACTTTGTGCCAGCATACGAAAACCAAGTTCCGCAGATAGAAGATTCAATTAATCCGTTTACAACACCGTAATGATAGTTAAAAGCGAAAAGTGACAACGTCGCGTTGTCATCCTCGACGCGAGTACAACGAGCAATTATTCGAGGATCCAGAAACGTCGCGTTGTCATCCTCGACGCGAGTACAACGAGCAATTATTCGAGGATCCAAGTAAAGAAACTGTAGCAACAAGGCGTTCAGTGATCAAAGCAAGAATTTAATTATATAAATTCCGGATCACAAGTCCGGAATGACAGTATGGATAATTCTGAAAGGATATTAATATGGCCGATGTCGATTTTGGAAAACTGCTGAATGCTTTTACCCCTATTCATAACCATGCTTGTGGCCAAGTAGGAGATACATGTTTAGATAACATACTTTTTACGGTAATTAATATTATGTTATATATTGGTGGCATTGCAGCCATACTCGCCATTCTGTACGGAGGCATAATGTACATTACCTCTGGAGGCGATGAAGCTAAAGCCGCCAAAGGCAGAGCGTCTGCCATAAACGGCGTAATTGGTATGGTAATTATTTTGTTAAGTTGGGCAATAATGGCGGCAGTGGGCCGAATTGTAAATGCCTAATATGTAACGACGCGCACTTTAGAGTAATGCTTTCATCCATTTGCGTAGAACACGCTTTAGCGTGGCTTACATAAGACATTATTTGACAAACCACAGTTATTATCATTAAACTAAATTGTAGGAGGAAAAGCATATGTTAAGTAATTTGTGGAGTAATTTTATAGTTTGGTATGTAGGCATTGCCCACGCCCAAGTACCATCAGCGTCTAGCTCTATAGATAAAGAGCTAGAGAGTAAAGCTGGGTATTTTACAAAGTTAATCCCAATTCTTAACTCTACTGGAACAGGTCAGCTTACTCTTGGAAATATTATTGATAGGGTCATTGCCTTAATACTATGGCTAGTGGGAATTTTGGCCTTGGTATTCTTGTTATGGGGTGGCATATCTTATATTACATCTGCCGGTGACGATACTAAAGCCACTAAAGCGCGCCAAACTATTATTAATGCGGTAATTGGCATAGTATTGGTTCTTCTAGCGTTTGTAATTCAAGCTGCTGTAGCCCGAATTTTTGGCGCATAAAGCACTGCTTAGTTTATCAATTATTAGACAAACAATCATAAAAATAAAAATATAAGGGGTATAAAATGCTCGAATTAATTCCAAAAGCACATGCACAGTTCTTTTCTGCCGATTGTAGTGCCAGTTATGGCACCACCGGAACAGGAACTTCTAGATTCTTTACAGGGCTTTGCCCCATAACAGGAAATGCAAACCTGTCACAAATTTTTGACCAAATAATCTCCTTGATTTTATTTGTAGCAGGAGCTTTGGCCGTTATTTACCTACTCTGGAGTGGTATTTCTTACATTACTGCTGGTGGCGATGATGCTAAAGCAGGCACAGCTAGAAAAGGCATAATAAATGCCATTATTGGTATAATTATCATTGTCTTGGCATTCGTTATTGAAAAAACCGCCGCCAGATTGTTTATGTAAGCATCTTCAATTTTATTGCAAACAAAATCGTCCTGTAGTAAGGGCGTTTTTGTTATAGGAAGTTAAAAGTGACAATGTCACATTGTCATCCTCGACTAGCCTATTCGAGGATTCATAAAAGCCCCGTCGTCATCCTCGACGCGAGTATGACGAGCAATTATTCGAGGATCCACAAAATAATTATATGGATTCCGTATCACCCATCCTGCGTTAAAACTACGGAGGGCACAGCAAGTACGGAATGACAATTTGAACGTTCCTTATCACCTCTACAACCTACCAGCTATAACCTACAACCTAACCCTTATTCCCTAGTCACCCTATAAATCTCGGCAAGTGATGAAACGCCTTGCTCTACCTTAAGCAAACCATCTTGAAACAGCGAAATCATACCATCTTTATTTGCCTGATCTTCAAATTCATTAATCGATGCCTTATTTAATGCAAGTTGCTCCATGGCTCTACTGGGCACTAATGCTTCAAATATAGCCGTACGCCCACTATAACCAATGCCATCGCAATCGTCGCATCCATTGGGTTCAAATATCTTATCTGGAACTCGGCCTAAGTTATGTTCAAATGTTTTACTTTCTTCATTGGTTAAATGTCTTTCTTTTTTACAAGTTTGACAGAGCAACCTAATTAACCTTTGCGCGATTATTATATTTACGCTTCCCGAGAATAGAAAAGGCTCAACATCCATCTCTAGCAAACGGTTATACGCCGAAGGAGCACTATTGCTATGCATCGTTGCCAACACAATATGGCCAGTTAAAGCTGCCCGAATACCAATGCCAGCGGTTTCTTTATCGCGAATTTCACCAATCATAATAACGTCTGGATCTTGTCGTAATGCACCACGTAACGCTTCTACAAAGGTATAACCTCTTTCACTATCTACCTGGCTTTGTTCTAACCCTTCTAATTTGTATTCGACTGGATCTTCGATTGTAATGATTTTTCGCTCCTCAGAGTTTAGCTCACGTAAAAATCCATATAAAGTAGTGGTTTTACCAGAACCAGTTGGACCAGTAACCAAAACCAAACCGTGCGGTTTTTTAATTGCGTCATGCATAATTGCTTCTAAATCTTGACGCAACCCAAGCTGACTTAAATTGAACATCACTTTATCTTTATTCAAAATACGAATAGTTATCATATCGCCGTATACTGTCGGCAAACTGGCTACGCGAAGATCTAAGGTATCATTTACCACATTAATGGTGAAACGACCGTCTTGTGGCTCTTCGGCAGTAACTAGGGGCATCTTAGCTAAGTACTTGATGCGAGATGATAAACCATGAAACTCACTGATTGGCCTCTCAAACTTTTTGTGCAAAACTCCATCAATTCTAAAGCGAATTTCTAAATCTTTTTCGGCTGGTTCTAGGTGTATATCTGATGCTTTTAATTCCACCGCTTTTGCTAAAATAGCTGAGAGTTGATCGGTCACGCTTACACCGCCCAAAGGTTTGTTTGTTTCCATTTGTAAGGCGATGGAGTTAAGCACCTCAATGTTTTGTTGTGATATAACAACTGGCTGTTCGCCAACATTCTGGTGTACCAACAAATCATAAGTTTTCTTAGCATAGGCATAACTACTGGGCGATATTAACGCTAAGTTTATTTCAAAGCCTGTAGTTTGCGCAAGCTCCATAATACTTTTTTTAACCCCTTCGCTCTCGGGATTAACCACACCCAGCAACAATTTAGATCCATTTAACACGATGGCAATACATTGCGATCCCTCTACTACTTGTTTTGGTACCACCCTAAGAACTTTTTCATCCAATTCGGTTTTAGTTAAATCTAAATATTGAATATTAAGCGTGGCTGCCTTACCTTTAGTCGCATTTTCTTCTTGGCTTCTATCTAGTTGCAAAATTTTATCAGAAATTTTGTCAGACATATTTACTCCTTATATCTAAATTAATGCAAATGCAACGTGAATGCAAAGTTGTGGCACATCCCGTTATATTGTCATTCCTGCGAAAGCAGGAATCTATATAATAAAATCTCTTTTTGGATCCTCGAATCCTCCTTCGCATAAAGCTACGGAAGGACACGGTAGGCTAGTCGAGGATGACAACGCAGCGTTGTCACTTTTAACTTAAACTAATACCAAATAGTTTGACATTTAATAGGTTGTTTATTACACTTATATTAGACAATAAGGAGGGAATTTATGCACGTTCAATTAGAGAACATTGTTTCAGTTGGTCAAGCAAAAGAAAAATTAGACAGTATTGTTGGTGGAATGGGAAAAGACGATCTATTTGTCTTAACTCACGGCGATAAACCAGCGGCTGTTTTAGTTTCGATCGAACACTATAAAGATATGATGGGAAAAGAAAGCGGCCCAATGGAAAAGAAAGCTGAAACAACGATTTTGTCACCTCTTCCATCCAAACCGATGGATTTACCACCACTTCCCCCATTACCTCCACTACCACCAAAGCCATTTATTTCAAACAATCCAACACCGCCTTCATTTAAAACAAACGATCTTCCTCCACTGCCACCAAAACCAATGGAAACACCTAAATCAGACAGCTTGCCTCCATTGCCACCACTCCCATCATTTAATTACAAACCAGCTGACAATGGGCCGCTAATTACCGAAAAAGAAGCTGATGATGCCGCCAAAGATAATAACAAACCAATGTCATCAAACTCACTTCCTCCGCTTCCCCCATTACCTCCACTGCCACCAAAACCAATGGAAACACCCAAGTCAGACAGCTTGCCTCCATTGCCACCAAGGCCACCTATGGCTAGTGCACCAACTCCACCATCATCTCCTATGGCACCAAAACCTTCTTCACCGTTCAGCAACCTAAGCGTAGACGATGCAGAAGACACCCCAGCCACTTCTGCCGCCACACCCGAGGTAAAACCAGCTGATGATGACGATTTAGACGACGAAATCCTTTAAAAAGAAACGGCACAGACAGAAAAATCTCCCGATAGAGGGAGATTTTTCTTTAATTCAAAACATATATGTATAAGATCTTATTTGTCTGTATTTATCATGGCGGAGAGGGTGGGATTTGGACCCACGAGGAGCTTGCGCCCCTACTGGTTTTCGAAACCAGCGCACTAGACCACTATGCGACCTCTCCTTATCGATAACTTAAGATTCTTAAGTAACTTAAGATGCTTAAAATTAATTATTTTTTGCGAACAGAAACGGTTACGCCGCCCTTTTTCTTCTCTGTTTTTACTGGGGCGGGCAATGTTTTATGTTCGGTTGCATCGATAATTTTTTCGGCACGCTTGGCTTCTTTTTCAATAACCGAGGGCACTAAACCATATTTCTTCAGCACATATTGCTGTTGAACTATGCTAAAGATGTTAGTAATTATCCAATAAAGCGGTAAAGCGGCAGGCATGCTGCGGGCAAAGATGAACGTCATGATTGGGAAAATATAAATCATCTGTTTTGAGGCTGCTGCCATTGGATCGTCTGGATTAGTACTTGGAATAAACGTAACTTTAGACAGCCATATTTGGGTTAAACCAGCTAAAATAGGCAAAACCCACAAATCTTTGCCAGCCAAATTTATACCAAAAAAGTTAGTATTTAATGTTTCTGGCTTAGGCATAAAGCGGTACATCGTATTTAAATGTTCGGTAGTTAACCCGTCACGAAATACGTTATATAAAATGACGAGAACAATAAGTTGTACGATCATTGGTAAACAACTACTAAATGGACTAACACCCTCTTCTTTATAAAGAGCCATCAAAGCTTGAGATTGCAGCGTTTTATCTTCTTTGTGCTGTTTGCGCAACTCATCTATTTTTGGTTGCAAAAGCCGAGTTTTTACTTGTATTTTGGCTGTGTGTATGGTTAGCGGTAGCAATGCAAAGCGAATAATAACAGTTATAACGATAATAGCCCAGCCAACTTGATGCCCTGGTGTAATATAAACCAGCCACATCAATAAATTGTACATGGGGTTATAAAGAATTGCGTTAAAGAATGCGACCATATAATTCAATTTCCAATTATCAATTACCAATTTTCAATAAATTTACAAGTAGCAATTTTCAAGTTTGATAATTGAAAATTGCTCATTGAAAATTATTTTACTGGGTCTAAGCCCGGTGCGCGCCGCGGGTTACAGCGCAATATGCGTCCAGAACCCATCCACATGCCTTTTACTATACCATACTTTTCGATTGCTTCATATGTATATTGGCTGCATGTTGGTTGATAAATGCAACACCCATTTGGATAAAAAACACGTAGCCAACCATGATCTGGTGATAGCGTGCGCTGATATAACCTAATTAATAACAAAAATGGCTTTTTAATCATTCTTACCCCAAGTAACTTAAGACACTTAAGCAACTTAAGTTCAGCTCACTTTAGACAATAACTCTTTAATAGCAGGCGCGATTTTGGAATATTCCAGCTCTCTAAATGGTGTAATTACAACATCGACAGAGGTCTGATTCGAATTAATATACTCTATCAATAATGACTTGATCCGTCTTTTAAGTAAGTTGCGTTTTACTGCAGATTTATTAATTTTAGTACTTACTAAAACGGTAATGCGTGGATGATTTAGTTTATTACCAATTAAATACTGCAAACGAACGTCTGGAACAGAAAGTTTACGCCCCTTTTGCATAACCCGACGAATATCGCGGTTTTTAGTTAGTCGATATTGTTTTGGCAACATTTTAGCCTAAGCAGTAAGCTTATTGCGTCCTCTGGCTCTGCGTCTTTTAAGCACGGCAACACCAGCTTTAGAAGACATACGCTTTAAAAAACCATGAACTTTATTAGTGATGCGTTTTTTTCTTTTGAATTTGATATCCATTAGGAGACCTCGTTAATTACGTTTCGTTTAGAATAACACATTTCGCATGGTTTAACAAGCGAATGTTAGCTTTTAGCTGATATCTTATAGCTGATAGAAATAATAAGGAATGTTTGTAAGATAGTTAAAAGTGGAAAGTGAGTAGTGAAAAGTGACAACATCTCGTTGTCATCCTCGACGCGAGTGTGGCGAGCAATTATTCGAGGATCCACTAAAATTATTATGTAGATTCCGGATCACGAGTCCGGAATGACAAAATAGATATTCCTTATCACCTCTACCAGCTACAACCTACAAACTAGCCCAACCTATTGACTTATTTGCTTAAGTTGTGGATAACTTTTATTGTGGAGTTATGACAATGGACAACGAAAAATTATGGCAAACATCGCTTGGTGACCTAGAGGTTAGCTTAAGTAAGGCTAATTACACCACTTGGTTTAAAGGATCGTTCATTCAAGAAATTACGGATGGCAAGGCTATTATTGGAGTGCCAAATAACTTTTCTAGAGAGTGGCTAAAGAAAAAATTCCACCCTCAGATTCTTGAGACACTAAACAAACTTACCAATAACACGGTACTCAGTATTGATTATATTGTTGCGTCTAAGAATGGAGCAACTTCTGAACCTGAGAATTCTCCACTTATACACAAGGCTGTGGATAACTCCGCCACCCCTGTTAACCCCCAAAATAGCCATCGTCAACAAATTAAAATTAACGATAAATACACCTTTGAGCATTTTATTGTCGGGGGTGGAAATCGCATGGCACACGCTGCTGCAGAAGCAGTCGCTGATAATCTAGGCCAAGCATATAACCCTTTGTTTATCTACGGTGGAGTAGGGTTAGGAAAAACACACTTAATCCAAGCTATTGCGCACAGGGTATTAGAAAAAAATCCACAAATAAGGATCGTATATACATCTTGCGAACAATTTACAAATAGCTTTGTAGAGTCTTTGCGTAAAGGCATGGTAAGCGAATTTAAACAAGTATACCGAGATGTGGATATGTTGCTTTTAGACGATATCCAATTTATAGCTGGCAAAGAAACAACTCAGGAAGAGTTTTTTCACACTTTTAATGCATTACATCAACAAAACAAACAAATTGTCATAACTTCCGATCGAATTCCAAAAGCTATACCAACTCTAGAGAGTCGCCTTTCTTCTCGTTTTGAAATGGGATTAATTGTAGATATAAACCCCCCAGATATCGAAACTAGAAGTGCCATCATTAAATCTAAATGCACAGAGAAGTTATTTAATTTAAATGACGATTTGGTACAATATATTGCTGCAAGAATAACAAGTAATATCCGCGAAATAGAAGGTGCAGTAAATCGGCTAATTGCTCATTGTGATTTAAACCAAATTCAACCCACTGAAGATGTTATTAATGAATGTCTGCAACAATTTTTAACTGGCAATCAGCAAAAACAGGTTAGCGTTGGAAAAATAATAAAAATGGTTGCCGCTTATTACAACATATCCGTGGATAACTTAATTGGCGAAAAACGCAATAAAGAGCTAGTAAACCCAAGGCACATTGCCATGCATTTGCTTCGAACAGAGCTACGTCTTTCATATCCCACAATCGGTAAAGAATTTGGCGGTAAAGATCATACAACCATAATGCATGCCTGTCAGAAGATGGATAAAGAGTTAGGTAAGGATGAAGGATTGCAAAAAGAAATCATTACAATCAAAGAAAGACTTTATAACGTTGCTTAATAGAGTAGTAAATAAGTAATTAAGATAAATAGTAGTAGTTATATAACCTGTGAATATGTGGATATAGTGGTATGTTGATAGTAAAAGGTTGTGCAAAAGATTGCATCGACGGGGGATAAAATGCCACAAAGTCGTTGAGTTATCCACTTAAAAGTTATCCACTTTTATCTCGTAAAATACGGTGGATAAAATTAAACACAAAATAAATAATTATACACAGGGGATGGGGAATAAAGGAGAACACTATGAAAGTTGTGGTTACGCAAGAAAATTTGCATAAGGGTTTGGTGGCTGTTGGCCGAGTAGTCGGTAGTCGTGTTAGTTTGCCAGTGTTAAGTAATGTTTTGTTGCAGACAGAAGGCGGAAGATTAAAAATTTCGGCGACCGATTTAGAGATTGGTTTAACTACTTGGATTGGCGCAAAAGTAGAGAAAGAAGGCTCAATTACAGTTCCTAGCCGTTCGTTTTCTGAATTTGTAGCGTCTAACACCGATCAAACAATTACTTTGGATGTGGATAGTTTGGTAATGAAAGTAAAAACCGATCACACAGAAGCTAACTTTAGAGGCATTGATGCAGAAGAGTTTCCAGTTGTTCCGACAAACGATGGCGAGCCTAATATTGTGGTTTCCGCTCCAGTTTTTTTGCAAGCTATTAAACAAACTATTGTAGCCGCAGCAACAGACGATACGCGTCCAGTGTTGGCAGGACTATATTTTAATTGGAAGGAAAAGCAGCTTCGGATGGCGGCAACTGATAGTTATAGATTAGCCGAAAAACGGATTGAATTGGAATCAGCGGCAACAGAGGCTAAAGAAGTAATTATTCCGTCGCGCTGTATAAATGAACTTGCTAGGGTTGTGGCTGCATCATCCCCAGATTTAGTAAAATTAACCATAAAAGATAATCAAGCATTATTTGCATTTGCCGATACAGAAATTGTTTCGCGCTTAATAGATGGTAAATATCCAGATTATCAAAAAATTATTCCTGAAACGATGGTTACTACGGCTGGTTTAGACACCGAGGAATTTAAGAGTACGCTTCGCACAGTTAGCATTTTTGCCCGTGAGGCATCAAACGTGGCTACATTACATTTTGGTCCAGAAAATAGTATTAAACTAATAGCAGTTGCTAGCTCGTTAGGCGATTCCAACACTTCGGTTGCGGCCGAAATTGATGGTCAAGAAACTGAAGCTAAATTTAATGTTAAGTATTTGCTAGACGGTGTTAGTGTAATTGGTGATGAAAAACTAGAATTTGGACTCTCTGGCCAATATCAGCCGGGAATGATGAAGGGTGTTAAAAGCAAAGATTTTCGTTATATCATAATGCCGTTAAAAACCGATTAGATATTAAGTAGCTTAAGCGTCTTAAGTAACTTATGATTGATAAAATAAGATTAATTAACTTTCGTAACTACGTCGATTCTAGTTTTGAATTGGCTCCATTAACTTTAATTGTTGGCCCAAACGGCAAGGGCAAAACTAACATTATTGAAGCTATTTATTATTTAGCTTGTGGGCGCTCTTTTAGAACAGCTCATGACGGTGAGGTGATTCGGTTTGGCCAGCCATTTGCTCGTATATTATCCGATCCATTAGATTTAACTTTTGTAGATGGAGCACGGGTACAAAAAAAGGTGATGATTCATCAAAAATCTGGACGATTAATTGATTTACTAGGTGTCAGACCAGCGGTTTTGTTTACACCCGAAAGCATCGCCTTAATAGATGGCTCCCCCGCCCTTCGTCGTCAGTTTGTAGATATATTACTATCTCAAACCAGCCAAATGTATGCCAAAAGTTTAATTGAGTATCAGCGGGCTTTAAAACAGAGAAATGGGCTGTTGCATCAAATAAAATTAGGCGATTCAGTCGCTGATAATTTAGGGATGTGGGATGAGCTATTGGTGCAAACTGCTTTACCCGTAATTGCTGCACGTAAACAGATGACAAATTTAATGGCCACTAATTTAGAGATGTATTATCGCCGAGTTAGCAGTAAAGATACAGATACCTTTGAGCCGCATTATATTTCTTCAGTCGAAAAACACGGGGCAGAAATTGAGAATGAAATTGAGCTAACTAATCGATTTCATCAAAGGCTTTTAGACAGAAGGCCGGCCGAGCTTAAATTAGCGCGCACATTGGTTGGTCCACATCGTGACGATATCGAACTTGTGCTTAACAATAAGCCAATTTCGCTCTACGGATCACGCGGAGAGATGCGCACAGCGGTAGTGGCGCTTAAACTTTTTGAATATGACTATATTAAAGAGCAGGGCGATAAAGAGCCAACTTTATTATTTGATGATGTGTTTTCGGAGTTTGACGAAGTGCGGCGCAAAACTATTTTTGAGGTTGCCCCTGGGGCACAGATGATTTTTAGCGCTACCGATTTAGACCATGTTGGCAAAGTACCAAAAGGAGCAGAGGTTGTAAGGTTGTGAATGCAAAATGCAAAATGCAAAACTCAAAATTAAGGAATATTTTTATATTATAAATAATCTTAAGTTTCTTAAGTAACTTAAGTAACCTATAAAATAATGAATCCACAATTCTGCATTCTCTATTTCTTCATTTGTCTGTTCATTGTATAATATGCCCATGGATGAATTAAAAAACTTACTTGCCAAGCGTATGGTAGATCATAAACTAGGTGATGAGGCGATTGCCTCCTTAGTCTGTCACAACGCTAATTTAATTGCCGATGGTAAATATATCGCTAACCGTTATAAAAACGGCATATTAACCGTTGTAGTGGCTAATAGCGCCCAAGCAAACAACCTACATCTAGAACTTTGGCAGATAAAAAAAAGGGTAGCCGAAAGAGTTAATCCGTATCCTATAAATAAGGTTATAATTAAAGTGAACAGTGAACAGAAGAATGCAAAATGATGAGTGCAGAATGCAAAATTATTGGGCATTCATTTTGTCATTCCGGACTCTTGATCCGGAATCTACATAATAATTTAGTGGATCCTCGAATAATTGCTCGTCATACTCGCGTCGAGGATGACAACGAGATGTTGTCACTTTTAATTTTCTATTATTAAAAATTCAACACTTTTGTCTTTTGACTTTTGACTTAAAACCCAAGATGCACTCTATCCACGGTCTTTTCAAACCATCCGGGGCCTATCTTTTCTGGTCTGGCACTTAACGGTCCGTATAAATCGGTGCGGGCAGAAATTGGTTCAAACATATTTATATCTTCTTCACTCAGCGTTCCAATTTGGCAAGGTATGAGTGAGCCAGGTTGGCATGGTTTGCCACTGCTTGCAGTATTTTTAATGCCCATAATTAAGAGTGAGCCGATAGTGCGACGTACTTCATATTGGGCACCTGCTTTGATGCCTGCACGATAATCGTCATTTGTATCACCCTTAAACGGTTTCGGTGGCAAAAGCTTTTTATCAATTGCATTTGTGGCATTGGCGGTATCGGCGGCATCTAAGCTAATAGATGAACCTGCGGAATTGATAAGGTTTTGCATCAAAGATGCTTGGCTTTGAATTATATTCGTCATGTTAAATGGATCGCCATCTGGGTACCTATCTATGGCGCATCTGGTAGAAGATCCACCCCAGAAGAAGTTAAAGAAGATAAATAATCCAAGAGTAATAGGGTCTGGGCTAATTAAATATTGTACCAAGTAAATAAGCGTTCCGGGGGCAAGGCCAAGTGCTGTTTCTATTTGGCCAATTTGCTTTTGGAATACTATGTTGGCAACAGAGGCAATAATCATCGCTGTTTGGGTTTTGAATTGCCTAGACGCCGATGACATATCGCTACCTGCTTGATTCATGGCAGAATCAAATGTGGCTAAATCGCCCGTAGCAGCAGCTTCCATAACTAGGTTGGTAGCGGCAAAACTTGCTTCTTGATAGGCTGATAAGGCCGATTGATAGGCTGTAATGCCCTGATAAATGACGCTGGTTGTACCAGATTTAAAGCCTAGCGCGCTATCTGCCCAATTAAATACTTTGCCTTGCCAAGAGCTCCATAAATTATTGCCAAGGGCAGAGACATTGCCATCAAATGAATATGTTATTAAAGCGGCGCCAGTTCCGGGGGCAAAATCTAAGCCAAAAACGCTCTTAGTAAGTTTATCTAAATTACGTCCCAAATCGGCAAAGCCTTGCCCATTGTTGGCCATAAGGGCGCTTTCTAGCCATTTTTCATCACCTTTGTGTGCAAGAGCATAATCGGAAAGAATGGTTAAAGTATTAGCTGATACGCCAAGTTCTTTAAGAATTGGAATGTTATCTACTGCATAGCTGGTAAAAAAGTCTTTAGCATATCGCCATCTTGCTTCGTCGCCAGACAAAGAAATGGTTTTACCGGTTATAATATCTATATAAGAATAACTGCCACCAACCATCGCTCTGGCAAATCCTGGTTGAATGTATTTTGCATATTCTGAGGGTAATAGTGATTTAGCTTGAAAATCTAGATATTTATAAGTAACAGTTTGACGGGCTTCTTTTTGCACAGATTGTTTAGTTGATTCTGCCCAAGATTTGCCACTAAAGTTTTGTTTGTCAGCGTCAAATATCCAGGCAAACTCTTGGTCGTTTTCGATCATTTCCCTGCTTATTCCAGGATTACTTTTAAGATATGTATCTATAATCGAACTCCTTAGCGAAGTAGGGTCGATATATAAAGAATTTCTTAGCTCGTTATAAGTAATACCCGCTTTTTTCATATCTTCGGTATTAGACATTAAAGCGGTGCCAATTAAGTTCATACCTGCGGTAAAGTGGCCGTTAAATAGTTGCGCGGCATCATCGGCAGTATAACCCGCAATATTAACTTGCGAAGCAATCATGTTGGCTTCGAATGCCACTAAATTTCCACTGAATAAACCTTTGTAGGCGTCTTCTGGCAAATTGGTCATTTTGGCTAGTATTTTAGAGCCCTCGTTAGTAATAATTGCCTTAATAACAGCGGTATTATTTACATTTTCGAGTACGTTTTTGAATGTTCCGTCTGTCCAACCAATTTGGGCATCAAAATATTTACCACCCCATTCTTCGGCGACGGTTTTTAATTTGGTAAAATCATTGCTCTTTATTGCATCAACAATCTTTTTGCCTTCAAAAACATAGCTATCGGGTACGCCAAGCAAACTGGCTAATTGTGAATTTATGCCATCGTCAACAGCTTTTTGGCCAGTGAGTTTAATATAGTCGCTGCTGTTAATTTGCAAGGTCATAAATTTAAGCGTGGAGCCTTTTTCGATGCCAAGTGAATAATCTATCGCTTCAAACCTAGCTTTTGTATTAGCGTCGTAAACTTGTTCGGTTGCTACGCCCAAACCATTAGCGAGAATTGTATTTAAATAGGCGAGAATTATTTTGTTGCGATCATTTATCGCCATGCTTTGATGATACGAATATTTCACTTGGTTTAGCTGGTCAAACACATATTGAGGCAAGGTAATACCAAAAGCATTTGCAAAATTTTCTGCGCCAACACGCTCTGCCACATCTAGTGCATTTCCATCAATAAATGTTTGATTACCAAAACCGAGAGCCTGTTCTATGGTAGATTGCCCAATTGCATATTTAATCTGGGTTATAGAGGTCATATCGGTAATATTAAGAGAGTTAAGATGGAAAGCAGTTGCGATGGCATTGGTAGCCAGCATTTGGAGGCTTGCACCCGTTTTCCCATTTATTAGAGATAAAGCTAACGAACCAATAGGTAAATTATGGTTTTTTTCTTGAAGCCTTGCACCAATGCGTTCACCGGTCATATACCATTCACCGTTAAGAATATCGTAAAAGTCTTGAGCATTAAGACGATATCCAGCGATATGTAAATCGAACGTGCCAGCCAATACACCGCCCATGTTATAACGCAATGACGCTTGCCCAACAAGTTTTTTATACTGATCTAAGGTAATTCTACCTAGTAATAATTCTAGTGTTGATCCTAATTCAATTTTATAATATTGGTCAGTAACATATAGTGCGGTTCGATATGTTTCGATAAAGTTAGTGTCATTTTGTTCAATTTTTTCGTACCATCCCGCTTCTAACAAGAACATCCTATTTAATTGATCTCGGGTAATTTTTCCTGAGCTGATTAAATCTCCGATTGTTCCACCCGAAAGTGATCCAAGGATCAATCCGCCAGTTTGTTCTAAAGCAGACTGTCCAAGACCAGTAGTGCCAGAGGCCTTTGGATCTAATAATTGTGCTGCAAGCCCCAAAGCGTTAGTTGGTAAGTTAAATGCCAAGCTCATTTTAGCTGCGCCTAATTGCAAGGCAATTCCAGATAATGCACTTGGGTTATTAAAGAGTGATTGGAAAAGATCGGGCGATATTTGCGATGCTTGACCTGCTTTTTTTGCGTAAGTAGAGTACGTAATTTTAACCGTAATGTTGCCAAGAGTGTTCTTAAACGAATCGGCTGGGACCAAAACAGTGTAGCCATCATTGCTGACTTTTGTTTGTGGGGCAACTAACGGAGCTCCTTCTCTATCTGTCATTTCAAAAGATTTAAGTGCGATGACTCTATTAGATAATTGGAAGGCCGTCTGCGAATGGTCGGTTACGGTAAATACTTCTATCGCATCGTGTGATGCCTCTCGTTTTTGATCATATGCGTATAGAACGTTAACTAGCTCTCTATCGCCCACCGCTTTGCCAGCCATGCTGTCGAAGCTGTATCCAAAACGTTGCTTTGCAATATTTATGACTGCGTCAGCTCTTTGGTCGGCTAGGCTCTTTGCCTTAGCGTCAGATCTGTCTTTGGCTAGCCCAGAGCCGATCAAATTGAGAAAGTCGCTGGGGCTTAGGCTCATGCTAAAGTTAGCACTGGCTGCAGAGAAGCCAAATGATCGTTTGCCTGCAATAGCATCTGCTACCATGCCAGTTCTGGTTTCTAGCGGTACATTAAAGCCAGATTGCCCAAGGACGTTGTCGGTATTTTGTGTAATTTTTAAACGTTCGTCAGGGTTCATTTGCAGAGAGGAAGCAAGGACGTTAACCCCAAGTGCAACCCAGTAGTTTTTATCTCCTGCTATTAAATTTGTAATAAAATTGTTTTTTTGTGTGACGATTATGGCATTAGGATCGTTATAAAACGAGCGCAAACTGTCGGTAGATTCTGTGCTGCGGATAGACACCTTTTTGGCGTTTATATAGCCTTTCTTGATTGTTGTATTGGCTCTTCCATCATAAGTTTGACTGGTTGTAATAGTTATAATTTCAGCAAGGGGATCGTTATATTTTTTGCGAAGTTGTGAGATGGTAGATTTTTGATCTATATCTACTAGTTTACCGCCTGTTAGGCCATACCCCGCTTCGTCTGGCGGAAAATCGACAGCTCTACCATTGGTGGTGACATTTCGATTTGAAGAGCCAGAGGTGGAGCTGTAGATACCGTATTGATTGAGTAATGCGCCAAGTCCAATCACTTTTTGGTAATCTGTCAAAGACATGCGATTAGTAATGACTCTAAAAGTTAGGTCATCAAAACTACCTTTGCGAATATCGTCAATAACAGCTATGGCGCCAGGTGACGTAAGATCTGGGGTGTTATCTTTAGGGTATAGTTGTTTGTCGTATGCTTTTAGTCTGTCTGTCACAGTTTGACTTTTGCTTCCATCTTTCCAGAAACCGCTATTAGAATTTGTTAAATCTGCCAAAGATACACTGCTTGGCAAGCTGAAAGAAGCGCGGACAACATTTTCGGCATACGATTTTTGATCCGACGTAAGTTTTAGTAAATTAGTTGTATTTTCTATTATCCCGCTAATAATTCCAGAATTGTTAACTTTAGAGGCATTGGTGGCGCCAATGGGTAGATGGAACGAAGATTCCATTTTAGCTTGCCCAATAGATTGCAAGATAGCCGACGGGTCTTCTAATGATCCGTTTAAACTCCGAGCCGCTAGCCCAAGGTCTTTTTCTAAGCGACGTTTACCAGCGTTGGTCATCACGTCTTCTACCGTATCGCCATCTAGGCTGCCGGCGGGCAAGCTAAGATCTTTCTCAACTGTGCGTAAAAGTGTTGTTTTTAATAAAGTATCGACATTGTCTCTTCTGGTTTGAAGCGGGTTTGGTTGTGAAATTCCATCATTTGCAAAAGGATCAAATACTGACATGTCTGGTAAATCCATCAAGTCAGCTAACATTGCATAGCCCATGGTTTGATAATTTAATGATGCTGTAGCAGGGTCAAAAGTACCTGCTTTTATACCTAGTTGATTGGCAATTAGAGAAAAGCCCATTTGTGCAAAAGCTGCTTGCAAAGCTTGAGCTCTAAATGTTCCGTCTTGTGCAGCAAACCCTTCTAAGAATTGATCAAGCCCCATGGTACTTGCCATTTGATCGAAGGTCTGTCCGTATGGCGTGTTAACATTAGAAACGCCCTTATCTGTTTGCCACGATACTTTAATTGGGCGAGGATCTTGTCTGGTGCTTTTAGAGCCAGCACCGCTACCTATACCTACTGGGATGTTTTTTAATCCACCTGATTTGGTGACACACATCAACAATCCTGCGGCCATTATATCTACGGCCTGGCCTTGCTTATGGACATTATCTACTCCATCTGGCTCAACATCGGTATTCTTTAATGTAGCAGCACTTGCCAATGGGGATATAATTTTTGAGAGCTCGGAGAATCCTTTATACTTTTGCGTGCTATATGCATTAACCACCGATTTGATTGTATCGCTATTCAATAGAGACGATGAAGGAGTGTTAGTTGACCCTGGGGTAACAGGTGCGTTTTCCTGGCTATTTTGTAATGCATATCCGGGGTTGTTAGGATCTTCTGTTTCTCCATCAAAAATGACTGGGTATGCCCCGTTTAGCAATTCGGGCACTTCTTCTTCGCACTCTTTGCTAAATGTGACGTGCAAATATGTCATGCCCGCGCCGCCTTGTTGCACTGGTCTGACTAAATAATTTAGAGATTCAAGCACTCTTTCATCAATTTTACCAGCTGTAACTAGGCTTTGATCGCATTGAGACATGCCAATTCTAGGTAGAGTTTGTTCTTTGCGCTCGCCTCCAATTCGGCGTGATTGCATATTTAATATAAGCTCGGTTATAGAAGAAATTGTCGGAATTTCCTTATCGGAGCTTAATGATCCTACCCACATGGTTGCATTCGGGTCTTCTTCTCCATTACCGTCGTCAGCGGTAACAGTGCTCGTTGCCGAATCGTCAGCTGGCGGAGCGTCGACGGCTTTAACATTGCCCACGTTTAAGTATGGTGATAGTAAAATCGAAATTAGCAATACAATAATTATTTTGCGGGGCATACGTCAACCTTTAATCTTGCTACCTGATTCATATCTCTGTCCATAGATTTTAAAGATTTAATTTGTGGTGTGTATGATCCCAATGAGGCGACGGCAAAATTACCGCCTCCAACATAAATACCTACATGACCGTGGCCACTCATTAATCTGGTGCGAAAGACGATATCGCCTTGTGCAAATTGCGTAGGGGCCGTGGCGGTAAACGTTTCATAGCACTCTGGGCGGCTTTTGGTGTACTTATACTGATCTATAGCCGAGCCCGAGTACCCCATATCAATACCAGTTTTTCGCATAACTTTTATCACAAATGCGTTGCAGGCAGTTTTGTCTGACTGGTCGCAAGTGTTAAATTCCTGAATCCCTGCAGGATCAGTAATAAAATAACGGGCTTTTGTGGCAATTTTAAGACCAATTGCGCTAGCCACTGCTTCGTCGTAACCTAATGAGGCGAGTTTTAAGACATTATTAGAAATACTGTCGATCGATTTTTTATCAACGTTAGTGTCTGCACTTGAATAGGTTGCCAATTTAGAAGCTATATCGTCGATTAAAGCAATTGCTTCAGTGTCCGGTTTGGGGCGGCCTTTAGGAGGGTTATTTGTGGCTAACTGTTTAACAGTGGTCAATAAAGCGCTGAGTTCTGTCTTGTCGTTGTTATCTAACGAGCGTCTAGCGATTAAATTTCCAGCATTGGCTAGGGTTAAGCTTTGCGTTTCTGCCGCGCTTGTTTGGTGGGTACTAGAGCCAGCATTTTGACCAATAGCAACCGCTGCTGCTATAGCAATACCTCCTCCGACAATTATCAAAACGATAATAAGAATTGGTAGCCATACTTCAGAGGTAGCGGCGAGGACTGTTTTGCTAACCCAAGATGCGGCTGTTTTAGCGCCTGTTTTAACCGCATTTCCAACCAGCTGTCTAGCCTCATTTTTAACAGCTGTTTTGACTTTATTTTCAACTGTTTTAGCGGCATTACCTGCGTTTTTAGTAGATTTATTAATTATTGAAGTATCTTTGGCTCTAGAAGCATTTAGCCTTGCCGTGTTATTCGGTTGGATAAACTTATTAAATGAATCGAAGAATCTATTCGTCCGAGTGGGTGGTGTGGGTACAGCGGGCTGGTCGGATGGT
Source organism: uncultured Candidatus Berkelbacteria bacterium (assembly GCA_903954185.1). Taxonomy (GTDB): domain Bacteria; phylum Patescibacteriota; class UBA1384; order CAJBMM01; family CAJBMM01; genus CAJBMM01. Next base: position 9,477 of record CAJBMM010000029.1, on the reverse strand, counting down.
AATGATGGTGACTTTTGAATTCCGGAAGGCTTAACTTGAGATTGTTGAATTGCGTCGACCATATCGGGTAAGTGTTGTGTCTCGTCGTTTACAGAATCTATGTCAGTCTTTGCACCATCAAAATCTACCTCAGGAATTTCTTGAGGGAAGCGTGGGTCTGATTGTGGCGGTTGGATTTCGGGCATTTGTTAGCTTTCAGCTATTCTTTCTTGGATCCTCGAATAGGCTGGTCGAGGATGACAACGCGACATTGTCACTATTAACTTAATCGAATTCATTCTGCATTCTGCACTCTGCATTTTCCATTTATACTAGTATTTGCTGGTAATTAGCCCCAATGACATTAATTGGCCATCATTAGTAAAAAGTAAGCGGCTATCTTTAGGGATAGACATTATATTATCTGGATTAAACTTGGTCGGTGGAGCGTATTGGTATGGCGTAATGTTTGCAGACAAATCGACACTTTGCAATTTAATACTACCGTCGGTATTGTTAGAAGCTACTATCACGCCCGTACTATTATTCTCCCAACATAATTTGCTAATGCTAGATACCGCCACGTTGAGCGGAGTTACTCCACTACCGTCAGATTTAGCAATCCAAGCTATATTGGTTGTTGAGCCTGCGCTATCTCGTCCCGGGGCAACGTAGGCGATATATTCCCCGTCTGGGCTCCACTTTGCTCCTTCAACCTCGCCTACTTCAGTTAGCTGGGCAAACTTTTTAATAAACAAATCGTAAGTATAAATATAATTTGTTTTGGTTTGTGTGCTTTTGGCAACTAGTAGTAGATGCCTAGAATCATCAGACCATGCTATAGAAGGGTGGTCAATTTTATCTTTGGTTAAATCTATTTCTCTTCTTTGATTATTATTTTGAATATCAGAAAGCATTAATGATTGCTCTCCGTTTGCGCCGTAATAGGTATAGGCAACTTGTAAATTATTTGGCGACCAAGCAAAATCATCAATATTGGTGCCCCACAAGGTTTTAGATTGATTTAAGAAATCGTATCGTTTAAAGTCGTATAAATATATGCCGTCGGACATTTTTATTAGCGCAACTTCGCCATCAGGCCTTACCGCCACCTTTTCGGCTCCCAATAGCGTGTTAGAGGTCATTGCTTCTACTTTAACGCCTGCTTCTCCTACTAAATTGCGCGTGCGATAAAGTGTGGTGTTATTTGTGCCCATAAAATAGACATCGTGTGTGGCATCAAAAAATTGTGGTACTGTATTTAAATTTGTGGTTAAAAGTGTGGCTGTTGGTACTTGCTTTAGCAAGATGGGCAAGACTAATTTTTGCCCGCGTTTTAGTGTAATTGAGCCTTGATAAGTAACGTAGCCTGTAAAAGAGACAGTTAAGTCATAACTTCCTGGCTTTAAAGTTAAACGATGGCTGGGTTGTTCAATTTTATTTATAAGTACAGTTGCGCTTTCTGGGCTAGATTGCACAATAACTGTTGGCGATTTTAATATAAAGGCATAAAGCGCAAAGGCAGCTGTAAAAATTGTTGCGCTAATCAAAATTCCAATTAACAAAACTTTATATGATTTCATAATTGGTTTAATACTTTCTGCATAAATCTTTCACCAGGATCTGAACGTCTGCCCTCTGCGTTTCCGGCTCTTTGATCGGCTTCTTTATGTGATATAACTTGATCTTTGTTTATATTATACTTCTGCATTAAATATTTTACTAATTTTACGTTAGAAGCCACCTCGGCCGCTGTTTCGTGTTCTTGCGAATTTGAGCTTTCAAAATGCCCTTCATTTTCTATTGATATCGTTATCCCGCCATCTGGTGTTTTATTATAATTTAGCGCACCAGCGACCATTTTAGATTCGGCTGCTAATTGATAAATCGTACCATCTTTACCAACCACAAATTGGACAAACTTATTATCAGAAGGGTTTTTATTGGTAACGGTAGTTTTAAAGTAATCGTATGCACCCTGCGCTGTTAACCCCGTTCCTAAGTAATGTAAAATTATGACTACGGGATAACCATATTCCTGATTCATTTCTGCAGTAATAGGTAATGGTTTTTGTGTACATAGTGAATTGGGGCAGATGCCTTTATCTGGGGGAATTGGTTTGGCAATATTAGCTAAACAGATCCCTGTTCCTAATGCGCCGCCAGCCATATTTATTAAATCTGCATTCCACTCTCGCATCTCTTTTATATACTGGTCTGTTGCGCAATTATCAGACCTTGGGCAATACTTTTCCATCATTTCTGCAATATTGTTTTTGCCCTCTTTTACATAGACTCGGACAATATAGTCGCCGTGTTGCAGTATTGCATCTTCGTATGAAGAAAATTTCATGAATTCTTTGCTGTCACCACAGTCCCCAGAGCCTTTTCTGCCAAATGGGTTATAGCAGGGTGGCTCAACTTTTGCTCCACCTGCTACGGCAAAATTCGATTCTTTTCGAGCATTTGCCATAATAACATTCGGATTTATGCCAGATTTACGTCCAGATTGTGCGAAATATTTACCCATTCCAATCAATGGAGATTTAGGCGAAAACTCTTTGATATATCTGTCATAAACCGCGCCAATTATATCGTCACTAGCTGCCCCAATGGGAAATTTTAATTCACAAGATACATCTGCGGCTAACGCAGAGCCAGATGGCCGGCCCCATAAACCACTAGGGTTATAAAAAACTGCTAAAAATAACACCAAAAGCATTACCGGAACCAAGATAGCAACCACGATTCCGCCATACTTTAAGGCATTTTTCATTAAATTGTTGGGTTTTTCATCCACCGCTTCTCACTTTATACATTCTTTAATCTATCTCAGTCCGTCTCATACCTCCGATGTGCCACATACTCCGTATGAACACATCGCAGGAGTGTTATTTCCGCCACTCTTCACCTTTATAAGGCGTGCTGTCATTCCTGCGAAGGCAGGAATCTATATAATCAGAAATCTTTCATGGATCCTCGAATAATTGCTCGTTATACTCGCGTCGAGGATGACAACGCGACGTTGTCACTTTTGAATTTTGACTTTCTAACACCTCACACTCCTTGTGGTGGTTCTGTTGAATTGGCATTATTCTCTGCAGTCGATTTTTCCATCTCTTCATCTTGATCTTCAATTTGCTGTGGATTGGTGGTTATAAGCGCGTCTTCGTTATAACTAGCAATGATGCGAATAGCTACATGCTCTTGCCCAGCAAAAAACAAACCTTCGCCAACATCAGATTCTAAAAGCATCATTTTTTCGCCTTCAGTTAAGCCAAAAGTTTGCGATATTTTTTCTATCGATGCGGTAGATTGTTTTAACAAAATTTGTAGCGAAGAGTTGGAAACAACCGCTTTGCCGTATTGACTACCCAAAAAGTCTTCTACATCTTGGCTAATAATGGTTAAACCAAGGAAGTATTTGCGAGATCTTTTAGCTAACCCAAATAAGAACCTAGCCGAGTCTTCATATTGCATCATTGTCCACGCTTCATCTACAACCATAATGCGCTTTTTAAAGTTAAGCCTAATTTGCGTCCAGATGTAATTTAATATTACATACATGGCCACAGGGCGTAATTGTTCTTCTAAATCGCGAATTGAGAAAACAACAAAACCCTCATCTAATTTAAAGTTAGTAGGTTGGTTGAATAGGCCTGCATATGTGCCCTCTGTGTACTTTGAGAGCCTCTTGGTTAGCGATTCGGTGCCAGTCATGTTAGATAGTACAGAAACTAGGTCAGACATTACTGGAGCCTCATTGGTTTGGGTTTTAGGGTCTACACTAATATCTTTGATGGCATATGTATCGTAAAGTGCCTTGTCTAAAAGTGAATCTTCTTCTGGTGTTAGCCCACCAACCATGAGTGAGATTAATCCGTGTAAATCTGTAATGGTTGAGCGTAATACATCCTCACCACTCTCTTTACTATTTGGGTCGTCTGGCCTTGGTAAATCGAATGGATTAATGCGTTTTTCCGAATTCAAGCTTACTTCTAAGTAGCTACCACCAACTGCATCGCACAGTTTGCGATATTCATCTTCTGGGTCGATAACTACCACATCAGACCCAAGCATTAAACTGCGCAAAATCTCGAGTTTAACGACATAAGATTTACCAGCGCCAGCTTTGGCAAATACTACTGAATTGGCATTTTCTAGTTTAAATCTATCGAACAGAATTAGAGAATTATTATGGCGATTAATGCCATAAAGAATTCCCTCATTACTGGAGAGTGTGGCGGTAGAAAATGGAAACGTAGTTGATAATGAGCCAGTGTCTAAGTTGCGCGTAACCCCAAGTTGATCGTTGTGCATAGGCAGACAAGAGTTAAAACCTTGTTCCATTTGGTAAAGCGATTGTTTGGTGTAAGTAAGCATGCCACCTAGCACAGATTCTAGCTGTTTGGTAAGGGTTTTTAGCTCTTCTTTAGATTTGGCATAAATGGTGAAGTAAAGAGAGTAGTGAAAAAGCCTAGATTCGCCGCGTTGTAAAACATCGCGCAACTCTTCAATATCACCAACTGCTGTTTCTAGCTCTGGGTCACGTACCTGGCCTTTTTCTTGTTTGATAGTCATAGATGAACCGAGCTGTCCCAGCTCTTTTTTGAGATCGGTCATTACTTCGCTGGTTTCTAATGGGTACACAAACATCGAAATATCCATGGTCAAATCGTAATCGATAAGGGTAGAGAGCCAGTTAGTCTGTAAATAGCGTGGATAAGTATATGTAAAGAGCGTTTTAACGTAAAATTCACCAATTTGTACATCGTTTGGTGTCACCAAAAACAGCGCCGGGGCAACAATATCTAAAACGGTAGCCATACCCTCGCTATAAATCTTTTTAGCCTTTTGCTCTTTTTCGGCTTGTTCGTGTTTTAATCTGTATTCTTCAAATGGTGAAGGCATTATTTTCCTTATTAATTCAAAATTCAAAAATCAAAAGTCAAAATTATGGAATATTGTTTATGTTTGCATCGGGTTGAATGGGGGTGTTTTGTGGCTCCATGGCAATTGGGGTTTGGTTGATGGTTGTGGTTGGCAGTGGTGGCAACGGTTTAGCTGCGGATGTAGCTGGTGGCGCAGCTGGTACAACCTGTGGCTCATTTGCAACAGTTTTTATCTCCTCTATCTTTTGCGTCTCGTCTGCACCCTGCACCTTGTTCCCTTCTGCCTGCCCCCTGCCCCCTGCCCCCTGCAAGCTCTCTTTCTCCGCCTCAGACTCAATAATATTACTTGTCATCATCATAGGGTCGTCAATTCGTTCTTCGGCGGCTAAATCTATGTTGTAGCAATTATAAAATAATCTTATTACATCATCTGTATCTAGTGCAGTAACCTTTAACCCCATGGTAGAAAGACCACTGCCAATAATTGCGGCGCGCTGTTTGAGCTCGTCTCTGTGTACCTCAAACTGCTTTTGATCGATTTTTATTGGTCCCGCATTACCTTTTGGGAATAATGAGGAAAGAAAGCTCTGTTTACTTACCTGAATGGGGGAATACGGGATAACAACATAAAAACGCTTATCCATAATATTTGCAGCAGTAATAAGCTCGCGCATATAGGCGGCATAATCAGCTGTTTGTTGTTTAATCAAATCGTTTCTTTGGTTAGGGATGCCATCTTCGAGCTTTTTTAAGTAAGGCTCTAAATCTAGCGTTCTAGATTGCATTACAATCTGAATAGAATAATTTAAAGAGTTTAAAAAGTTTTGATAGGTAACAATAATCGCTTCTTGCTCTTGTTGCGATTTTAATGAAAAATTGGTTGCGCCTACAGCTAAAACAGCTCTATAACTACCGTCTGGCATAATGACAATGCCATCTTCTACACCTACAAACGGTAAGTGAGCTTGTGTACTGTTAGGCTTTATTGGTTTATCTGGCATACAAAAGCCCCTCTCTACATTAGTATATAGTGAAAAGTGAAAAGTGAAAAGTGATGGAAAATTTAGACTGTCATTCCGGACTTGTGATCCGGAATCTACATAATATTATTCTTTCTTGGATCCTCGAATAATTGCTCGTTGTACTCGCGTCGAGGATGACAGCTAGACGTTGTCACTTTTCACTTTTTATGTTCGTAAAAGGCATTTTGGGTTTGGCTGTAGCTTCTCCGCCAGTGTCTAAAGTTTGCGATAGTTCATTAATTCTATTTTGATTAAATTCTTTGCGCATGGGTGCATCAACCTTAGCTTCTTTGGCATGGCTTAAGGTTAAAACTGGTTCGTCGCTAGTTTTATGCCAAATACGTATTTTGGGTTGCCTGAAAAACTTAAACATTGCAAATAAAAATTCTAACAATGGCTTATCGTTAACTTTAACGAATGCTAACCCAAGAGCCACAAGCGAGATAGGAATCATTAACATAATGCTGGTAAAACGTGGCATAGATTTAAATAGTAAAAAGTCTATGGCAAAAGCCACTGCTAGGTAGCTAAATTGAATGATGGTTAGCGGCCCAACAATTTCGTCTTGTTTATCAATATTTTGCGGCACTTTATATTGCACGAATAACTCCTAAACTCATTATCTTTAACTTTTTAATATTAACCGTTATTTGTAAATTCTCTAATAGACTGATTGATGATTGAGGTGCTGCGTCATCATCTTTGGTTGTTTATTTCCCACCGTTAGCACTGGTAGTTCTATCTTCTTTACCCCCACCGTTTGCGCGCCCTTTGGAGAGAGATTGCCAGTCACCTTTGTTATCGCTTGGAATATTCCAGCCAGAGGCTGGCCCCCCCGAAGGTATTGCCCATCCGGTGCCCTTTGTATCGGCTGGAATAAGGCTGCTCCAACTGCCTTTGCCGCTTGGGGCTGTGGCACTTCCACTAGAACCTAGTGTCTCAGCCATATCGGAACCTTCATCTTGATTCGGTAAATCGACTAATGTTGCTTCTACATTTGTAAAATCGATATCATCGCCAAATTCACTTTCGTCTTCTCCACCTTGAACCAAATGTGAAAGTAATCTGTGATATTTTTGCCGTGCAAAATCGACTGGATTACTAATTTCCCTTGTGGGTTTCATTAAATATCCAAGTGTTGTGATATCTGCATATGCGCGAGCTTTATCGCACTGTTCGTCTGTAGCAATACCTGTATCAATATCCCCATATCTTTTATCAGAATTTTTAAACCAGTCTTCCGCTAATGCAACACATGCAACTCGCTCTTTTTCGCTAGGCAAAGAAGGTAGTAATTTGAATTGATTATCTGGAGAGGCGGCAATATCTAAAATATCTGAAAGTGCTTTTCGCCTGGTATCGGCATCGCCAATGGTTAAGGCAATACGAAAAGCCTCCGCAAGCTCATAACGGTTGGCAATTCTTCCTGCTTTTTCTCTACGTTCTTGACGCGATGCAATCTCGACAGGATCTTCAGCCACAACCTGTTGTTGCTCACCCTTTAACTCCTGAATGATCATATCTTCGGGTGCGGATACTGTTCCATTTTCGCTATTAACATCTGTCATAAATATCCTTAAATTATATCTAAATCGTTATCATAATTGGCTGTGGGCACGCTTGTCAATAATGAATTATCGTCATTATTCTCTGGGGGTTGAGGGGTGGACGCTTGACTAGTGGTCACGTCCTCGGAATTCGTAACAAGCCTACTTAGCACTCTCATTTTATCATCTTGTAATTCTGTAATGTCTAAAATATATTCAGGGGCAAGTTCTGATGCGGTTTCTAAATTTATCATATCTTCATCTTTTGCATTAGTTAATTCTTGAGCTAATCCAATAATATCGATTAATAATTGATAATTATAAAGCCTGTCAATTATTCGCACCAAATACCATTCATCTAACTCCTCAGTATCTTTGTGCATGTTCAATATAGATTCTGCATCAGATATAAATTGCGCTTTAATATTCGCCAGATCGGGTAACGAGGCGATCATGGCTTTAACCATCGTGCGAATGTTATAGATTTCACCATATGTCATATTGGGGTTTAAGTATTTTACAGCTAATTTATCTAATTTAATTGCTCTTCTAATTGACGCTTCTTCTAAGTACCCCTTTCTAAGTGTTCTAAGCGTAACTAACTCTGGTAATACAGCGTCTTTTAATTGTTGCTGTTCTATATTAAGTTGTTTGTTTCCCCACAAGGCATCGACAAGTTCTAGGAGTTGATTAGGTGGATTGGTTATTGGCACAGGTGAAAGTATACTACGGCACATAAAATAGATATCGTTAACTTGGTAGCTATACGCCCACTTTAATGCTTTAAAGTATTCTAAATCTCCCAAAGATTCGCGAGCTGTTTCTAACCCGCTCTCGTCAAAATTTTTGACAGCATTAATAATCTGATCAACGTTTTCGATGTTGACAATTTCGTCCATTTCTAACTCATTGTCTAATTGTAGGGTGTCAGTTGAATCTGCCAATTATCCTCCTAACCAGCGCCAGAGCTTAACAGTGAAACTAATCTTCCAAATATTGGCTGGTCTTTAATTACGTTTGCTAAGTGTCTTTGTGGCGCATCTACAACGAATGAGTTTAGTAGTTTTCTAACTTCGGGAATATTTGGTGGGTTGTTAGACTGGGCAATATCAAGAATTTTTCTCACCGTAGCCGCATCGCCTGTTGTGGAATTGCCTTTGCCAGTAGAAGCCAAGGCTTTAAAGGCTGGAAAATCAGCTACACTATACAAAATTTGTTTTATAAGTTCATCTGGAAATATCTCATCGATGCAAGCAACGCGAATAGTATTATTACCACCACTAGTTGTGCGTTGCATTAAGTTTAAAGCCGCACCAATACAACTAACAATTTTACGCCAGTCTCTGGCATCATTTTGAATCATTGATAATCCGTGCTGAATATTGCCGCGCAGTAGCTCTTTTACTGCTTCTCCACCGTGTTGCTTGCTGTTGTTATGAATATCTATACCTTCTCCACGAAGCTCATTTAAAATTGCATCTGGGCTAAAACTCTCTGTATAACCCGAAATGCCTGACTGCAGCGCGGATTTGACTTCACCAATACCCCTATCAATTTCTTTACGTTGTTTTAGCTCTGCTAAATCTGGATCTGTGCGGGCGTGGCGTACTCTAAATCCAATGACGTTGCCACTAGTATCTTTAATCTCGGCATAATATGGCCGCTGGTGTTCACCTAATAGCTCTAAATTCCCCCCAGTTTGATCAAAAACTAATTTGGCATGTTCTTCTAACTGTGCTTGTTGATTATCATAATTTTCTTCAGCAAAAGCCAAAGAATGTTTTGCTGGAATCAACTCTTTCTCTGCTTCCTCAACTGCCTTTTTACTGTTATTGAATTGTTCTTCAAGTTCTGGTGGTATAAACCCACTTTCGCTGGCGGCAATAGTCTGAACCTCTAAAGTTTTCATTTCATTTCGTCTTTTTTCAAGTTCCTCGGTTAGTTTTTTTACTCTCGCTGTAGTTTTTTTAACTGTTGCATCGGCAATCTCAATTCTATCGTTAATCATTTGACTACCAATCATTTCTAAAGTAGATT
>CAJBMM010000028.1 GCA_903954185.1 uncultured Candidatus Berkelbacteria bacterium | reverse complement strand
TTTGGATAAGACTGGTATTCGACTAATTCGTTGTGCCCCCGGTAAGATATGTCCATATATTTTCATGGAGATACCGTATCTCATTGCAACCTCCTCTTAAAGTGTTGTCAATGTGTACGGTATCTATCTGAACCTGTTCATATAGCTATGCAATTCGACTTGTAATTATGCCACCGCCTACGACTTCCTTGCCATCGTAGACCACGACCGATTGCCCGATGCTAACACCCAAAATCGGAATTTCAAATTGCACGCCCCAATTTTTACTTTCTAATTCAGCTAGTTTAGCATTCACTAATGGTTGTCGATATCTAACCCTTACTCCGTATTTTTTTCTAGACTTGGGGTTTTGGTTGCTCCAAGTACATTCAGAAATAACAATCCTGTCAGTAAGTAAAATTGAATCACCGCTATTTGCTACCGTTAATTGGTTAGTAACCACATTTTTTTCTGCGATATAAAGAGGAGCATGGGCACCACCAGATCCAAAACCATGCCTTTGCCCTTCTGTATAGTAGATAACGCCGTCATGTTTTCCGACGATATCTCCATTTGTAGTGACCACATCGCCAGGTTTAATATCTAAGAATTGTTGTAAAAATTTTCGCATGCTCACCGGACCGATAAAACAAACTCCTTGGCTATCTTTTTTATTACAATTGGAAAGGTTAGCCCGTTCGGCAATAATTCGAACCTCTGATTTCGTTAAATCACCCAACGGAAAAAGAGTGTGAGACATTTGAAATTGGTCAAGAGTGTACAAAAAATACGATTGATCTTTATTTGCGTCAATCCCTGCAGCTAAAGCAAATTTATCACCATGTCGCATTAATCGCGCATAGTGCCCTGTTGCTATATATTCTGCCCCTGATGACATTGCCCTATTTAAAAACAAATTAAATTTTATCTCTTTATTGCATAAAACATCCGGATTAGGAGTCACACCTAAAGCATATTGATCGATGAATTCATCGACTACTTTTTGACGATACTCTTTCTCAAAATCGTAAATTTCGAAAGGAATATTCAAAGTTTCGCATACCAGCTTAGCGTCATTAGCCTCGTTCTCCCAAGGTTTATAATCGACTCCTTCCATGTCAATAGACCAATTTTTCATAAACGCACCACTGACATCATAACCCTGATTAACTAGCAATACAGCCGCGACAGAACTGTCAACGCCGCCCGACATAGCTACTACCACTTTAGTTCTATTATTCATTTTATTTTTCAATGATATCAACCACATTCTTTAATAAATTAGAAACAGTAAGAGGACCTATACCACCAATAGAAGGTGTAATAAATGATGCAATCTGAGCGCATCGCAAATCACAATCTCCATAGGTCACGCCATTAACCTTGTTATATCCTGCATCAATTACAACCACCTTAAAACGCAACATTTCTGGTGTAATTATATTTGCTTTACCAACTCCACAAAATACTACGTCTGCCTCTTTTAATACCTGCAATGACTTTTCACTCTGGTCATGAATTACAGTTGGATAAATATGTGCCTCAATTAGCATTTTCTCTAAAGGCTGACCAACAAGTAAACCTTCTCCTACAATAACAACACGCTTATTAGCCATGCTGACATTATAATGATTTAATATTTCGATCATCCCAGCAGGCGCTGGAGGGCGTACGGAAATAGCCGATGTTTTTCGCAAAGTGTAACTGAAGGCATCTATATCTTTATGTTCCGATACAGCCAATAAAACAGCATCACGGTTAATTGATATAGGTAAAGGCAATTGAATAATTATGCCCGTCACCTCAAGTGATTGATTTAATAAATTGATTTGATCAATTAGTTCATTTTCGGCAATATTGCTCGGAAATTCGAGCAAGCTAAACTTTATCCCACAGTCCATACACATTTTGGCTTTTATTTTTAAATATGCCATAGACCCAGGATCGTCACCGACTAAAATTGCCACTAAATATGGGGTAACTCCCCTGGTAGATAGTGATTCAACTTTGTTTTTTACGTATTCGTACGTTTTTGTGGCAATCTCATTACCAAGCATTAAAGTGGCAGCCATTAAACCTCCTCAACCGAATTCACAAATGAACAATTATCAAGGATGGTTTTTTCTACCCCGTATTTAAAAGTCTGTGCCGCCATAGGACAACCTACACAATGGCCGGTCAATTTTACCTTTGCTACACCTTTATCAGTCAAACAAGCTAGCTCTACACCGCCATCATGATCAGCTAAAATTTGGTTTAACTCGTAAATTACCAAATTTAAGGCAATCAAATCTTGATTTTTATGCTCGATAGACATACCTAGACCCTCTATGCTTATATATGAAAAAACGCTTTTGCGTTATCGGAAGTTACTTTGTCCACATATTCTACATCTTTTTTCCATATCTGTCCAATCTGCCAAGCAACCTCCGCCACATCTTTCGGCTCGCATCTTTGTCCACGTTTAGATTGGGGTGGCAAATATGGCGAATCCGTTTCTATCATTATCATGTCATGCGGCAACAAGGCAATAATATCACGAATATACTGATTTTTAGGATAGGTTATCATAGCGGTAAACGATAGCAACATTCCTGCAGAAATTGCCAAATTAGCCATCTTAGCATCACCACAAAAACAATGCAGAACGCACCCATATTGCGGCTTATGATTCATTATAATTTTGATTATTTCATTTTCCGACTCTCTAGAATGAAGAATGATAGGTAATTTTGCTGTATTGGCTATATCTATAAAATTATGCAACAACATAGTTTGAGCATTCCCATTCGAGTCGGGCCGATTAATAAAATCAAAGCCGACTTCACCTATAGCCACAACATTTTGCTGTAATGCCAAATTCAAAATTATCGCTTGCCAATTAGCTTTTAAATCATCAACATGGCTCGGATGAATACCTGCCGCAGCAAATATCCCATGATGATTATTAGCTATTTCTGCCCCTAAAGTACTATTATTTAAATTAGACCCTGGCACAATAATTCCCTCAATGCCATCTGAAAAAGATTGCTCTATAACCTGCGAAAGATCTGTGTTAAAAGCTTCAAAATTTAAATGCGCATGAGTATCAATCATTTAAAACCAATAATTTCTGCTAAAGTTACGCATGCCATTACTGTAGAAAATGATATTACTTTTTTTAGATTTGTTTTTTCTTTTAAAACAATCACACTATAAAGTTCAACCATTAAAGGCCCAAGCAACATAACAAGAGTAGTCACCACCACACCCTGGCTTTGATAGCCATAATAGCTTGCCACCATCAGCATAATGCCAAAGACTGCTGCCATAAATATGTAATTGTAATCGATTTTTGAAAGCTTGTTGTAATTTGGTTTATAAATAAAATGCATTGTGGCGAAAATAAAAATTGTGCGCAAGAAATATATCCCAAATGGAGTAAAGGCTTCTAATAATACACGGATGATTAAGGCTTCTAAAGCCATTAAAATAACCGCTAAAATTAAATGTTGCACATATGTATCAAAATAGAACCGGTTGTGGCGAAAATGGGCGTATGCAACTGCAATTGTTGCAAGTAATGAAAGACCAAATACCACCACGCTGCGTTCTGTTTGAAAAAATATCCAAGCTAATAATACGGTAAAAAGTGGCTTAAGCGCCATAATTAAGTCAAATTCTTGCACTGTTTCTTTGGCAATAGCTTGGTAATAATAAATATTCCAAGCAACTGCAAGTGTAATCATGCCGATAAATGCCACCAAATATATCGGGCTCAAATTTAAGCTGGAAAAAATTGGGATTCCGGATATCGTCATTATGATGCCAGTAAGCAAACAAAGCATCATAAAAAGCGTTGGAATATACACGCTCTGCGGAATTTTTCTTTTAGATAAAATATATTTATCTACTAAAACCGCACCAGCGAACCCAAACGATGCAATTATACCGCTAATCAATTAACCCCTCCTTGGAAAAAGCGCCTCACTCAACTCTATCTTTGTTCCGTCTTTAAGGACGCCCCAATTTTGTTTATCTACTAACAAGTCTTCTTGCAACTTTATACCTAAACGGTTAGAGATCTCGCTTGCCGTATCTGGCATATATGGTAAAAGCAAGATAGATAGATGTCTTATAACCTCAGTCAAATTATATAGTACAATTGCTAACTTTTCACTATCTGATTTTGCTAGCCCCCAAGGCTTATTATCATCAATGTACTGATTTGCATATTTAATAAGCGCCCAAATAGCTTTTAAACCTAGTTCGAATTGTAAATTATCTAAACTCGACTTCCACAATGACCAGGTTTCGGAAACTTTATCAATTTCAAAAGTAGGATCGATATCTTTAGGCTTTGTGATTACACCGTTTTGATAATTCTTGACCATAGTTAACACGCGCTGCACCAAATTGCCCAACTCATTTGCCAATTGACCGTTATAAAATTCTTTCAGCAAATCAAATGAAAAATCGCCATCGCTGCCAAAAGGAAATGCCTTAAATAGAAATACTCTAATTACATCACGTGGATACTGTTCTAGCAGTTTATCTGGATCTACCACGTTGCCAAGGCTTTTACTCATTTTTTGACCATCAATAGTAAAATAACCATGCACGAAAACCGATTTAGGCGGTTTTTCGCCAATTGCTATTAGCATGGCAGGCCAAATTACACAGTGAAATCGCAAAATATCTTTAGCCATTAAATGCAAATCTGCTGGCCATAAGTTTTTTTCTTTTGCAGCCGTATAGTAGTTGATCAGCGCGTCTACCCAAACATAAATGGTGTGCTTGTTGTCCCAAGGCAAAGGAATGCCCCACGCTACATTCTGACGCGAAATAGCCACATCTTCTAGCTCTTGACCTTGTAAAAATGATAAGACTTCATTTTTTCTAATTTCTGGCTGTATTAGTAAAGCATTACATTTAATTAATTCGATTAATTGCGATTTGAATTGCGATAATTTAAAAAAGTAGGCTGGTTCCGACAGTTCTTCTGGAACCCGATTATGATCGGGGCACTTTCCATCCACCAGCTCGGATTGCTTTTTATAAGATTCGCAACCACGGCAATACAAGCCTTTGTATTCGCCCTTATAAATAAAATCTTTTTCTTTAAGTTTAGTTAAAAATTCTGCCACCGTAATTTCGTGATCTGCATCGGTAGTGCGGATAAAGCGATCGAATTTAACATCGTACTTTGCCCAAAGTGATTTAAACTGTGCCGAAATTTGATCGGCAAACTCTTTTGGCTCAATACCCTTTTTTTCGGCAACCTCGGCAATTTTTGCACCATGTTCATCTGTACCTGTCAGAAGATAAACGTCGTCGCCTATTAGCTTGTGATAACGCACCAAAATATCCCCCGCTAGTGTGGTGTACAAATGCCCAATATGCGGCGCATCATTTACATAATAAATTGGTGTAGTAATAAAATATTTCATATTTCTATCCTGTCATTGCAATAACCTAAGATTGCCGAGACTTTACGCTGTCATTGCGACATCCTGAGCTTGTCGAAGGAAGAAGCAATCTCTTTAAAACCTTCTTTTGTCATCTCGACACCGCTTGGCGGCGAGAGATCTCGTCAAGGTTGGCAAATGCATAATTACACGCGAACTTTATATTTCATTCTCCCTATTTATACCACAAATAATCTCAAACTGCCTAATAACACCCCCTCTAAAAACAATTCGGGCGCCTGCTGGATAGCAGGCGCCCATCGAATGGCACTAGCACATGGCCGTACTAGGCACCAGCACTCAGAGAAGCGCTACCTCTTGCGGGAAATGCGCAAGTGATCGCGTATGGCTCTTGGTAGTAGTAGGTCACGCAAAGCCCGTCCTTCTGGCTGTAGGCAACCTTGTACGTGTAGTGATCTTGGTATGCTTCCGAACAACGGACTTCCCAGCGACAATCGGGTCGGGGCAGTATCTTGCGCGCTTCTACATAGGTATACAAGGACATCAGGACACCCACTGCACCCATGATTGAGCCGCCGAAGTGCACTTGCTGATCCACTTTAGACCGATTCCATGGCAATTCGCCAGAGTCCATCTTGGCGAAAATGGCATCGACCTCAGCTGGTAGCAGAATGTAATCCAGTCGGACCGGTTCGTCAATCTCGGTTCCGAAGCTGGCATGCCTTAGGTCATTGCACAGAATGCGTACCCCAGCTTCTTGGAACAGCCCCAGTAAAAGGTGCCGAGTCACACGCTCTGACCGTAGATCATCGGACGCGCGCGGAACCTGAACAGGAATGAACGGGCGGATAGCTTCCCCGAGCTCCAAGGTTATTGCTTCCCGTACTGCTGCAATAGCGTATGGGTTCCCCTTCAGAGCATCGGCTTGCACTGCAGACAGCCCTAACGCTCCGATCGTGGGGCCAGCGATCACCTCAGCCAAATGCCGAGTTGCTGCGTCGCTGACAGGCTTGGTCGATCTTGCGCTCATGCAAGATGTTCCTTTCGTACCCAGTTCAGAAGGCGTTGAACCTTTGGTCCAATCTTACCTTAAATGGCCTTACTGTAGTGGGGATTGTGGCAAGGTGCCACTTTCGTAGTTATTATATACTTAAATAGTACATTAGTCTAGCTCGCTTAATGTGAATAGGCTCGGTACTGAACCTGCAGGGATCTCTCGCCGAGCTCGAGATGACATGTTGGGAGGGACTTTTTGTCAAACTAATTTGAACTTAGAGGCGCGGGATTCGCCCTCTTGTTTGGCGACACCTTTGCCTAATAAATCTGATAGATCATAATTGGCTGTTCTTTTAGATACTTTAAACTGTTCGGCATAATCTGCGGCGGTAATAGAACCACGATGTTGCATCCAACGTACAGCCTCATATTGCCTTTTATTAAGTTCGTGCCGCGAGAATTTTGCTCTATCTTTTTCACCTTGTAAATACTGCTTTATTTTTTCAGCTACTTCTTCTATTTGCTCAGCAAATCCTTGCGCGAAATATTCAACCCATAGTGTGGAATCACCGCGTGAACGGAGGACGGACTGCAGCGATTCATAATATACTTTAGCGTTTCGATCATAATACTCTTCGAGAGAAAATAAACGACGCGTATCGTAGCCATCACGATACAATAAGAACATCGAAACCACCCTACCCACACGCCCATTACCATCTACAAACGGATGAATCGCCTCCATCATATAGTGGGTTAATGCGGCCTTGATAATAGGATGGCAACTTTCTGGTTTGATGCTGTTAATCCAATCAGTCATTTTAAGCATCAAGTGTGGTACGTCCTTAACAGGCGGTGGCGTATAAATAGTACGGCCGGTTCTAGTATCTACAATATAATTTTGCACAGCCCTAAATTCTCCAAGTTGGTCGCCAGATAGCAATTCGCGCATTAATACTTTGTGAAACTCACGAATCATCACATCACTAAATGGATGCCGCGTATCGCGATAAACCTTTTCGACATAATCTAAAACATGGCGATAATTAATGATTTCTTGCACGTCGCGCTGGCGAGCCGTAACATTTTCACCCGCCAAAATACGCTCAACCGCACCCAAACCCAATATATTTCCTTCGATATGAGTTGATGCATGAATAGTTGCCAACATGGCTTCATGTCGCAACTCACGCTCGCGCACTGGCAATAATGGCGAAGCATCAATAATGCCTTGAGCACGTTCGGCTCGCGCAATAGATCGTATAATACTTGCGCTCAATTTATATTGTGGGGCACTAATAAATCCCTCGATCATTTTATTCCTTCTATCACAATAACAAACTCTCCTAATGGTTTTATTTTATCAAATTCGATATTCGAAATGCTATCACAGATAATTTCTTCAAATTTTTTGGTTAACTCTCGGCAAATGCAAATGCGACGTTCTGGGGCAAGCAAAGTAGCTAAATCTTGAAATGTGCGCTCAATTCTATGTGGACTTTCAAAAATAACCGAGGTCATCTTTTGCTCAGATATCTCTTTGAGCATTGTCTGCTTACCTTTTTTCTTTGGTAAGTAACCATAATAAATAAATTGATCCGCCTCAAACCCGGCCACCGAAAGTGCAGTTATTACCGATGAAGGCCCAGGAATGGGGCTAATAATAATGTCATTTTGATGTGCGAGTTCGATCAGTTTTCCGCCCGGGTCCGAGATTGCCGGGGTACCAGCATCAGAGATTAATGCTACGTCTTCACCAGCAACCAACAAATCTAGAATTTGTTCAAACTTTAGCTGCCCAGAATGTGCATGAAACGATATTGCCCTGCCCTTTGCCCCAATACTTTCTAATAATATTTTACTATGGCGGGTATCTTCACAGGCAATATATTTAGATGCAATTAATACTTCTTTTGCGCGCATCGAAATATCACCCAAATTCCCGATTGGAGTAGCTACCACATATAACATTACTTCTCCTTATATATTTCCGCTTCTAGTTTAAACCACTGGTCTACGCTAATACTCTCTGCGCGCAAATTAGCATCAATTGCTACATTTTGCAATATTTGGGCAATCTCGTCCCTTTCCATGTGCAAGCCAGCCGATAGTGAATTTAATAAAGTTTTACGTTTTGATGAAAAACCAGATTTGACCACGCGAAAAAAGTTCTTTTCTTGGGTTTTATTAACAAATGGGTTTTTAATTTTTTCGAACGAGACTACAGCGCTTTCCACTTGTGGCGGAGGTGTAAAAGAAGTGGGTGGTACTATTAAATTTATTTTTGGACTGGAGTAAACTTGCGCTAAAACAGACAGGGTGCTGCGTGTTTTAGTTCCGGGTTTTGCTATAACCCTTTCGGCAACCTCTTTTTGAATCAGTAATATCGCCTGACGTGGCAACCGCGAATACTCAAACAGTTGTCGCATAAAATATGCGGACAAATAATATGGCAAATTAGCCACAATCGAATAATCCGAATACCCAATTCCGTCAATAAAATTGATTAAATTAAAATGACGAATATCTGCGTGCTCTAATATTAAATTTTGGTCTTTGGAATACTTTTGTCGCAGTACTGCTAGCATTTCCTCATCCCACTCAACCCCAATAACTTTCTGATCCAATAATAAAAGTTTCTCTGTAAGAGCTCCTTTACCAGGACCAACTTCTACAATCAACTCACCTAGGGTGGGGCAATATGCCGAAATAATCGCATCTAGTACGCTCTCGTCGTGTAAAAAATGTTGTCCTAATTTTTGTCGAGACATTGCACTCCTTACGTATTAATTATTGGCATTACGGCTCTTACTGTCATCCTGGCTCGATCAGGATCTTATAATCCAAAATGCACGATTCTGGCCAAGCCAGAACGACTGCTAATTAAGAATTTCCTCTACTTTTATCGGTACCACACCCATACCTAAAGTATACCCTAATTGCCCAAAATAATCTGGATGAAGATCAATTATTACCCTTCTCCCATCGCTACCGTCGTTTTCCATATAATCTTGAATTTGAATGATAATTGTTTTACCGTTCGACGGGTTGCTAACGCGCACATTTGTGCCTCTTTTAAGCGTGTTCGACGCTGCTTGATATTTAGATTTATACCAAGTGGCATTTCCATTCTGAACTCGTCCAATTTTTAATTTTGTTGGATGTAAAATAATTTTATCAACCGCAACCGTTATATCGGTTTTGGTGAGTTTGCGACTTACCTCTTCTCCATCTTCGCGACGAACATGATACGTATAAACTTTTTGGCCATTTTTTCCTACTTGTTGCACCTCGTCTGCCTCGCCTCGATATCGCGACGAATCATCTTTAGTAATTGTCTTATAATTAATGACTTCTGTTACTGAAATATCAGTTTCTTGCACACGCACAATAATTATAGTCATATCATGAACAATTGGATCGCCCATTTGCTTGTCTATTTCATCAGCCTTACCTATCTCCGGAACCCCCTTTTCTGTCAAAAGATCTGCGACAGTTTTTGCCCAACTGTGAACTTTCTTTGTTCTTTTACCATCTATAATATTAATTTGCGGAGCACGTGTGATCTCAATTTGACCACCAAGTAACATGTTTCTATCAGGAGTGCTCTTAATAATATCTTCTGGAAAAATTGTGAATCCATTGGAATTTAAGATGACACCGATATTATCCGTATAAGACAAGATTACACTTTCAGTCACAAAATGTGCGCTATCTGGGCTCACATCCATAACCAAATAACGCAAGTCAGGTTTTACAACAAATGTATAATCAGGTCGCGTATAAATAAATACACCAACCAGTACTACTAATATAAATGCCGCAGCTAAAACAAAAATAATTTTGACTTTTACCGTTATACTTCCTCCCATAGAGCTACATGGATACATTTTTGTTTGTCATCTCGAACTCGGTGAAACGCTAAGCGTCCCGAATACCCCGCTGAGCGGGGTGAGAGGTCCCGCTTTTGCCGATATGACGGGATTTCTCACAGAACTCGAAATGACATTAATGTACCCGATCTGTATGTATTGACGTCTTTCCTATTTTATCACAGAGTTTGCGTAATTTCTTCAGGCAAATCGTTAATAAAACGTGACGGGGGGTTGATTTGGAGTGAGCCAAATAACCGACGCTCCTCTGCATGCAATAAATACAAACGTTCTTTTGCCCGAGTAATCCCAACGTAGCACAAACGTCGCTCTTCCTCTATCTCGTTTGGGTCAAAGCCAATCCGAGAATGCGGGAAGATTCCTTCTTCCATCCCACATATAAACACAATAGGAAATTCTAGTCCTTTTGAAGAATGCAGCGTCATAAGTGTAACGGCGTCGGTTTGGCTATCATAATTATCTACATCCGAAACTAGGCTTACACCTTCTAAAAATTCATCCAGCGACTGCCCTTTAGCAATTACCGATTTTAGTTCTTGAATATTTTCGATCTTTGCTTGTGCTTCAGGGGTTCCGTCATCAATCCACCGTAAATAGCCACTTCTCTCCATTAAATTATCAAGTAGCTTTTCTAAATCTTGACTCTGCTCAAACTCCTCTCTGCTTAGTAGTAAGGCATCCTTAAACTCTTTAAAACTTGCTTGAGCCTTCGGCGTCAATCCTTCAATACAATGATCTTTTTCTATTATCGCGTTCGGCATGGCGCGCACTATCAGCGCAACACTTTTGTCTCCAATTCCGCGAGTCGGCGCATTTAATACGCGCTCCAAACTAACTGTATCTTTTAAATTGGAAACAAGACGTAAATACGCAAGAGCGTCTTTGACTTCTTTTCTCTCGTAAAAGCGAATTCCTCCAAAAATACGATACGGGACTTTCCAATTTAAAAGCATCTCCTCAACTATACGAGACTGGGCATTAGTACGATATAAAATGGCAATCGATTTATATCCACCATATCGCGATAACCTCGCTAAAGATTTAGCCTCTTGAACCATAAACTCAGCCTCGTCAATCTCGTTAATTGCCTTATATATAATCACTGGCGATCCAGCCTCATTTTCGGTCCATAAGTTTTTTTCGGTGCGGTTGATATTCTTTTTAATTATCGCATCTGCACCTTCTAAAATGTTTTTAGTTGAACGATAATTCTGCTCTAATTTGACTACGAACGCATTCGGATAGTCCTTTTCAAAATTCAAAATATTGCGAAAGTTTGCGCCTCGCCATGAATAAATTGCCTGGTAATCATCTCCCACCACGCACAAATTCTCCCGTTTTCCTGCTAGTAATTTGCATAATTTGTATTGGACCGAATTTGTATCTTGATATTCATCAACTAAAATATACATAAATAGGTTTTGATAACGCTCTAACACGATTGAATCCTTCATCAGTGCCTCGACGGTCAACATAAGAATATCGTCAAAATCTACAGCATTATTTTCTCTCAGTTTTCGTTGGTATAATTTATATATTTGTACTATTTGTTCCTGAAAAAAGCTGTTTGCGTACTTTTCATAAGTATTAGGATCCATCATTTCGTTTTTAGCACCCGATATGAACCCCAGACAAGATTGTGGATTAAATTGTTTAGAATCCAAATTTAACTCGGCAATTACCCTTTTCATTACTTGTTTTTGATCGTAATCATCATAAATAATGAAGTTCTTCAAAAGTCCGACTGCTTCACCTTCTTTGCGCAGTAATCGAACACATATTGAATGAAACGTGCCAACCCAAGGTAAATAGTACTTTCCATCAAGTAATTTTGTAATCCTTTCTTTCATCTCGGTAGCGGCTTTATTAGTAAAAGTCACAGCCAAAATTCGCTCGGGCGATATTTTCTTCTCCACAATTAAATATGCTAGCCGATGCGTTAATGTTTTAGTTTTGCCACTACCCGCCCCAGCCAAAATTAAAACAGGCCCTTCGGTGTGTTGGGCTGCCTCTTTTTGCGCTGGATTAAGACCACTTAAAATATCGTACATGTTTCATATTTTAGCTTAATTTACCTTATCAGTCCATCAAATTGAACAAAACAAAAAGCCGTTAAGCTTTAAAGGATTAGGCACTTACTTTAAGTCCATACCTTTTTATTGCTAAAACGACTTTTTGACTATCAAGCTCATAGTTCCTTCAGTTCTTTATACAAAGAATAGAAAGATAAGCCTTGGCAATGGTTTAGTCCATTGTCTCCCCTCCCTTAGAAAACTACTATTGACCTTTCAGCGCCCCTCTAACTTTTGGTCAGAAGGGAGCAGAAACATCAATTTTTAATTTTAAATTTAAAATTTTAAATTGCAATTTATTGCTTCTGTGCCCTTCTGACAGTACTTTTTGCACTGTTCACTTCTCCTTTAACTTACTACGGAGTAACTTTTCTATACCTGCCAAAATCTGTGTATTTTACGAGATCTACTAACTACTTACGAAACTTCTGACTTGCTTTGCGACCCAATTTTTAAGGTACTTTTACTCTCTACTATTCCAGACTAGCATACATTTTAAACCTTGTCAAGACCCCCTACCTTGAGCCTCGATGTATGGGTTATTATTGATACTTTTAGCTGTATATTTTGTCTCTGCTGAAAAATATTATTAAAATTTTTAGACACAAAAAACTGCGGTATTAATTGGAGATTGCTTAATAATAAATTTAATATTTAGCATTCCACCGCAGTTTTTCGGTCAATCTGAGGTCAATTGCCCCTTCAAGCACGAATACCGTGAGCGAAAGAGCTGCCCCATCGATTAAGTATATGATAGCACATTCCAACCAATTTGTCAATAGCAGATAATTAATGTTGTGTTTTATCTAAATTGAAATACTTGGTTTGTTCTGGCTGGAAATACAAAGAAATATCTCCAGTTGGGCCATTTCTATGCTTTCTAATCAGCACATCTGTTATATTCTTCTTATCCGTATCTTTATCATAATAATCTTCGCGATATAAAAACATAACTACATCAGCGTCTTGTTCAATCGATCCACTTTCCCTTAAATCTGAAAGTTGCGGTATCTTTGGGTGCCTTTGTTCTACGGCACGAGATAGCTGCGAAAGTGCCAGGACTGGCACATTAAGTTCCCTAGCCAATCCCTTCAATCCACGTGATATTTCAGATATTTCTTGCACTCTATTCGCTTCGCCAGACCCCGACCTGCCCCCTTCCATAAGTTGTAAATAATCAATCACGATCATGTCTAAACCATGCTCCATTTGTAATCTACGTGATTTAGCCCTAATTTCTGTTACATTTGCCAACGGAGTATCGTCAATAAAAATTTTTGCTTCAGAAAGCACCCCCATACCATGATTGAGCTTACGAAAATCGTCTTCACCTAAATTGCCTGTGCGCAACTTCCAAGAATCAATTCCGGCCTGGCTACAAAGCAATCGATCGATAAGCTGCTCTTTACTCATTTCAAGTGAAAATATTGCAACTGTTTTCTTGCCTTGGACTGCCGCATTTTCTGCCATATTCAAAGCTAAGGCTGTTTTTCCTACGCTTGGTCTTGCAGCCAAAATTATCAAATCAGAATTCTGAAGACCAGCTAAAATGTTATCCAAGTCTCGATATCCAGTTGGAATCCCCCTTACCATGCCTTTATTTTTATGCAAAGTATCAACGCGTTCGAAGCTATCAGCCAATAAATCAGATATTGGAATAAAATTTTTATCAAAGAATTTCTGAGAAACGCTAAATAAAGCTTGTTCTGACAAATCTATTGCAGTTGAAGCCTCGGATGACTGATCGTAACCGATCTGTAAAATTCGGTTTGCTGCAGAAATAAGCCTTCTCAATATCGCTTTTTCCTTAACAATATTGGCATAATGAACAATGTGTGCAGCAGATGGAACCCGAGATACCAAGCTCGCTAATATTTCCGGACCACCGATGCGTTCTAATTGTTTATTTTGGTCTAGCTGATCTGCCAGCGTGATAATATCAATTGGGATTTGCTTTTCAAAAAGTTGGACCATAGCCGTATAAATTAAGCCATTATGATCTCGATAGAAATCATCTCCTGTTAAAACTGGGGCAACCTTCAAAATGGCATTCTTCTCCATCAAAAGACCTCCAAGGACTGACTCCTCAGCTTCCAAATTTTGAGGCGGCAATAAATCTGGGTCAACTAACAAACCGGAATGTTCGCTCTCACTGTATTTTTTTGATTTGGCTACCATATTACTCCGTAAATACCTCTGCAGCGGCTTTTGCTAAATCGTCATCATGTGATTGATCGGTTGACTCGTCTTTGCTAGCTATCAACGAGCATTTTAGCATGAATGTATCACCTGTTATCTTTTTTAACAAATCCTCTAATACTCTGCGATTTTTAATATCCATAATAATGTTTTTGTGAAATGGAAAATTTACACCAATATTTACAGTTCCAGGATTTCCGCTCGTGAACGAGAGCAAGCTTGAATCTTGCAGCAATGTCGATAAAGAATGATTAAATGGCTTAGCTGCTTCAATCAATTTTTGCCATAACTCTTTCTCACCATCGTTTGGTTTCCACGAAACGGCTGACAACGTATGTAAGTCATCTTTCTTGTCTTCGTTTATTGTATCTTCCGCCTGCAAAACCACAGGAGTTAAAACATGCGCCTGCTCTGTTTGAACAATTATTTTGCCATTATCCTTACCGTTCTTATTAGAAATTACAGTCTGTGTCTCTAAAAATGCCGCCGCAAGTACTAAAAATGGCTCAGGATGACTTTTCATCTGCCGCAGGGCCCATGCCCAACTTTCAGAAATTGAAATTTTATGATCAATTTGAGTTTGCTTTGACCAGTCGCTGTCATAATTTCCTTTAATTGATTTAGACAACACACGAAGAACCATTTTAGCTAATAATTCAGCATCAATCCCACTACTTATAGAATCACTAATTACTTTCAATCCTTCATCAGCTTTACCATCTATGGCATAATTCAAGATTGAATCAATTTCATTCTCAGTTAAAATACCAAGCATTACTTTAACTTTCTCAACGTCAATTATCCCCTCGTCAACGCTAAGTTGTTGTAGCAAAGAAATTGCATCACGGCCCGAACCATAGGAATACTCGGCAATCAACCCTGCGCCCTCATCAGATAGCTCAATTTTTTCATCCTTTGAAATCTTCTGAATATGCTGCTTTAATAATTCTTTCGTTATCGGCCTAAAATCAAATCTTTGGCAGCGCGATAGGATTGTTTCTGGAACTTTCTGTACTTCAGTTGTCGCTAGAATTAAAATCACATGGCTCGGAGGTTCTTCTAAAGTTTTTAATAAAGCATTGAATGCCTCTTTTGTCAGCATGTGGACTTCATCAATAATATAAATTTTGTATTTACCAGTTGTTGGTGAAAATGCGATAGTTTCCCTCAATGCGCGCACATCATCTATTCCGCGATTACTGGCGGCATCAATCTCGATAACATCAACCATGCTTTCACTCTCAAACGACTTGCATAATGCACATTTACCACATGGATCGAAATTGTTTTGTTTTTTACCATCGAGACAATTAACACTTTTTGCTAGCAAGCGCGCTGTGGTAGTTTTACCAACACCGCGCGGACCAGTAAATAAATATGCATGCCCAATTCTACCCTTCTCGATTGAGTGGCGGAGATTCGAAATTATATAATCTTGACCAATCACATCAGAAAATGTTTTTGGACGCCATTTGCGATACCATGAAACCGTCATTATTTTCTCCTAGCACCTTTGAAACTACCCCCAATTACATCTAAAATCAATATGCATTGAACATGAAGCTTGAAACTTGGATCACAAGGGAATGGCATATTCTCTTTGCCCCAAACTCCATGCTCCATGTTACGAGTTTCATGTTTCATGCTCCATTATATTTGTCCTCTGTAAAATTTTTACTATTCGCTATATACTATTTATAGAGAGGGGCTAATTATGGCAGATGAAAAAGATGACATTAAAAGTGTGGCAGTTCCTGTGCAAATAAGGGATGCGGCTAAGTCTAACGATACAAATGTAATCACTTCAGCAGAGCTTATAAAAGAAACGACCAATGAAGAAGCGGCGCAATATTTAAGCACCAAGTCTGTAGATATTGAGTATGTAGATCTTTCTAAGGCAACCGTCAACAAAGAAATTTTAAATTTAATCCCCGAGCATATTGCTCGTAAGTTCTTAGTCGTCCCCATAGCGCTAACAGAAAATACTCTTACAATTGCCATGGTAGATCCTCAAGATGTCGAAACTATTGAGCTAATACGCCGCAAAACCGGTTACGAAGTAAAAGCACAGTTAAGTACCCAAGACGATATTAATCATGTGTTAGATCAATATACAGGCTTACAGGCAGAGTTGGAAGAAGCAATAGAAGACGCAGATTTAGGAGTCGAAAAAAAACAAGAAGTCAAGCAAGTTAACGAAGAACCAGAAAATGAAAATGCTCCTACTGCGCGTATAGTATATTCACTCCTTAAACGCGCCGTCCGCGAAAAAGCCTCTGATATTCATATTGAACCAGATGAAAAAGAGGTAGCGGTTCGCTTTCGACTAGACGGCATTCTTCATAAAAAAGTTAGTCTGCCAAAAGAAATTCAATCCGCAGTAATTTCTAGATTAAAAATTCTCGCAAATTTAAAAATCGACGAAACCCGCCTGCCCCAAGATGGTAGAATTCAATTAATTATCGATAGACGAGACATTGATTTTCGTATGTCAACAATCCCTGTGGTTACAGGTGAAAAAATTGTACTTAGAATATTAGATAAAAGTGTTGGAATTCTAACTCTAGATCAACTTGGTTTACTAGGCGATTCAAGAGTCGTCTTAGAAGAAGGGGTTACAAAGTCGCACGGAATGACGCTGGTGACTGGCCCAACCGGATCAGGAAAAACCACAACTCTTTATGCCTTGCTAGGTCAAATTATCAATCCAGGAATTAATATTTTAACAGTAGAAGATCCTGTTGAATATCGCATGCCAGGTGTCAACCAAAGCCAAATCAATGCCGATATTGGGTATACCTTCGCCTCGGGACTAAGAGCAATTGTTAGGCAAGATCCGAATGTGATTATGGTAGGAGAAATTAGAGATAAAGACACTGCAGAAATGGGCATACAAGCCTCGCTTACAGGACATATTGTACTTTCAACCCTGCACACAAACGATGCGGCCGGGGCAATGCCGCGCCTTATTGATATGGGAATCGAACCTTTTCTAATAGCTTCATCGATCAATACAATTATTGGGCAAAGATTAGGCAGAAAAGTATGTCAAAACTGCAAAGAAGCAGTTGCACCTACAGAGGCAGAGCAACAGGTCATAAATGGCATTATCGCCGATATGCCAGATAAAACCAGAAAAGAAATGGATAAATCAATTAGTTTTTTCCGTGGTAAAGGGTGTGGTGATTGTAACAATACTGGTTATAAGGGAAGAATTGGAATTTTTGAGGTACTGCGCGTAACTGAAGGAATTAAGAAGCTAGTTTTAGAGAAAGTTGCCGGAAGCACAATACAAAAACAAGCCCAAGAAGATAACATGATTACGATGATTCAAGATGGAATAATGAAAGCCACTCAAGGCTTAACCACCCTTGAAGAAGTTTGGCGTGTAACTAAGGAGTAAGGTGCCAGAATATAAATATATTGGCCATAATTCAACAGGGACTAAAGAAACCGGAAACATAGTTGCCGATAGTAAAACCGCTGCGGTTAAAAAACTTCGCGATTTAGGATTAGTAATTTCAGACCTCTCCGAATTTGGATCAACAAAAACTTCTCGCATTGGTACATCATTTAAAATACCTTTTATCGGAAATATATCTGGTAAAGATAGGATTATTCTAACTCAACAACTTTCAATCATGGCAAAATCTGGGCTGCCAATATCGCAGGCCTTACACTCTCTAGCTGAAGAAACGACAAACAAGAATCTAGTCAAAGTAGTAAATAAAATTGCCACCGATGTTGAGGGTGGCACATCTATGTCACAGGCGTTTGCCAAACACCCCGAAGTTTTTAACTCTGTCTACATTAGTATTCTGAAAGCAGGCGAAAAAAGTGGCAAAGTCGACGAAGTATTAATGCGCCTGGCAACTCAAGAAGAAAAAGACTACGACATAAAAAATAAGGTAAAAGGGGCATTAGCCTACCCAATTTTTGTTTTGTTGGCCATGGCTGTAATAGTAACTTTAATTATGATTTTTATCGTACCGCAAATTCAAGCCGTGTTTGATGAAAATAGCCTGCAGCTACCATTAATGACAAAGGCAGTAATAGCGGTATCTATGCTCATTAGACACCAATTTATTTTTATAATCATTGGGATGATAGCATTATTTGTAGGGTATAAAATGTATTATCGCTCCGAAAAAGGCCATTACCAGATAGATCTATTAAAAATAAACATTCCAGTTTTTGGTGCATTAAATAGAAAAGTGAGTATCGCAAGATTTGCCAGGATATTCTCTACCCTTCTCACATCTGGTCTGCCCATGCTTGAAATATTTTCCACTGCCCAAGGGGTAATGGGTAACGAGGTTTTTCGCAGAGAGATAGATAAAGCCGGAAAAGATATTGAGAATGGTCTCGAAATTTCATTGGCACTTAAAAAACAACCACATATACCGAAAATGATGATTCAGTTAACCGCTGTTGGCGAAAAAAGCGGCAATATAGATGTTATTTACGAAAATTTGGCCAATTTTATGGAAAAAGAAGTAGAAAACATAACTCGCAATCTAACCACCCTACTCGAGCCCGCGTTAATGTTAATTATGGGCGCGGTTATAGGATCTATAGTGATAGCCGTTTTACTACCAATCTATTCGATGAGTTCGTCAATATAATGAAACCTTCGCTTAATAAACACAAACTTAAATGTATAACACTTATCGAAGTCATTCTTGACGCCGCAATTTTGGCTTCTTTAGCGACGGTAGTTATCATGTCATTACTCGCCAGTTTAAGAGCAGTTACACATTCCTCAGTGGTTTCTACAGCGGCCCAGTTAGCTAACGAACAAATTGAGACTCTGCGAAATTACTCTTATAACGATTTGGCTACACAAAATGGTGCAATTTATCCCCCAGGAAACATTATCGACGAGCAAACATTGGTTAAGGATAAAAAAAATTTAAAAGTACACACTGATATTAGATATGTTGATGATTCATATGATGGAAATGCAAGCGATGCACAGCCAGATCTTAACCCAGCTGATTACAAAAAAATAACGGTTACTATCTTAGAACCTTCAACTGGTGAAAAATTGGCCACATTATCAACCGACATTGCTTCAAGGGCGGCCGAAACAGCCTCGGATACGGGTGTATTAAAAGTCACTGTATTAGATGCAAATGGCCTCAGTGTAGCCAATACACACGTTCAGATAACAAACACCACCACAAATCCAAATGTAAATATGACTGTAGAAACTGACTTGAATGGATCAATATTTATTCCTAACCTGCCTCCAACTACAGCATATCACGCAATAGCCACGAAGGATGGCTACTCTTCAGATTTCACATCCCCAATTACTATCACAAACCCCAACCCCACTAAACCAGATCCAACTGTCCTTTTGCAACAAGTAAGCCCCGTAACGCTTGTTATCGACAGGGTGTCTTCGCTCCATATTCAAGCACACAATTTGTCTGAAAACATATTGGCAGCTGATATTACAGGAACTAAGGTTATTAATAACT
Organism: uncultured Candidatus Berkelbacteria bacterium; assembly: GCA_903954185.1. Classification (GTDB taxonomy): domain Bacteria; phylum Patescibacteriota; class UBA1384; order CAJBMM01; family CAJBMM01; genus CAJBMM01. Next base: position 26,759 of record CAJBMM010000028.1, on the reverse strand, counting down.
CACCATTGGTTTACAAAACCATTATTAATAAAAATCTAAGTAGCAATGAAGTAGAAATAAATAATCTTGAATTTGATAGCTATAATATTACGCCTGCGATATCATGGTACATAAAAAGTTGTTACCCAATGTTACCCATTGGAATCAACCCCGATACGGAAAATGTGATAAATTGCTATTTCACCAACGATCCACTATCGCCTAGAATTGTTTCGATTTCACCGCAAAACTCACCAGCCGAAAATAATGTGGAATTTGAGTTGACAGGAGTAAATTTATTTAATAATTCATTTTACCTTCAAAAAGAGTCTTCTCCCGATATTATCTACAACAATCTTGTAACTACCCCTGAAGGAGATTCCGTAACAGGAACGTTAGATTTTAGTGCCTTAGATATAGGTGAATACGATTTAGTGTATCAAGATACAGTAGGACGTGAGGCAAGACAGACGAAAGCGATTACAATAAAATGAAAAAGTACAATCACGCCAGATCATTTACCCTCATTGAGCTAATGGTATCTATGTTTTTATTTGTGATTATCGGTTTATTACTTATTTATTTTGTTCGCAATGGCTATACCATTTATCACAAAGGACAAGCAGCTAGCTTAGCCAAAGGCGAAAGTGATATGCTCACAACAAGAATTTCTAATGCCCTGCGCGGCACTTTTAAGGTGCTAGAAGCTACTCCAACCAAAATAGTTGTGTACAGTTATTATGTACCCTCAGATATCACGCCAACCCAAGTAACCTTTGAAAAGGTAAATTCCACTATCGTTTTAACAACTATAAAAGGCGTTGCGTCAGGCCAGACATATTCATATAACCCTGCAACAGCGCAAATTAAAACTATTTCAAGCAATTTTGTTGCTAACCCACCAGTCCCATTATTTGGCTATCAGTCAGAAGTTGCTACCTTAAATTCACCAATAAATATTAACGCCATAAATTTAATCGAGGTGAATTTAACGATTTTTAGCCAGTCTAACTCAAATTATATTTATCAATCTAGCACCAAGGTAAACCTTCGCAATCTTAAAACTAATTTATAAAAGGCAAAAATGACTTATTATGTGTTTAAAAAACGTAAAACCATATATTTACCGATAATTTTGGTCTTAGCGGTAGCATTCTCTGCCTTAAGTATTACGTTAGTCGAATTAGCAATTATGCAACGCAAAGTGTCATCAATTAATCAAAAAAAGATATCGGCTCTTGGAGTTGCCGAGGCTGGTGTAAGTTATTATCTTTGGCACCTTGCACATAATAATACAGATTATAGTGACGGTAACGTTGCTCCTGCCACTGCACCATATGGTCCGTATATTCACGATTATTACAACGATACTGGAGAATTAATTGGTACTTATTCATTAACCATAACCCCCCCTCCAAACGGCAGCACAGTTGTCACGGTTGAATCCGAAGGACGCTTAACTGGCGACACAGCTAAGCGTAAAGTTAAAGCAGTACTTGGAATTCCATCTTTTGGTCAGTACTCTATGATCAGCGGATCTGAAATGTGGTTTGGCGAAAACGAATCTACCAATGGTCCAGTGCATTCAAATGTTGGCATTCACATGGACGGTGTGAATAATGGCGTTGTAACATCAGCAAACGCCACCTACGTCCCAACTACACAATTTGGAGGCAATAATCATACTAAGCAAAACGGGGTTTGGGGAGTAGGCGGACCAATTGAACAGTGGCTATTCCCTGTTCCTGCAGTAGATTTCCAAAGCATTTCCACAGATTTGCAGGATATTAAAACCAAAGCTACAGCTGACGGTAAAGTACTACCTAAGTCAAGTTTTCTCGGCTACTTCATCCAATTTCAATCAGACGGAACCTATAAGTTAGCGGAAGTTACATCTTATTCATTTGCCAACCTAACTTACGGAAGTCTTACCAGTCAACCAATACCAAGCAATGGTGTTATCTATTCTGAAGATAATATATGGGTTGAGGGTACGGTAAAGGGTAAATATACAATAGTTGCAGCAAAACTGCCCAGTGTAGCATCTACTAATCGCGATATCACTATAACCAACAACTTAATTTACACTACAAAAGACGGCTCTGACACATTGGGACTAGTTGCACAAAGAGATGTTAAAGTTGGACCAAAGACTCCTGATATTTTTGAAATTAATGCTGCCATGTTAGCTCAAAACGGCCGGGTATATCGTCCTTGTCGCTGGAAAGATGCCGATCCGTGCTGGAAAGCAAATGGAAATTCACAAAGCGACACATATCCGATAAAAAATTCCATTACAGTTTATGGATCAATTGGCGCTTTTGGATACTGGAACTGGTCATGGGTGGCAGGCATCAGTGGAACAATAAAATCTGGATATCTAAATACTATTCAAACATTTGACGAACACCTATATTACGGTCCACCACCATACTTTCCGACTACAGGAAAATATGCACTTTTGTCTTGGAGAGAAGAAATTACTCCATAGTATTAATGCAAACTTCATAATACAAAAAAGCAGAAATTTTATTTATAATAAGTTAATCTGAAATTTTGCATTTTTATTTTTGTATTTTGAATTATCCTATAAGTTGCAACTTCTGTAGTTTATAGTTAAAATAATGTCGGAGGGGTATTTGAGTTTATCATCACTTTTTGGGCTTTCGACATCGACAATGGGCCTTGATATTGGTCAACATTCTATTCGTGTTGCAGAACTTACAAAGTCACAACAACATGCATCTATCAAAAGTGTTGGCGAGGCAGAAATTCCCAAAAAACTTATTGATAAAAATCAAATCACCGACATAGATTCTTTTGTTGCGGTAATTCGAACGGCTGTTGCAAATGCAAAGCCAAACCCCATAAAAGCCAAATCGGTCGTCGCTGCGCTCCCCGAAGCTTTTATATATACTCGAGTCATTCAACTCCCTAATTTACCCCCAGCTGAGTTCAAAAAAGCAATTCCTTTTGAAGCAAGCCAGTTTTTACCCGTGCCAATAGAAGAAGTTTACTATGATTACACCACTCTAGGTGTACGAGAAGATACTGGACAAACAGATTTAGCAATTTTTGCCGCTCCAAAAACTTTAGTAGATGGTTTAATTGAGGCAGTGCATAAAAGTGGTTTAGAACTTTTCGCTCTAGAAACAAAGCCGACTGCAATTACCCGAGCATTTCTACCCTTAGGAGTCGATTCAGCGGTAATGATAGTTGAAATAGGTTCAGAAACAACTAGAATGACCGTTGCAGATCATGGCAATGTTTGGCTCACCACGTCACTAAATGTCGGCGAAATTCAACTTACAAAAGATATTGCGACAAAGTTGCATCAACCACCAGAGCAGCTTAGAAAATATTTAGAACAAAATTCCAAACAATTTAATCCAGATATCCTAATTGATGTAGTAAAACCAATTACAAACGAAATAATTTCAGCGGCTAGATATCACGAAAACCGAGATTATCACGCTGCAAAAATCACGCGGGTTATTCTTGCTGGTCAAGGCACCACCATTCCCGAACTAATTCCAACTATTATTAAATCTTTACGATTAAATTGCGAAGCTGGCAAACCGCTAGTTACAAGCAATTCTGACGTCAATTTAAAGTATGCGGTAGCACTCGGACTATCAATGCGCCCAATATAGGAAAAGAATGTTTATTAACTTACTACCCCCATCCCAAAAGCAGAAGCGCCTTTCGTTAGGTTTGACTACTTATCTTACGCTAAGTTTTATAACCGTCCTTATAGTTATGCTTGGGTTTTATATAACACTAAAAACTATCAGTTTTACTACTGGAGAAAAAATAAGTGCTATTCAAAATAATATCGATGCTAAAAATAAACAAATAGAAAAGTTTGCAACGCTAGAAAAAGATACCAAAGAAGTAAACTCGCGGCTAAGTAGCATAGATAAGATTATTGGTAGCCAAATGATGCCTAATAACATTATTGAAAGCATCTCTAGTAAGGTCGGCTCAACAGTAATTTTGTCTACTCTGCAAATAAATCAATCAATAACCGATCCAAAGGCAAAAACTTCAAGCACCCCAGAATCATTATTAATAGCGATGACAGGAGTTGCGGGTGATAGATCTGCAGCGATTGAGTTCAAGCGAGCTCTTGAATCCGATCCAAAATTTACGTCTATTACTTATTCACTATCTACCAACCGAACAACTTCCGATACAACAAATACAATATCCTTTACGCTTAATGCAAATTATTCAACAACCATTGCGAGCACAATAACAAAATGATTAATACGCGTACCATAATTTTGACAGTCGTTTTTTCAATCCTAATTGGTTTGGGAATCTATTTTGGCATAATTCCGGAAATGAATAATATTAATACACGAGTAGAAAACTTGAAAGAAAAGAATGCTACATTACAAGATACAATCGCTAAATACAACACGTTGACCGAAATGTCTAAAAGCAAAGATCAATTTGACAGTGCAAAAATACTTGCCTTAAATGCTCTGCCAGACACACTAGAAAAAGATAAACTTACATTGATGTTGGAAAAAGTTACCAGTGACGACAATGTAACTTTGTCAGCATTAGAAGTTGGTTCTGCATCTACCGTAGCCACCGCCCCAGCAAAATCATCGCCTTCCAATCAAGCTCCAACCAATACAAATAATTACAAGACCGTCAGCGGCACAATAAGCGGCGAGGCAACCTTTGATAAAATCAAAATTTGGCTTACGAGTTTAGAAAATTTGGAAAGATTAGTTACGATAAAATCTTTAACAATTACCAATTCGGGTAGTACAACAAATACCATCAAAGCAGAAATTACATACACCGCTTACGGCATAACAGAAAATCCATAAAGGAATATATGGAAGAAGCTAAAAATCAATCTAAAATAGTCATTTTCACACTAGTAATAATCGTATTAATATTAGTCAATTTTGGTATATTCTACACCGGCAGAATTTCAAAGCTTACCTCTGATTACACAAAAAATACTTCGATAAAAACATCTCAACCCATTGAATTGAACTCAACCGTTCTTGATAAACTATCAAACCGAAAATCAATTGATGTAAGCGATGGCTTATCGCCCAAATCAAGTGGCAGAGTAAATCCATTTACTAATATCTAGTTGCCAGCAACCTTTAATATATTATTCACGGTCAATACAAGCCGATCTGGCATCGTTTCCGATTTAGATATAACAGCCACAGCCTTCTTTGTAATAGCATCTAATTGGCTCAGATCTTGCGCCAAAGCCGTCATAATGATGACAGGGATATTTTGTGTCTCTTTATCACTCTTTAGCACTTTAAGGACGTCTAGGCCGTTCATTTTTGGCATCATAATATCTAACAAAATGAGGCCAGGCAAAACTTTTTTCGCTTCTTCAAGCACCATAACACCATCTGTAGCTTCTTGTACTATATATCCAGCGCTGACCAACCTCATGCGATACATATCGCGCAAAACCTGATCATCGTCCGCTAAAAGTATTGTAGCCATGGTATGGTCCCTTGTTATAATGTCTTAGTATTTAGAACTTGATCTATCACATCCACTACTTGTGATGGTACCACCTCAGCTTTTACCAAGAATCCGGCAGCTCCTGAATTTTTCACACGTTTTTTTGTGTCGTCTTGCATCAGTGCTGTCAGAATAATTACTGGAATAGCTTTGGTAGATTTTGTAGTTTTTAAAATATCTAGAACATCAAATCCATTAACCCTTGGCATCATAACATCAAGTAATATACAGTCTGGTTTCTGCTCTACAGCCCTAGCCATGGCTTCTTCACCATTTCCAGCCTCAACCACCTTATAACCGCCAGATTCTAAACGAATTTTATACATCTGACGCAATTCTATATCGTCATCAACAACTAAAATTACTTTTTTATTATTCATATTTCCTCCAATATCACTTAGCTACAGGCAACGAAAAAGAAAAAACACTTCCTTTTCCAGGATCACTTTGCACAATTACCTCTCCGCCTGAAAGATTAATTATATTCTTAACAATATATAAACCCAAACCCGTTCCCATTATCCCGGCCGTAAGTGGATTATCAATACGATGAAACTTTTCGAATAAATGCCGTTGATCAGCCTTTGAAATACCAATGCCAGAGTCTGCAACAGATACTAAAACGTTATCATTTTTGAGCTCAATATTTACAGTAATTTCGCCCTTTGGTGTATATTTTATTGCATTATTAATTAAATTTACACAAACCTGCATAATTCGATCAGGGTCTGCGTTTACTTGGGGCAGAGTCTTTTTGGGCTCCATAATAGATAATTTTAATTTTTTCTCTTCCGCATTGTGCTTTAACTCATCAACAGCTTGTTTTACTAAGCTTAATAAATCAATGCTACTTGAGACAATCTTTATTCGGCCACTTTCTATCCGCGAAACCGATAATAAATCTTTAACTAAATCAGCAAGCCTTCGACTACTGTCAAATGCCCGCTGTAGATAGTCTCTCCGTTGCTTTCCGTTAGGCTTAATATCTTTATCTAGTAGCATTGATAGATAACCTTCAATAGCCGCGGTTGGAGTTAGCAATTCGTGTGAGGCAATAGAAATAAACTCTGACTTTAATTTATCCTCCTCATAAAATTTCGCTTTTTCGATAGAAAGCGTTGTCTGGTTCGCAATCAATTCAAGGGTTTGTAAATCATCCGTCAAAAAGCTATCGCCCGAGAGCTTTTCGCCAACAAATAATATTCCAATCAGTTCTTTATCCACTAATAATGGAAGAGCAATAGCCGCTTGAAAACCCGCCACCTCAAAAGTTACATCAATTAAATTTGAGTTATCTTTACTGCGCAGTACCATATCACGAATTTCTTCAAAAACTACCATGTGTGGTTTATTGTTTAAATAACTTAATAAATTATCTGCGGGTCTATCCTCAAGTTTAATAACATTGCTATACCCTAAAGATTTAATCCATTTTACCTGTTTCCCATCTTCGACAGTACGCACAATTAATGTTGCGACTTTACTAATCCGCATCTCTTTAGTCACAATCTGCATCATAGATTCTAGTGCTTCGTCTAAATTAACTACGCCGCTCAAAACTTTTGCCAAACTATTCGTTACAACTTGTGTATCATATTCACCTTTAAATAGGTAGGTATCGGTAATATTTGATAGCCAACGCTTTAATGGATCGAAGCCAATAGCCACCAGTATTGCGGCTACTACATTAGGCAAAAGTGACGATGCACCAAATTTAATCTCACCCCCTAAAAGTTGGGAGGATAAAGATATCACTAAAGAATAGAGCGCTAATATCGAAGCTAACAAAACCGAGTAAACTAAAGTTCTTTTGATAATAAACTTAATATCAAATAAACGGTGCGTTATTATCACATACGATGTCAAAAAAGTAAAAAATAGTAGAGAATAAACTCCATACTTACCATACATGGTCAGGCCAGTTATTATCGGCAATACAACGCCGCTTAGTGTTAGCCCTGCAGCTGACAGAATTAACCCAGCAATAAGAAAAGAAAGTTGAACTCTTTCATTACCCCTTGCTCGGCTAAACCGAACAATTTGCACAATAAGACCAGCGGATATTAATACTGCGAGCTCAGCCACAAACAATAGATAGCCTGGGCCAGGAATTGCATTCGTCCCCCATTGATAATATTCAACCCTTGCAATAATTTTTCCAGAAAATAAAGATGCGGCAGATAAGAACAATGTATAAATTACAGGAACAACCACATATGGACTAAAATTGCCAACTAAGTATTTTGGAAAGCTGATGGAAAATAAGTAAAAAAACAAGATCATTAAACTAGCTAATGAAAATGTTAGACGATTCCAGCTAAGAGCCCACATTGCATTAATTGGATTATCGCAAAGGTAGTTTGCTACTGACCAAAAAATTAAAATTAATACCAACAACGAGAAAAATATATTCGAAGGATTACGCGGGTTTTTTTTTAATACCACATAAGCAATGATCGCATTTATAAGCGAGACAATTATAAGCAATACAATTTGGGTTAAATCGATTTTGGTCATCATAATTATATTATATATCTTCTTTTAATTTTAGCACTCTCGTGCCCAAAAGGTCCTTTGCCAAAATAGTGAATCTGTACTTTAATATCACACGATTTTGGATCTGATCTGAATGCATCTTTAAAATCACGGTTTACTTTTTTTAAGTGGTTAATAAATAAGTCATGATATTTTAATACTAAGTCTGATTGTTCCGCTTCAGTTAAATCTGAAATGTCAGAATTCAACTCGATATGTAATTCTGGGCGTGTAACAGAAGTTAAGTCTTCGCGAATCCCTAATTTAAAGGCATGAATTGCCACTGTCTCCTCGCTTAGTAAGGCAGATTGAAAATTTTCAGGATAAATATTCGCACCAATTACCGATATTGTTCCATCGCTTCTTCCATACGTATAGAAAAATGGCAATCTCCAAATATCGTCAGATCGATATCCCATATTTTTCAATATTTTGGTTGTGTCATATCCATAAGCGGCTGTGATATTTATCATAGACTGATAATCTATTACTCCACCAGCATCATGTATATTATATCTGACAATTGGGATGCCATTATTCGCGGTAAAAACCAACTCTCCATCAACAGCCTCTATATAGGCGGAACTATTATATTGGTATAGAGAAGGAATAATCGAGTTTTCACCAAACAATTCTTTAGCAAAATCTTTATCCTTATTAGCTAAATTACGAATTAAAATCGTTATTGGATACTCTCTCCCAATTGCAATACCAATATCTGCTGCACCGTAAGCACTCGAAATTGCCGCTAAATCATTTTTAGAAGCCCCTATCTTTTCCAAAATATGATTTCTCCACTCTATAGAATGACCCTCGCCACCTAATCCAATTTTTATCTTCAAATCCTTAATGTTAATTTTCTGCTCTATGGCGCTATCGATGACGGTCTTAATAAATGGTGGGTAACCGATAATAATTGTTTGTTTATAGCGGGGCGAAAGATCTGAGAGAATTTCAATAATTTCCTCAACGCTTGTCCCAGGAGTAATGACCGTCATATCATAACGACCACTCGATGCAACTCGTCGTAATGCATCAGCTGTTTTCTCTCCGCTAGTCCAAGTGCCCAATGCAAATGTTAGAATAACTAACGTACTTTTTACGTCAATTCTATACGCCTGCAGAAATGCGATTTCAATATATTGCGAAAAAAACTTATCGATAGCATAATTTCTTGGCCAAAATAATGGATTGCCACCATGACCCGAGCTACGCTCAACAGTATAATGATGATTTAAATTGGGTTCACCCAATTTCTGTTCTAAATCGTAGCAATTGATATAATTCTCTTTATCCATGATGGGCAACTGCGAAAAATCTTCCATAGTTGCAATTTCTTTTCCTCCATAATGGTTATTCTTTAAGAAGTCGCGATATGCGGGAACTTTATCTATCGCACCGTTGGCTACACTTTTAGCTAATTTTTTACCTGCTTTTTGCCAATAGCTACTCGGCATAATAGATAACATCTTTAGGGCACTCTTTGGCTTATCGAGTATTAAAGACTGCAGTGACATTTATGCTCCTCGAATTTTATTATTAATTTTTTTATTGATTGAAACATACGATGATATCATAGTGAAGAGTATTACAATTCCAATAATTACATAATAAATCACGCTCACGCCTCTAGCAACCGAAATTAAATATAAGTACGGCAATAGCAAGAAAAAGGTCTCTAAGATTGCATAAATCATCAAATGTTTAAATTGACGCTTTATTACAGAGCGAACCATCAATACCACTAACCACCAGCACGGCAAAAATGTAATAAGATATAGCGCCACAAAAATATTTGGATTTATCGAAAAGTTCTCAGCGGTAGAATATAGTGGTGTTATAAAATCAGCAATCATTTATTCTTCCCCAATTTAATGATCATCATCTGGCCAGATAATATCTCTATCATCTCCTTTAAATATAACTCACTCTCGTCAATGACAGCTATAACCTTCTTTTTATCATAGGTGGTATAACTACCTCTCTTCTCTTTGAGTGAAATAAATAAATTTGCAATACCCACAATCAACCACAACGGTAACAGCAATAAATTGGCGCCAAAGTTTAATATTTGATTAATTAATGTCAGCTTTGTTAACAAAGAAATATGTTCTTTTGCCATTTTAGTGAATGAAAATTTTTCTGTAGGTAATGCCAAAACAACCACGCCGTCGTCTTTAATAATTTTACTCACTTTTGTTAAAGTTGTTGCCGGATGAGGCAAGGCAAAAAGTGTGTTTATAGAATAAACAATGTCTATGGAACTTTCACTAATGAAATCTAAATTATTTATGCTCTTTCGCATAAAATGTAAATTAGCCCTTTGCCATAATAATTGTTTTAACTGACAAATGGCAATCATAGTCCATGTAAAATCTATTCCTACCATTTTTGACACTTCGTTGTTGCGGGAGAGTGAAAATAACATAGTTCCCGTTCCGCAACCAAGATCTAAAATGGTATCATATTTTTTTTCACCTATAATACGAATTACGGATTCCCTAATCTTTTTATGGGGCAAAGATGCGCATAAAGCATCGTAACCAAGTGCATAAAATTCCCAAAGCATAGTGTTCATAAATATTTTATTTCCCTCTATTTAATATTAACAGATATCCGCCATTCACCAACTATAACTATATTATATTTACAATTATTCGTGTTAAAATAAAGTTCATGAAACAAAAAATAATTAAAATTATACATTATGTAATCGACATCTTTGTCTGGCTTGCAGTTGCTATAACCGTTTTGTCGGTTGGAGTATTCAATGCCGAATCATGGATGATACGCTGGACATCTCTTGCCGCACTGTGGCTTGCAGGCTATTGGACGCTGCGATCAATTCGCGCTCAACGAGAGGCAGACTTAAGACTTCTTCAATTAGAAAAAGGTAATGCGGAAATAAAGTTCCAACGTGACAGACATATAGCTTTTTTCGAATTAACTCACGATGGAATAATTGTTCTAGACAAAAATAATCAAATTTTACGCATAAACGACGCAATAACAGATATTACTGGCTATAGTTACAACGAGGCAGTTGGTCACCAATGCTCTAAAGTATTTCGCTGCGAAAAGTACAAGGAAATGGGCTTAGCCTTTGGACTAGCCTATCTTTCTATAGCTAACCCCACCCACTACGAAGAAATCACTGCAATTACAAAAGACGGACGCCCAATAGACATAGGCGTTAGATGCACTAAGGCAAAGCATTTTTCTGGGCATCGCGGAGATAGTTTGATACTAATTCGCGACCTTTCAAAAATACATGCAGCAGAAGTAATGGAGCACGATTTTGTATCCATGACATCGCACCAGCTATTCACTCCACTTTCCATAATACGTGGCCACATAGCATTAATGATTGAGGGTTCACTCGGGAAAATTACTGAAAAGCAAAAAAATTTCCTCGATCAGTCAATGCATGCTACAAAAAAAATGGTTAGTCTTGTAAGTGAGCTGCTTTCAATTTCGCGGTTAGAGGAAAGAAAGATTACTTTAAATTTTGCGCCAACCAACATTGTCGATGTAATAGATTCAACAATTAGCGAGCTTGAACCACTCGCTGCGCGTAATTCAATTCATTTAATTTCTAAAATTTCCCGAAAATCAATTCCATTGGTTGTGATTGATGGTGAGAAAATAAGCCAAGTTATGCAAAACATAATTGATAATGCAATAAAGTACACGCCCAAAAAAGGCACCGTTCAAATAGATATAACCGTCGAAACAGACAATTTGGTCATCAGCGTTTCCGATAATGGTATTGGCATACCTAAAGACGATCTGCCAAAACTATTTCAACGATTTTTCCGCAGCTCCAATACTCTTTCGCTAGATAGTAAAGGCACAGGTCTTGGGTTATATATCGCAAAAGTAATAGTAGAAAGACATCAGGGTAAAATTTGGGCAGAAAGCACCGAAAATAAAGGTTCTACTTTCTATATAGCTTTGCCGCGATAGACAATTATGTTACAGTTAGCTGTAGAGAAATATGCCTAATAGACTACTAAAGTCTATTATTCTAATAGCTTGGAGGAAAAATGGTTAAATCTTTACTAATCATCGACGATGAACCCGCAATTTGCGATATGTACAAGATAAAGTTAGAACAACGCGGCTATAAAGTATTCACTGCTTTAGGTGGGCCAGAAGGTATTGAAATTGCCAAAAAAGAAAAGCCCAGTATTATTCTATTAGATATTATTATGCCCAAAGTTAACGGTTTCGATGTACTTAAAACCCTCAAAGAAACAGCGGAAACTAAAGCGATTCCTGTTTTTATGACTACTAATTTACCAGAACATACCAGTGGCGAAAAAGCCAAATCTTTAGGGGCTGTGAACTATCTAGTCAAAGCCGAGTACGAGCCCGCCATGCTCGCCGATGTTATAGACCGCTATCTCCTGCAAGCAAAATAGACAGACTTGAAGCATAAAACATGTAGCTTGTAGCATATTATAAGGATTTTTCCTTATTTTTGTGTTTCAAGCTTCAAGCTCCATACTTCATACTCCATGCTCAATCGCACTCAAACTTTTTAACAATGCAACAATTTACAAACTTAAGAACATTTTTCCTTGTCATCCTCGACCCGACTATTCGAGGATCCAAAAAAGAAGAAACGATGGATTCCTGCCTCCGCAGGAATGACAAAGGAATATTCCAAAACTCTAAATTTTGGTCATTAGACTTTGCATTAAATCAAATCCCCAACATCCAATGCCAACGTATCACCCCTCTTCAACCCACCGGCCAATATCTTATTCGCCAAAGGTGCTTCTAAATGGTCTTGAATGGCGCGACGCAGCGGTCTACCACCCAAAGTTGGGTCAAATCCTAGCTGTGCTAATTTTTCTATCGCAGCCTCTGTAACGGTTAAATGAATACCAGTGCTTTCCTCGGTTTGTTTTATAACACCCGTAATTTGCAGTCGTGCAATTTGCAATACTTCGTCTTGGGTTAGCGGCTTAAAGGCAATTACGCCATCAAAACGGTTTAACAGTTCTGGTCTAAAAATCTTTGGTAATAAATCGCTAGTTAAAAACGTTTGAATTTGTTCATAGGTTTGCCCACCTTTAATGGCGTCTTGAATTTCTAGTGAGCCGGCATTTGATGTGGCAATCATAATTGTATTTGTAAAATCTACCACATGCCCTGCTCCATCGGTAATGCGCCCATCATCAAATATTGATAGAAATAAATTACGAATTTCATCACTCGATTTTTCAAATTCGTCTAACAGAAGTAGGGCAAATGGTTTATTTCTGACAGGACCAGTCAATAAACCTTCAGTGCTGCCTTCTCCAATTAACCTTTGTATAGACCCGCCACCCTGAAATTCAGACATATCCAAGCGCACCATATTAGACTCACCAGAAAAATAACTAGAAGATAACGCTTTTGCTAATTCGGTTTTACCCACGCCAGTAGGCCCAACAAATAAAAATGTGCCAATTGGGCGTTTTTTATCGGTTAAGCCAGCCCTAGCGCGTCTTAATGCTTGAGCTACTGCTACAACAGCCTCATTTTGACCCACCACGCGCTCTTTTATTAACTTTTCTAAATCTAATAACACCTTTTGTTCATTTTGTGCCACTGCGGCAACAGGTACGTTAGCCACTCGGCTCACAACTTCGCGCACATCGGCATCAGTTACCTCTTTACGCTTGGCGTTGGAGGCTTTTACTGCGGCCTCATCTAAAATATCAATTGCTTTTTCTGGCAGTACTTTATCGTGAATATATTCAGAAGATAGTGCAACGGCATCTTCCATTGCCTTAACCGATATTTTAACGCCATGCCTGCCCTCTAAATCTACCGAAGTTTCCTCTAATACAGTTAAAGCATCTTTTTGGCTCATCTCTTTTACTTCTATAATTCCAAAAGAGTTAGCAAATGTTTGATTTGGCTCAATTTGTTCGCGATATTCTTGCATAGTAGTAGCACCAATAACCTGCATGCGACTACGTTGTAATATTGGCAAAAGTAGTTCGGCCGAGGCCACACCAGAGGTTTTATCAGTAGCTAAATCTTGCAAATTTGGTATAAACAAAATAACATTCCCAGAACGTTCTGTTTCATCTAATAGTTGCCCAAATGTTACCTCAAAGCCCTCGGCTGCCCCATGTAACGAAGCAACATCTAATTGTACCAATCTTTTATCTTGCAACTCTTTAGGAACATCTTGGCTAAGCATTTTCAAAGCAATCTGTGCCACAATTGCGCCACGACCAGAACCTGGGTCGCCAGCTAAAAGTAAACTGTTTTTTGTAGTTCGACTAAGTATTTCTATCGCGGTTTGTACTTCGGGCTTACGCACGTTAACTAACGGCACATTTCCGTAAGAGGCCATAACCGTTAAATCTCGTCCATAGTGGTTGAGAATAGGTGTAGGAGAAGATGTCCATGCTTGATTAACTGGCCCAGTATGCATTCTACGCGTTTTAAGTGCTTGATAATTATGTAGCAACTGATTTTTAGTTGATACCCAACCCAAAACAACCGTAAGTCTTTCTGGATTGATATCTAGTGGGTCAAAAAACTTGGCAATTTCTACGTCTTTTTCTAAAAGTGTAAGCAATACATCGGCTAATCCAAACGAATCATCACCTCTATCGCGTGCTCTGTTAGCACTAATTAGAATAAATTCTTGCAAATTTGCATCAATTTCTACTTCATGCCCAGTTAATGGCTCATTTATTGGCAATAATGCGCTATCGATTGTTTTCTCAACCGATGCAGCAGACACTTCCATTCGATTAAAAATCATCTGCATATACGAGCTCAAAAGCATCATGCGCAACATTAATCGCGCGTTTAGTTGCTGTTTATTTTTTTTACTAATTTCCAGTACTTGAGCTATAAAGTTTTTAGAATAAGCATCGGCAAAACTGAATACATCGTCGCTCGAGGTATATGCTTCACGACGCTTAATTTCATCTAAAATATATAGCGATACAATGCCACCAAGCACATTTAACCAAAATATACGCACCATTGGGTTGAGATAAAACAACGAGGCTATGGGTAGATGATTTTCTGATACCCCTTGCATGGTTGCGAGTACAAATACCACCAATAATAGCGCAATAATTCCCCAAGAAACTACTTTACCTAATACCCTGAAACTTTGATCATTCTTCCACTTCTTTAAGAATTGGGCGGCATTTTGTTTAAATTCAATTTTTGGTGTTTCATTCATCTTGCTATCATCCAAATTGCAAAAAATGGCAATGCATACCATGTTGCCACAGCTGTTGCAACAATCACTAATAAAATTGCCAAAACTATTAAACCTAAAAAGATGCGAAAAATACGAATAAATATTCCAATTAAACGCCCTTGCCATGTAGGGTCTTGAAAAATTGCTTCATTAATGTGAGTTGCCATAGATTTTATGGCGAATGTATCGGCAACTATACTAAGAAAATTTTTACCAGCTAAAACCAAGCGCTTAGGTAAATTCCAAGCCCACCACATTAAAAAACCATTCTGTCCAATGACTAGATCAATACTCCCCTCACTTTTACTTCTTTATTATAGCACACCATTTGCTTCTGCATATGGTGTGCTTGGTGCTACGCAAAAGCTAAGCACCATAACACAAGAATTTAAATGACTAAATCCGAATGGCTAAAGCCTAATAACTACAAACACACGTCATCCCTGCGTAGGCAGGGATCCAGTCTATAACTGATAATAGACTCCTGCCTTCGCAGGAATGGCATTGTTGGTTGTTCGAGACTTTTGCTAATAACGGGCTACCAACATCGGCCATAATATGTTAAAATAAGTTCGTTGTAAGTTCAAAGTAATTGTCATCCTGAGCCAAGCGAAGGATCTAACCCATCCTTTATAACCTAAGCTCACTCGGCCTTATCGTCTCAAAGCCGTAATGACTCGCTCATTTACATTCGCTCGGCCTTATCGACACGTGTCGTAAGCCCTCATATGCTGGCGCATATTCGGCCTTATCGTCTATCGGTTAGGACATCAGGTTCTCATCCTGAAAAGCGGGGTTCGACTCCCCGTAAGGCTACCAATAATTCAATGGAGGATTTTATGAATAATCTACCTCAATTTTCTAAATCAATTTCACTCAACAAAGTCAAAAATGTATTTCAAGAAGTCTTAGACGGTAAATTAACGCGCGAAGAAGCATCTAATTGGGCAAAAAAGCTACAACAAGCCGAGGATTTGGGTGAACTTATCTACAATCCTAAGACGGACGAAGCTACTATTTGGCACGGCATAACTTATTTACTTGGCATAGACCTACCCAATGAAGACGGTAGTTATTTGCACAACAATGAAGACATTGCCACTTTCGTTAATCCTATAAAATAATAGTTTAAATACTCTTATTTATGCATATAAAACACAAACCTTTTTTAAGGAAGAATATGAAAATTACTAAGCATGCACAATCTTGTTTTTATATTGAAACAACGTACTCGAATTTATTACTCGACCCAGGTACTTATGTTTTTAATGAAGAAAAAGTGAATCCAATAGCCTTCAAAGAAACTGATTTAATAATAATTACCCATGAGCACCGCGACCATTTTGACTGGGGCAACATTCAAATAATTATGGAGATGAGCAATTGTAATGTGATTGGCTCTTCTACAGCCTGTCAAATAATTAATGAAAAATATCCAAGTAGAGCAACAAATATAAGCTCTGGTTTTAAACACAAAGTTGTTGGCGGAATAGAGATTGAAGGCTTTCCCTCAGTTCATGGTCCTTTACCGAATGGTAAGACCCCGCCAATTGTTAGTGGCGTTGTTATAGATGACGGCGAAACAAGCTTCTATTCACCAGGAGATAGCATAAACTTAAATACTAATGTAGCGGCAGATATTATAGCAACCCCAATTTGTGGCCAAGTAGTAATGGATATTAGGACAGCAAAAGAACAATTAATAATAGCAAAACCAAAAATTGCAATTCCAATTCACTATAATAACCCCGATTACCCAGTTAGTGTAAATGATTTTGTAGAAGCGATGAAAGATATCGCCATAGAGGTAAAAGTGCTCGACTGGGGCAAAAGCATTGAGATCTAAGCTATTTTAAAGAACCAAGTTCCAAAATTTTGCAAATGTAGTGGGTATGTCGAACCTATTTACATTTTGAGATTTGAGTTAACTTTTATATCCATCTGGATGGGTTGAATGCCAGTTCCAAGAAGTGGCAACTATTTCTTCGATATTAGTATATTTTGGGCTCCAACCAAGCTCGCTCTGGGCTTTGGAGCTATCGGCCCAAACTTTAGCAGGGTCTCCAGCGCGGCGTGAAGAAATTTTAACATCTAATTTTTTACCCGAGGCTTTTTCTACTGCACTGATTATCTCTTTTACGCTAGTTCCTTTACCAGTGCCAAGATTAAATATGTCGCTTTTTCCGCCATTTTCTAGCCTTTCAAGTGCTTTGATGTGCGCCGTAGCTAAATCGGACACATGAATATAGTCACGCACCCCAGTGCCATCTGGCGTATCATAATCGGTACCAAAAATCTCGATTGATCCATTGTGCAATAGCGAGTAAATGGCTTTGGGAATTAAATTGGTGGCATTTTCGTTATCGAGCCCAATTTCTCCATCTTTATCTGCTCCAGCAGCATTAAAATAGCGTAAAACCGTATAATTAATGCCATATGCACGCTCAACCCATGGCAACATTTGTTCTACTGCTAACTTTGATTGGCCATATGGGCTTTCTGGTTTAAGTGACTCTTTTTCGGTAACAGGTATATTCTCTGGTTGGCCATAAACAGCAGCGGTTGATGAAAATATAAATTGTTTGACGCCTGTATCACGCATAGCGGTTAGCAATCGCAGTACGCCCACCAGATTGTTATCGTAATATTCGATTGGTTTCTCTACCGATTCCCCCACTGCAAGGAAGGCCGCGAAATGCATTACCGCACTTGGCTGATATTTTTCTAAAATATCCCGCATCTTATCGTAATCACGAGTATCGGCTTGCTCAAAATCTACTCCTTCTGGTACTGCCCCTTTGTGTCCAGCCGATAAATTATCGACAACAACTACCTTTCGGCCAGATTTAATTAATTCTTTAACTGCATGGCTGCCTATATAACCAGCTCCGCCTGTAACTAAAATTGGTTTCATATTACTCCTTCGTAATTCAAATCTCAAAATGCAAAATGACATTTTTTCTGTCATCCTCGACGCGAGTATGACGAACAATTATTCGAGGATCCACAAGATTATATAGATTCCTGCTTTCGCAGAAATGACAATAATTTACCTTACTACCTCTACCAGCTACCACCTACAACCTGTAACCTCACTTAATTATCATCATCTTTATCTCTGCCCACTTTGACACAATTAGGCCAATAAGTGCAAGGTTAACGATTGGGAATATTACCAAGTTTTCAAACCATTTGCCAGTAACTATTCGTATGCCATGAAAGGGTTTAGGCGGAATTCCAATCATTCTTCCGTATGGGAAAAGTAACGGGACACCTTCTACTGTAATCATATCTGCTAATAAATGACTTCCGTAAGATATAATAAAAATAATCCAAAGAGTATTAGCATCTAGCCCCCAATATGTGGGCATAGCATGCAATAAGGCTAATACTCCCCAAGAGATTAAGCCAAACCCCAAAAGTGAGTGAGTTAAATTTCTGTGCTCTAAAAAATTGCTTGCCACTTTACCAACGGAGTGTCCAAAGGGCAAAGAATGCCATATATCGCCCGTCGAGGTATCTATATCTGGCAAGAGGGAACCGAGATAAGAAATTACTATTACCGATGCAAAAGTGGCCGGTTGATAAAAAGCATCTTGAGATAATAGCAGATATCCCAAACCGCTTGTCATACCAATCATGCGATGTGTTTTTCCTGTCATGGGCACATTGTAGCATACGGAAGGTGGTAGGTGGTAGAAGTAGTATGGTAAATTATTGCCATTTCTGCGAAAGTAGGAATCTATATAATAATTTTGTGGATCCTCGAATAATTGCTCGTCATACTCGCGTCGAGGATGACGGTTAAGCCGTCACTTTTAACTTATCAAGGATTCTAATGGACCCATTCGCATTAATAATTTTTGGCATTACTGGCAACCTTTCGGCAATTAAATTATTGCCTGCATTATACGATTTAGAAGAGCACGGATTGTTACCAGAGGAAGTAACAATTATTGGTACAGCCAGAGATGCAATTTCGCGTGAAGATTTTGCAAAGTTATTTGATAATGCCTTACATCAAGAAAATCGTCACCATCAACACCCCATCAACCCAGAAGTAGCTAAAAAGCTGTTGTCAAGAATATCATATATGCATGGCGATTTAACTGACCCTAAATTTTACAGCAAATTAAAAACCGAGCTTGATCAAAAACAAAATTCTTGCCCCTCGTGCCGAAATCGTATATTTTATTTAGCCACCTACCCTAACCTTTATCAAACAATTTTTTCCAATCTAAGAGCCACAAAACTTAATAATCAAGATGAGGGCTGGTCTAGATTAATGATTGAAAAGCCAATAGGACACGATTTAGCATCGGCTAAAGAATTAGATAAACTACTTAATCAGTATTTCAACGAAGATCAAATATATCGATTAGATCATTACTTAGGCAAAGAAACTTTACAGAATATTCTCACGTTTCGCTTTGGAAATTGTATTTTTGAACCTCTCATTAATAAAGAATTTGTCGATCACATTCAAGTTACTGCTGCAGAAGATTTTGGTATTGGAAGTCGGGGTGGATATTATGACGAAACAGGACATCTTAAGGATGTAGGACAAAACCACTTATTACAAATGCTCGCATTTTCTACCATGGAAAATCCAAATGAATTTTCAAACGTGGCCATAACGCAAAAACGTATCGATATATTAAATGCCCTTAAAGCAGACCCCAAAAAGCTCGTTTTGGGCCAATATGATGGTTATCGGTCTGAATTGCATGTAAAAAGTAACTCGCAAACGAATACTTTTTTTGCCTTTCGCACCGAAATTAGTAATGATAGATTTCGCGGAGTGCCTATTTATGTGCGCGGGGGTAAAAAGATGAAACAAACTGCCACCGAAATTTCTATCGTTTTTAAGAATAGACCAAATCGGCTACACCTTAACTTGCCAAGTGGCGAAGAACCAAATGTACTAATTTATCGTATTCAACCAAACGAAGCGATTGTACTTAAAGTGCTTTCAAAAATGCCTGGACTAAACACAGCCCTTGAGCCATCATATATGCAATTCTGCTATAAACATTTATCATCTGACATTTTTGACCCATATCTTCGTTTATTTTACGATGCAGTAAGCGGCGACCAAACCTTCTTCAACGATGCAGAAGAGATAGAATCGGAATGGTCATTTATTGATCGCTTAAGTACAGGAAATCACACCGCAATGCCCTATAAGCCTGGTTCATGGGGGCCAAAAGAAGCAGATAAATTAATTAAAGCAGACGGGCGTGAGTGGTTAGAGCCATCTATGGCGTTTTGTAATATTCGCTAATCTTTTTTTACCGCATGACCCCCAAATTGCCCACGCATGGCCGAAACTACCTTATTGCGAAAATTCTCTGGTTCCTTTGCCGAATGCACTCTTACTTCATAAGAACTCTTAATTACAGGGACTTCTATACCTAATTCTTCTGCAGTATTAATTGTCCACTCGCCTTCGCCAGTATGATTAATAGTAGATGATATGTTGGTCAATTTTGGATCTATATCAAAAGCCCGCTTAGTCCAATCTATCAAACGCGATTCTATTACAGAGCGATTATTATAAATGCTAAAAACATCGGATAAATTGTAATTGAAATTACTCTTTTCTAATATCGCTGCACCTTCGGCGATAGCTTGCATCATGCCATATTCAATGCCATTATGTACCATTTTGGCAAAATGCCCAGCGCCAGTCTGCCCAAGATATTTATATGCGTTAGGTGCAGCAATAATGTTAAATAAACTCTGATTTTTTTCATACAATCTTGCTGGACCGCCTATCATTAAGCATGCCCCCTCTTTTGCCCCAGAAGGTCCGCCAGAAGTGCCAACGTCCATCAAGCTGATTCCTTTACTTTCTAATGTTTTAGAATGTCTTAAAGTGTCTTTAAAAAAGGAATTGCCACCGTCAATCACTACATCGTCTTTTTCTAGCAGTACAGAAAGTTCTTCCACAAACTGTTCAACTACGTCACCCTGAGGTAGCATTAACCATATCAAACGGGGGCTTTTAAGTTTTTTAACCACATCCGCTACATCACTTGCAATAATAGCCCCAGATGCTTTTACTTCTTCGAGTGGCTCTGACGAACGGTTCCATGCGACAACTCTCACTCCGTTTTCTAACAATCGCAACACCATGTTTTTACCCATTTTACCTAGGCCAATATATCCAAGTTCCATATAAACTCCTTTTTGATAATTATACATAATTACATACTTTTTATAGGTTGTATAAATTATACGAGAATAACGTAAGCTAATAAACCTTATAAGTCATATTTGAGTTTGTTTATTATCTATCGTGCTACACTAACAATCCTTTAAGTCCGTACTTTAGTAAATTTATAACTAAACTAATGTCTGTAATAAAAGGCAATTTATTTTATTCAATTAAAAATCGTTTTCTTTTTAGTTATTATATTGTATAATAAGCGTAATCTACGCTCGTAGGAGAATACGATGGCAGAAGCACAAAAGGTTTTCGACGGCCTTGCCAAATTACACAGGGCATCACTTATGAGAATGGCATGCGGTCTTACTCATAACGCCGATGATGCACAGGATTTGGTCCAAGATGCGCTCGCGCGCGGTTGGAGGTTCTTCGAACGTTTCGACCAGAAGCGTGATTTCCGAAGATGGATGTATAAGGTGATGAGTAATCTGCATATCGAAAGTAAAAGGCTGGGTAAGATATCACCCATTCTTTCACTCGATACCCCGAGTTGTCGCAGTGGTGTTATTCTGGCCGAAATCGTTCCAGCAACCGATGATCACATTGCCAATTTACTGAGCGAGATTGCGGCAGACGAAATCCTGAACAACATCGAAACGCTGCCAACGATATCGCGACAAGTATTGCAGCTATCAGCTAGAGGCATGAGTCCAGCGGAAATCGCGAAAAAACTGGGACTCGAGGTGGGTACAGCACGCTCTCGCCTATTCTCGGCCAGAAAGAGATTGCGGGCTACTGAGTTATCGAGTGCCCCTGGGGGTGGCGTCTAGACAGGGCGCCACTCTGTCTAGCAATTATTCAGTCAACATTTATATTGGGAAGTGGCCAAGCGGTACGGCGTCTGCCTCTGGAGCAGAAGATCGAAGGTTCGAATCCTTCCTTCCCAGCCAAAAGATTCATTCATACTACTTATAGTGTCCGCCACAGTTAAAGACATGCAACTCAATAATCATATTTACAACATAGTCCATTTATAAAATGCCAAATAATAATATGTATTAAGACCATGCTTGGTCTTTTTTTATTTTGAAATTATTGATTATTAAATAAATATTGTACAATTATCTATTAGCTAACAAGCGTTGTAATTTTCATAAATTTTATTAAAATTAAGTTATAATAAATTTTATCAGAGGAGGAAATTTGAACCTGTCGGTCAAAACTTGGGGACGAAGTCAAAAAAATGTCCGTACTTTTTTGGTACTAGCATTATTAGTTCTTGCTTTTTCCCTTGCCTTGATAGATTCAAACAAAGTTCTCGCGTTTCCAACTTATACTCCAAACTCAGATAATGTGACCGTTGGACCGTACGACGTCGCTGCCGCCGGTGCAGGTAACCTTGGCTACAACAACGGAGTTGGAACTCGAGAGCTTATCACAGTTGGCCAGTCATACAGAATTAGACAAAATGGCACCTTAACTCAAGTTAAACTATATACTTCAGATATTAGTAATGCCACTGGATTATATATCAAAATCTGGAGACTTAACGGTAATAGTCGCTATGACGTTGTAGGAACAACCGAGAACTTAATAAGCAGTGTCGCCACAAATACAATGAACACAATTACTCTTGCTACTCCAATAACTGGTGTTCAAGAAGGTGATTACTACGGATATCGTGTAGAAAAATCTGCTGTTAGTGCGGGGCAAATGTTTTTTGCTAGGACTGGGCAATCTAATGTAACTTCATACATGGTAGATAATGCATCTCCAGGAAATAATTATAATTGGACGGCGCTAACCGCACTTGCGGGAACAACTACCCCAATTCAATTGTTTATGCAAGCGCCTCAATTTGTATTTATTGGTGATTCAATTATCGCTGGCCATGGTCTGCATTATAGTTTCTTAGAAAATTCAGCAGCTACAACCAATATCACCTCAACAATCGAAAAACAGTTTAGCTTAACAACAGGATACACCTACCAAAACATGGGAATTGGAGGCCAAAATACTACTCAGATATCGGCTAGGTTTACCGCAGATGTTGTTAATCTAAAACCAAGAGTAGTTGTAATAGAAGGCGGTGTAAACGATTTAGCACAAAGTGTCACAAAAGCTACATTTATTGCCAATTGGACAAGCATGCTTAATGCTGCCCAAGCAAATAATATTCAAGTTATGATTCTTAAAATACTTCCATGGGGCGCAGGAACTAATACACAATTACAAACCAGAGATGATTGGAATTCATCATTAGCAACCTTAGCTGCAACATATCCAAATACCGTCGTAGTTGATGCAAGCTCTTTGGTAGGACTTTTTAGGGCTGGCGGAGATGCGGGTAACCTTTGGGATATTAAAACCGCACTAACACCAGATCAAGTTCATTACTTCCAATCTGGACACACCTTAATAGCCCAAGCTTTATCCGATACTCTAGCCGATGCATCTGCCCCAACTATTACTAGTGTCACCTCGACAACTGCTAGCGGTAGTTATAAAGCGGGTACGGCAGCTAATGTAACAATTAATTTTTCTGAAGCCGTTACCTCAACTGGCCCCGTCACCGTTACTTTAAACACAACTCCAACGCCAAGAACATGTACTTTTACAGTTGCTAACAGCACTAGTGCATCTTGTAGTTACACCATTCAACCAACTGATACGAGCGCTGGCTTATCAACTAGTAGTATATCGGGTACAATCGCCGACTTTGTTGGAAATGCGATGTCTAACTTTGCGCCAGTTTCCAATTTAACGGCCAGCAAAACTATCATTATCGATACTACAGCTCCTACTATTAATTCTGTTACCACATCTAAATCTAGCGGGGCTTACACCGCTGGAAACACTATAGATCTTACTGTGGGGTTTTCTGAATCCGTATCCTCATCTGGAACCGTAGCGGTAACATTAAATACCACTCCTACCGCTAGATCTTGTACATTCACAGTTACCACAGCCAGCAGCGGAAATTGCGATTATATCGTTGCGGCAACCGATACAGCATCAGCACTTAATACAACTTTAATTGCTGGTACTATTACAGACACCGCGGGTAATGCCGTATCCAACTTTACCCCGACATCAAATTTAACAGCGAGTAAAGCGATAGTAATCGATACCACGGCGCCAACAATTACGAGTATTACGTCTGCAACTGCTAATGGCTCATACGGAACAGGAGCCGTTATAGACATTATTGTTAACTTTTCCGAAGCGATTACAGCTACTGGTAGCGTTTTAGTAACTTTAAATACAACCCCATCGCATACCTGCACTTTTACAGTAGTAAGTACTACATCTGCTTCGTGCAATTACACAGTAAATTCAGGTGACTCATCATCTAGTTTATTAGTTAGTAGCATTGCTGGTACAATAGTAGATCTAAGCGCCAATACCATGACTAATTTAGTACCAGCCGCTAATTTGTCTTCAAGTAAATCCATAATTGTTGATACAGTTTCTCCTGCAATCAGCCAAATCACAGCAACCACAACCAGCAACAGTGTTGCCATAACATGGGTATCCGATGAGTTATCCTCATCTATGTTGGATTACGGATTATCATCCACCTATAGTAATAGCACATCAGAAACGGATGTTTCGACTAAAGTTATTAGCCACTCAGTATCGTTGGATAGTTTAGTTCCATGTTCCTTGTATCATTACAGGGTTAAATCTAAAGATGCTGCAGGAAACGAAACAGCCGATAGCGACAACACTTTCTTAACTACAGGATGCTCTGGATCTTCATCTATATCCTCGCAAAGTGGAGCCAACATCACCATAAGCACTGGCGGATCGTTATCGTTGCTTGCAAATTCTCTCGGTGTCTCGCTTACTGTACCATCAGGTTTTTCAGCATCCGATGCATACTTCCAAATTAAAAAATTAGACCCCACCTCAGTGAGTAATGCCATCTCTTCACCATCTGGATACTCAATTGTTGATACATTTATATACGACATAAAAGCATTATCTAGCACAACATCTAGCGTCACTTCATTTAATAGTGCGATCACTATTACAATTGCTTATTCCACCACCAGCATAAGTGGACTTAATGAATCCAGCTTGCGTATTTACCGCTTTGATGGGAGTCAGTGGCAACAGCTTTCTAACTGCACCGTTGACGCTCCTGCTAATTCCGTTTCCTGCACAACCACGGCTTTCTCTGTATTCGGATTGTATGGCCAAACATCAACTACACCTGCTAGCACATCTTCAACATCCTTAACTCAATCCATCATAGTAAAATCGTTATTAAGAACCACCGCTGTCACCCCTACTTCATCAACGTCTTCTGCAGATAATCAAGGTGTAAACACAACTTTAAATGAGAGCATGATTACACCTGCTGTCACAACCGCAATAGCCACAGAAGAACCTAAATCTACCCAAGAAACCAATGACAAGATTAACTACACTTGGCCATTAATCATTCTGGGATTAATTCTAGTAATCATGCTTGCAATTAGAACCAAATTTATTAGAAAATAACCAATCTATCTAGCTATTTCGTCAAAATTGATCAAATCTTTAATATATTCAATAACCTCAAGCTGCCTACTTATTTTATTAGTCAACTCGATGGCAATGTATTTACCAAAATAATCTTTTGGATAGTCTTTCAGATAATTTAGTTCGTCTAACGAGTTTAAAGTATGTCTTGAACAGTAATTTGAATTAAAATAGGTATCTAATTTTGGAGTTTCACTAATGGCGCTAATATGGTTGCAGCCAATAGGGTTATGATTGAGAATTTTTATGATATCTAAAAAATCGTCCTCAGACCAAAACATGCGGCTATCTTCTAAATGAGATAGATCTAAGCATACTCCGGCAAAGCCCTTTAAATCATCTGATACTAAATCGCGACAATTTTCGATGTAAATGTGCGCACGCAGCTCGTCATGTAGTGGAAATTCAATTTTAATCTGACTTTCTGGATGCAAATTAAATGATTCTGTGCCAAAATTCTCCATAAGCATTTCATATTCATCAGCTGGCATATCATGCCGCGCATGTACAAATGGAATTGTTAAACCGCGCTTAATAACAAGATTGAACAAACGCTCATAACATTCTGAGCGATCTTCGCGATCCAGCCCCGTTAAGAACAGAGCAATCCTAGTTATTTCCAAATTATCCACTTCGTCTATTAAATCACGCCAATTACTTTCACCATATTTTAATGTAGTAATACTTGGTAATATTTCTTTTGTCATTTTTGACGTATCCACTTTTTCTTTGTCCATGATGTAGTTAAAATTAAAACTTTGTGAGACCAGTTTTGTGAGTTCGTCATAGTCCCATTCT
>CAJBMM010000027.1 GCA_903954185.1 uncultured Candidatus Berkelbacteria bacterium | reverse complement strand
TGCGTTACGAGTAGCGCGAAGATAGTGAGCTGGTCGAACTATTGAGGCTCTTAGATATGAGTGAGCCGAAATCCTGAGCTTGTCGAAGGATCGAAGTGTTGCGTTACGAGTAGCGCGAAGATAGTGAGCTGGTCGAACTATAGGCGCATTAAGTGTATATTTTTTGTAGAACAGGTTTTAACCTAGTCACACTAAAGTGTGTTCTCCGATATCGTTTTGTAGCACAAGCTTTAGCTTTGCCTAACAAAGTCACGCTAAAGTGTGTACTACCTCTTAAAGGAAGCCCCGAGGGAACAGGTGCTCCCTCGGGTGTTTGTGTATGTTCGCCCATTCATTTGGCGACCTCGGCTGAGTTCTTTTCAAACGACAGAAAGGATTCATCGCCATTACAATGGTCGGGTGGTCTTTTGGCCTTATGCCGAGCAATTTTGTAACGGGCGCATTGGCGGCCAAACGAGATGGCTTCTGTGCCAGGAATTAGAGTTGCTGTAACATGCGCGCCGCACTTGGGGCATATTATCTCAATACAATTCTGCATGACGCATTTCCTACCCAACCCCTTTGGGTGCGGGGAATTGGCGATTTGTGTATCGTCAACCACATTAAACTCTTTAATTTCATATTGCGCAACAATTTAAAGAGGTAAATTCGAATTCTAATGTAAAACAGACTTTAGTCTGGATTGAAACCATGCTAAAGTGTGCTACGCAGCAAAACCGTCGAACGCTCTTTATTGTGGCTGTTACAAAGCATCCTGGCTTATAATCATAGCGCTTTAAATGATTAACATTGTCGAGTAATAATATACCAAACTACTAATAAGATAAATAAGTATTGACAATATAATTAATAAGTAGTATATTGCAGTTAGCACCTTTACATCCGAGATGTTATGCAGTGCATCTTGGGCAGCAGACTATCCTATTGGTCTAGCTGATTAGGCATCTGCATGCTTGTCCAAGGAGGACATGCTATGTCGAGTCGCATTCGGAATTTCGTCGTTGCAGCGCTTCTGGCGCTGTGCCTAGGTAGTGTTCCTGCGCTTGCCGGCGGGATTCCGCCTGCAAGCAACGGCATCGACGTGGAGTACGGCACACCGCATGATGCGGTGTCGTACCATCTGGAGACGCCCGCGCTTGTGGGTGACGTACTAGTCGCGAAGGCGACTTGCTACGTGTCTCTTAAAGACAGTGTAGGCGCCGAGATCCAGCATCAGGAACCGCTCGTCAACGAGTCGTCGGTGACGGCGGTGGCAGATGGCGTTCTGGCCATCGACAGGGTGGATCTGACTAACCACATCTACCCAACCGCCTATATCTGGATGGGACTACCCGCCGTCCAGTCGCTCAACTACCACTACGTGCTTGTCGGCGAGGTCTGGCGCGGCGGCGTCAAGGTGCAGGACCTCGGTCCGTACACGTCCGATACTCGCAACGGCGAGTACTCGGGCATCACTAGCAGCACCAGCGTCACATTTTGTGACGCGCAGGCGCCCGCCACCGACCATGATTCGGTTAGCTGGCAGGCCAGCTGCAACATCGCACCCGAGCGGGGTATTGCCAAGCTCACGGCGACAACGGTCGCCAAGTTTATGATGGTGGGGAGCGATGGTAAGGTCTTCCAGACCGTTACGGCCAGCTGCGGCTCCATAACCGCGGTTGCCGCCCCCGGCGACACCATGCTTGGTGTGGTAATGCCTGTAAGGCAATGCCACGCCGACTACATGGCAAAGTACCTGCTGAGCGACGGACGTGCAAAGTCCGTACGTTACGGGTACTATTGCAGCGTCACCATCGGTGACGGTTGGCGGACGTGGGAGTTCGCGCCAACCTGCACCCGGACGGTCAGCAAGCCGTAAGGCTCTGACGGTCCCGATATTCGTAAGTAGAAAAAACGCCCCTGGTCAACTGACCAGGGGCGTAAGTTTTATTAAGCATAAATAAATAAAAAACACCCCCGTCCAAGCAAGACGAGGGCGTGCGCCATTATGCGCTATCCGGGGGATTCACCACTAAGGTTTGGCGGTGGAATAAATTGATGGTGCCATAAGCACCACTTGGTATTCTTCGCTATGCCCTCCGGTGGTTGTTGCGTGGGTATTGGCATTGGGGCATGTAACGTTGAGAACCCCATATGGGCTGCGTTCAACTGCGTAGCGTGCAGATACATCGCTGGGGCATGATGCTGGTAGCCCAAAGGCTGCAACATCTTCGGTATATCCGCCGAATTTTGCCCCCAGCTTAAGTTCGGCCGAAACGATTGCCACAATGTTTTTGTGGCAGGTGTCGGCTTCAGACCTTCGGATCGCTAGGCCTACACCTAGAACAATCGCCACAAATACCAGACAGGTACCGATTACTAACTGCCAGCCCATTCGTGTCATGTCGTACTCACTTTCCACTCGAAATATGTTGGCAATAACTTACTTATATATTATTAAGGCGTTATTATCAACCTCAATTTAATGTAAAGCTAGCGGGTTAAAATTAGTTTTTGTATCGTAATAATCTTCTGATTCGGAATGCTTTAAGAATCGAACAATTTTATATGTAATAGGCGTAAATATTACCTCTACGACAGTTTTAAAAATATAATTAGATATAATCAGTGCCAAAATAATTTCTTTACTATAAACACCCATAAACGCAATGCAAACAAAAATTATACTATCTGCCAACTCGCCAATGATGGTAGATCCAATGGTGCGTGTCCACAGCATTTTACCGCTAGTCCAAATTTTCATTTTGGCTAAAATGAATGAGTTTAAAAATTCGCCACAAAGATAGGCTAATAAACTGGCTAATACAATGCGGGGTGTTTGACCTAAAATTGCCAAATATGCCTCTTGATTGTTCCAGCTGCTAGCAGATGGAAGCCAGGCAACAATTGCAAACACTAGTGAGGCTAAAATTGCAGAGAAAAATCCGAGCCATATAACTTTTCGCGATGTTTTGTATCCATAAACTTCGGTTAATATATCGTTAAAAATATAAGAAAGCGGAAAAAGTATAGTGCCGCCATCAAGTGTCAACTTACCGATTTGGCTAATTTTGCTCGATGCAATATTAGAAACAAGCAATACGACAACAAAAATTACGGTTATAGTATCGAGGTATTTATAGTTTTTCATTTTAGAGTTTTAATTTTTTACTAATTGGGTACGCGCGAAGTGCAATTATAATGGCTAATAATACCGCAAAACCGCACATAATGGAAGGTATTCCACGTCTTGCCTCTAGTGATAGTAGATAAACAGCAGCTGTTGGCCCTAAGAAAGATAAATATCCGAGCATTACCCATAATAAAAATTGTGGTTCGGGCTGGTTGCTTTTGTAAGTGTTGGGTAGCGATTTTATGTAGTTTGCGATATCGGTTAATCCAATAAATAGTAATGTATAGTAATAGAGGGGAAAATATTTAGAGGCTACAACCCCGTTGGTCACTACCATGACGTAATTTCCGCCACACGTAGCTGCAATTAAAGATTTGGTACTAAATAAAAAGGTAATTATAAAAATGCCAGCTAGGCTATAACTTAAATATGATAGCCATTTGCGCTTAGTAACCATACCAATTAGGTGAATTCCTAATGGAGGTAATATGGTGATGGCTACATAGCCGATGCGCATCCAAAGTAATGATTTATTTGAACAAACCTGAAACTCGGCTAGCTGAAAAATAGAAAGAAATACCAAAATACCAACCATAAGTGCAGTAATTGGTTTTAATTTGCTAGTAAATAGTATGTATAAGGCAAAAATGATCTCAATAAAAAAAGTAAACAACATTACCGGTGGGCTAAAACAATAAAGTTTACTTTCATCAAATTTAAATAGTTTCTCCATTAATATTCATGATAACAGAGTATTGAACAAAGAACAGTGAACAGTGAACAGTGAACAGTGAACAGTATCTGTTTATACGTCTTATTTGACTTATTATCATAGTTAAAAGTGAAAAGTGTAGAGTTTAAAGTTGCGGAAATTCGTTTGTAGCACCCACTTTAGTGTGGTTTATACCAAGCTAAAGCTTGTTCTACAGAGCGCATCCCGTAGCACAAGCTTTAGCTTGGCCAGGCTAGGTTAAAACCTGTTCTACAAAAAACCGTAGAGCAGACTTTAGTCTGGCTAAACATTGATGCGTCAGTGCACTTGTCATTCCTACGCAGGCAGGAATCCACTCAATTATAATATATTTACATAGATTCCTGCCTACGCAGGAATGATATTATTATCTTGGTATATTTTGCACATTTTGATTCTAGGTGCTCCTGCACAGGGATGATAAGAAAGGAATTCCACAATTCTGCATTCAGCACCTGTAGTGAGCCTGTCGAACCTATTATGCATTATGCATTGTCAATCTTTCGATTGATATTTTATCTTTAAGCCAGAATTGTTTATATTTAAGTTATGAAATATTTTATTTTAATTTTATTTGCAATCTTTTTCATTCCCACCTCGTCAGCACTAGCGGCAGATGAAGGTTGGGTTATTAATAGTTTTGATAGTCAAATTATCGTCAAAAGCGACGGTGTGGCGGTGATAACAGAAAATATTACGGTAGACTTTGGCTTGCAGCAAAAGCACGGAATTTATCGATACATTCCATATTTATATAAAAATGCAGATGGCACTACAACCTATACCGAAATCAATAACA
Organism: uncultured Candidatus Berkelbacteria bacterium; assembly: GCA_903954185.1. GTDB lineage: Bacteria > Patescibacteriota > UBA1384 > CAJBMM01 > CAJBMM01 > CAJBMM01. The sequence continues at coordinate 21,859 of CAJBMM010000027.1, read as the reverse complement.
TTAATGTTATGCTAAATGATTCAATCTCTAAATTTGATAAATCTACGCCAAATGGCAATGTAATGCTAAAAATTGGCGATGGTAACAAAACAATATCTGGCGTTCAACAATATAAAATTACATACCAAGCAAAGGGTATTTTGCGATCATTTACAGATTATGATGAGTTGTATTGGAATGTTACAGGTAATGATTGGCCAGTTGTTATAAACAACATAAATGCAACTGTAACTTTACCCACTGCGGGCATTGTGCAATCTGCGTGTTACTATGGCCCCACAAGCTCGTCAAGCAATTGTTCTACTCAAGATGTATCTACGCAAACCGTAGTTTTTAATCAGAGCACGCTTGGCGTTGGCGAAAATATGACTTTGGCGCTTGGATATACCAAGGGGATGGTGCCTATTATAACTATCGCCGATCCATATGCACTTACCAAGGCTGGAAGCTTAGCAATGATAATAGGTTTTTTGGCTACAATTTTGTTTGGCACTTACTTTTTAATGCGTAAGTGGTGGGTGTTAGGACGTGATCGTAAATATATAAAAATTCCATCAAACGGCATCGGCGGTAAAGAAGAGCCAATTCCATTTGGATATAATCAATCAGATGCTCCAGAATTTGCTCCACCAAAGGGTTATCGTCCAGCAGAAATTGGCATAATTATTGATGAAAAGGTAGATACGGTAGATGTTACGGCGACTATTGTCGATTTAGCGGTGCGAGGATATCTAACCATCACCGAAATAGAGAAAAAGGGTATATTCAAAACAGCTGAATACAAATTAACTAAAACTAATAAAGATATCAACGATTTATTGGAATACGAAAAGTACTTATTAAATTCATTATTTTCGCTTGGTACGAAAGATGGTGTAACTACAGCAGATTTAAAAAATAAATTTTATTCAAATTTAAATACACTTAAAGATAAGCTCTATGCCCGCGTGATTGAATTAGAGTTATTCACTCATAATCCTGCAGAAGTGAGAACAAAATACTACGCTTGGGGCGCTTTAGCAACATTGTTATTCCCGGGGTTAGGTGTTTTAGCAATTTACTATTTATTGCTGCCAGTTAGTATTCTAATGGGATTTGCGGCTGGTTTAACTGTAGGTATATTTGTTGTCGGGATACTAACTTTATGTGTTGCCAGGGCCATGGCACAAAGGTCGGCCAAGGGGTACGAACTTTATCGTAAAGCATTGGGTTACAAACTATTTGTGATGACAGCTGAAAAATATCGCCAAAAGTTTATGGAAGATCAAAATATATTTATGGAAATTCTACCATACGCGATGATTTTTAATGTTACCGAAAAGCTAGTCAAAGCTTTTAAAGATATGGGGATAACACCACCACAACCTAATTGGTACGTAGGAAATGGGCCATTTAATTTAATTTTATTTAGCAGTGCAATGAACTCTTTTTCTTCATCGTTTTCTTCGACTATGGCATCTACCCCAAGTAGCAGTGGTAGTGGCGGTGGCGGGTTTTCTGGTGGTGGATTTGGCGGCGGCGGTGGCGGCAGTTGGTAAACATTAGCTGGTAGCTTGTAGGTTGTAGATGTGTTAAGGAAATTATTTTGTAGAACAGCCTTTAGTCTGGCTCTAACCAAGCTAAAGCTTGTGCTACGGGGTAAACTCGTAGAACACACTTTAGTGTGGCCATGTTAAAACGTGTTCTACAAACTTGCCTTGTAGCACATGCTTTATTAACGTCTGTAGCACAAGCTTTGTTTGGCTAAAACTACATTAATACGGGTGAAAATTTTTAGTGTTATATTATTATGATATGATAGTAATGAATTATTTAATTTAATAAGGATGGGTATATGACCGAGGGAGAACCAGACTTTGACGCGATGCTTGCGGGTGTTGCGGAAAGGGCGACAAAAGTACTTGAACAAAAAGACAATGCTACGGCAGATGAAGCGATGCGGGCCAGATTCGGCCAAGATATTGCCGAAAGAAGCCAGGCTTTACAGCGTCAACGCAGTGCTTTTGACGGATTAGCCCGTCTTGGCGTGCCCGATTATGTTATGAATATTGGTAAGTCAGATACGCGAGATGTTACCGAAGTTTCGCAAGCTACTGAGCGAGCTCAAGAGGCGGTAGAAGTAGCTAGAGCAGAGTTAGGCAGATTGCAACAGCATTTAATGGATCAGTTACAAAAGTTAATAGATTCTCTTAATAACATTCTTCCTACAAATCAGCGGCTAGATGATATTGGTGATGCGAAACCAGAAGACTATGTTAGCTATATAGGGCAACACGATCTTGCAAGTCGTTCGATGTCCGACGAAATGAAGAATTATTTTACTGGAAGATTTGCCGCTGTAAGAGATGCTGAGCATCAACTCCGTAAGACAGAGGTGGCACTAGAACGCATTGTTGGCCCAGCTGATAAATCGGGGTTGGAGAATACCGATTTAGTTAAGCAATATATGCACGAAATTGCAGAATCTAGAGACATAATTGTTAGAACGGAGCAAAATCCATATGTAATGGACGCTGTTTGGGGTAAGCCTGGTGAGGTAGCTGTTGATGAAGACGGCAAAGCAAAAATTATCAAAGAGGGCGAATCTGGGGAAGCAGAGCATGAGCGTCAGAGTCGGGATAAATTTACAACAAAAGCTACTAACGCAATTGTTCGAAAGTTGGGAATTGACTATCCAGAAGGTAATAATAAACTAGATAACCGCATATATAAGTATTACGAAAAAACTTTTAATAAATTCTTGGATGAAGAAGTTGGACATTTGCAAACAATTGCACCAAACTTTAGATTTGCTGGAAATGATGAGAATGAAATGTCTCGCGGTTTTCTAAGCCCCAGAGATCCAAGTTTTATATATTTGCAATCTTTTTCACGTGAAAACCAAGCCCCAGTTGGGTTAGGTGTTCCAAGTGAGCAACTTGCGATGATGTTGGGTTACCAAAAATATCCACATACAATAAATACGGTAGATAGATCGTTTGTTAAAAGACATATTTCGACATTGCAAAGATTTAAAGCGTTAGCCGAGGTAGATGCTGGCAAATATGGGGTATTCCCCCATGCAACCCAATGGAATAGTAATAATAGCCACGATATTGCACATGACCTTAGGCATCGCGGACTGCATGTTAAAGCTGGAGAGGCTTTAGTGCCAGATGAGTGGATGACAGATCCCACTAAAAAAGCAGAAATAGAAGCAGCTAATGTAGAATATCAGGCGGTATTAAAAAGTGCTAAAGAGGCTGTAACAGAGCACCAAAAGCGCACAGTTTCTGACTTACAAAAACGTCTAGACGATTTTACATTGGAGATTGAATATGTTAATCGTACCACTGCTGAAATTGATTTGCTTAATAGCGAAGGCATGCCCTCAAGTGATAAAGATAATCTTGAAAAATTAAAGCATGAGTTGCAACAATTAAAGAGAGAACTCAATGCGATTAATTCGCGAAAAACTGGGTTTTTAGCAAGGTATAGTAAAGAACAGCAAAATCAAGATTATAGTAGGATTGCAGCGGAAATTATTACCAAAGAGCAACAAATTGTTGATTGCGAAAAAACAGGTGAGGCAAATAGAGCTATCCGTGTTGGACAAATTATAGATGAACAGCGTAGTAATGGCGTTTATTACGGAAGCAATGACCAGCGCGTGCAAAATATTGCGGAGTTGACACGTAGAATAGAAGGGGCTAGGTCGCTCTTAATAGAGCTAGGTTCTTAAAGTATTTTATAAATATAACATTTTAATGGTTAAGCCAGTTGTTACACCAAGGCTACTGCAGTAAAAACTCTGTTTAAAAGCCTTATCTGCCGTATTAGCCCCATACCCTTGGGGCTTTTTGGTAATGTTGCAATAATATTCACAGATGATATTATCTTGAGTTAGGCGGGCATGCACCCGCTTACACTGTGAATGAGCACCTTTAAAATATATTCTCACAACTTAAGGGTGTCTTTGTACGAAGAGGTAAATAAAATGACACACACAGAAATGCTGAAGGCAGCTAGTATTGGGGTTGCCTCAACTACGCTATGGCAAGACGGTTTTAACCCCGATGTAGCGGCCACTCTGGCCCATATCGAGCGGCGAGTTGCTTTAGGAGCACAAATGGTGGTAGTTGGCGGCACTACGGGTGGTGGCCATCAGATGCGGCACGCGATGAAGGTTGCCCTATACAAGGCCGTTGGTGATCGCTTTGCTAGACGGGTTGCACTGGTAGCCGGCATCGGTACTACCAACCCGCAACAGGCCCGTCAAATCATTCGTTGTGCTGAAAGTTGTAATTTTGATGGTGTGCTCGCTTTACCCAACAGCAATGATCCGCAGCTCTTGCATAAGCTGGCAGCATGCCTAGAAGCGACTGGCAAAAATCCTCCGGGGCTTATCGTCTACATTATTCCGCAACTCGACCCCAGCTATACTGCAACTCCTCAGCAGATCGACAAGCTGAAATTGGCGCACCCGCGCCTCTATGTTGCCGTCAAAGACTCGCGCGGTAGTATTGACGGGCTGCTCGAGTGGTATCGACAAGATCCATTCATGGATGTTTGGATTGGCTCCGATCTTATTGCTGCTCCAGGGTTCTATGCCCTGTCATGTCTTGGGCTCTATCCCAAAACGCTTAGGGTAATATCTGGCTCGGCAAACGTACCTGGGGCGTTGGAAGATCTACTACGTATGGATGCGGCTGCAAAACGCCCGGGCAGTGTCGACTACGCCGCGATGTTAGATGCGCAACGCGGGCTAAGCTCCGTAGTCTATGAATTGTTGCAAGACGCCTCGGACTCATTCGCTGAAGCTGTGCAGCGAGCACTACAGACGCGCCTCGCTTAAGGGTGGGACGCCAAATTATTCTAACGTGCGTTTGGTAAACTAATCAAACGCTTTAGGCGGGCTTTAGGAAAGCTCGCCTTTAAACTTGGCAATGTTAGAATTTGTTATTAACAATATTAAGTATTTTATCTGCTTCACTTTGTAAATAATTTTCTATACCTTCTGGGTACTCTTCAATTACTTTTTGTCCGTCTAGCGGGCTAAGTAAAAAATTTATTACATCAATGTGCGATTGAGCAATTGAATTCAAAATACCGCATGCGTCATAAATAGCATGCAGATCGGTATTTTTCATGGTAGATAAACGAGTTTCATCCAGTTCGGTTACAGCATCAGCGAGCTGCTGCCTTACATCTGGCAAATTTGCGATTAAACATTTTGTTACGTCGATGCCTATGTATGAATCTGGGGTAGCGTTATAGCTTTGTAATAATATTGTTTCTTGAATAGTATATTGGTCAAACTTTGCTATGAGCGAATTTAACGTCGGAACAAGCGATTCCTGACCAACTTTAATTTCTTTTTTAGCACCATCGCCAACAACTCTCGTATCGGGAAATTTATTTAATGTATAGTTCTGCGGCGCTGAAGTATCTACCGCAGATATATTTTTATAAGACGCTGAAACATGATCTTCACTCAAATTATTCTCCTATTTGCCCATTAAGTATCTATGAAATAATGTAGATAATCAAGGCAAGTTTTATTCTTTAATGAGTATAAGGTTGTTTAGCAGGTTTGTGGATTTTATTATAGGTATGCAATTTTTATTAATGCGGCAATCTAGTTCGGCGAAAGTTAACTGTGAAAATAACAATTTTGCAATATTTTGAGGGTTTAAATTGGCCAGAAAACAATCTTTTGCAATTCCTGCGGAAATAAAATTCGTTAAAATTGCGCATACATCTTTTTGATAAGTTGTATATTTAATAAGAGCACCGGGTGTGCTTAAATCTTGGGTAATGGAAAAGACAGGATTGCCACAAAAGCTTGTGGTTTTTTGAAATTGTATTTGTTTTTTTAAGTAATGGTTTAGGGTAACACGAATTGGTACATTTGGATTATTAAAAATATTATTAAACATTAAAAGATATATGTTGGCCCAATATTGCAAAACCGCCTCGCCCAGCAACTCTTTATTAGCAAAGTGGTAATAGGTATTACTTTTGGCAATGGTAGTATGTTCTATGAGCGCATCTATTGTAAAAAGATGGTATCCTTTTTGTGCCATCATTAAAGCGGCTTGCTCAATTAAAATCTCTTTATTGCTCATATTTTATCCTAGTACCTTTAAGTTCTATTTAAGAGCAAAAATGATAGAAGTCAAGGGGCGGGAGGAGATCAGAAATCCAAAAACTGAAATCTGAATAATTCATCTGTCATTCCTGCCTATGCAGGAATGACAACAAATAACTCATCCTTCGCTAAAGCTTGCGCTACGGCTCAATTGTGTATAATAAGCTTTAGCTTGGCCACACCGAAGTGTGTTTTGCGGGATAAACTTGTAGAACAGGCTTTAGCCTGGCTGACACCAAACTCCGTTCTTTGTGAAAGCTACATCCACCCCTGTGAGCCTCGGTCGAGACGGGGAGGGCAAGAAAGTGTGTTCTTTAGGGTGTCCCCTCTCCTCGCGAGGAGAGGGTTAGCTGTGCCCTCCGTAGCTTTACGCGAAGGATGGGGGTGAGGAGTACAGCGGCTGTTCGCCTCGAACGAGACTGGCGTAGGCAGGAATCTATGTAAAATAATTATAATAAATGGATTTCTGCTTTTGGAGCGCTAAGCGTCCCAAGCAGGAATGACAGGGCTAAAAGGAAGTACCCCATTTGTCTATAAGCTAAAAGCTATTACCTAAAAGCTAAATACTCGTAGTTATTTTGTTTTATTTGCATTTACCGTTATAATATAAAGTACTAATTAGGAGGAAAATTGGACGAACCAACAAATTTAACTAACACGCCAACCGCACCTACAGATGCGCCCGCAATGCCCGCGCCTGTTGCACCACCTGCTGTAACTACTGCTACACCAGAAGTAAAACCAGATCTACCCAAAGTGGTCGCTGAGCCTGTTATTACGCCACCTCAACCTGTTTCTGAGCCGGGCGATTCTGTGACCAGTGCAACACCAGATGAGTTATCCGCATCTACACCTGCCACACCTCAGGCTCCGCCCGAGGCACCAAAAAAAAGTAGTTCGCTAATATTTTGGCTGTTGGGTGTATTAATTGTAATTTTGGCGGCAGGAGGGGCATACTATTACATTTCGCAATCACAAACCACCGATACAGAATCTGTTGGGGTAACTAGTAGCTCATCGCCCTCATCGACCACTACCGCTACAACATCATCAAGCAGTAAAACAGTTTCAACTGCAGAGCTAGATTCAGCCTCTGCCGCAGTTAATACAGATTTGCAAAATTTAGATACCTCGGTTACTAGTAGTAGCCCAACTGCTGAAACACAATTAAGTTTATAAGAAAACATCACCCAATTAATAGGAGACTAATGAAATCTAAAATATTTCTTGTTTTATTGACTGCGCTTATTGCTTCATCCTATGCGAATGTTGTGTATGCAGAAAACCAATCGACCGAGTCGCCAACTGCAACTACAACCGCAACTAGTACAAAAACTACATCACCTGCAAAATCTACGGCTACAACAGCCAAAACAACCGAGGCTCAAAGCAAAGAAAAAACCGAGGTAGAAACAGAATCAGAGGTAGCCGATTCATACACAGCATATAAAGCAGCCAAAACTAGCGAAAAGTTAGCCAAAGCTCAGGCTATTGGTGCCAAACTTATCGATCAGCGCATAAATACGCTGAATAAATTTACTAGCAAAACATTTACAGGGTTAACAGCCGCGCAAGTAACTGCTCTAAAAACGCAAGTTGCATCATATGTTGCATCGTTAACAGAGCTAAAAACAAAAATTGCTGCTGATACAACAATAGAAATGGTTAAAGCAGATATCAAAACTATTTATTCCGATTACAATGTTTATCAAGCATTAATGCCTTCGTTACATTTAAGTTCCGCCCTAAATCAGGGTCAGGCAATTTTAGATAAATTAAATGCACTCACTGTTCGTCTAACGGTAACAATTGAGGCTAAAACAGCCGTCGGAGCCGACACTGCGGTATTAACCTCTGCGCTTACAGATTATAAGGCTCAATTGGCAGATGCGGCTACTCAGCTAGCGCTTGTGAAAGTAGAAATAGCAAAAATAGACATTAAAAATGCCGAAACATCTAAAGTCGCAGTTGCGGCTGCTCGTGAATATATGGCTAAATTCAAAGCCGATATTGTTGCTGCAAAAGGAGATTTGGTTGCGTTTAAAACCGCGCTTTCTATATCGGGCGCAGCTTCTACTTCTACTTCTGCTACTTCAACCTCGCCGTCCACTACTTCAGCTACTACTCCAGCTAAAACCTCAACTACAACGTCAAAAGCAACCACCTACACTCCCTCAACCTCTAATTAGACTAATAGGTCAAATCGGAATAATTGGTCTTATTGGCTCGAAGATCATTAATTGCTAATATGTACGTTGATTATCTGGTCATTACGAGCCATTAAGCAAAGCCTAGTGCGCGGCAATCTTATTGTTTACCCTACCCAGATTGCTTCGTCGACTACTCCGTACGCTCCTCGCAATGACTGAGGTGCGCGTATCGGTGTGCGGAATGAAGGAATTTATTTTGTAGAACACACTTTAGTGTGGCCTGAATAGCCGTAGGGGCGGTACCCGTGTGTCCGCCCCTGAACAGGTGTAGCTACTCACCCCCATCCTTCGCGTAAAGCTACGGAGGGCACGGCTAACCCTCTCCTCTTAAAGGAGAGGGAAACAGCGGTAGAACACGTTTTAACGTGGCTCTGGCCAAGCTAAAGCTTGTACTACGGCACAAACTCGTAGAACAGACTTTAGTCTGGCTTGTATAACCAAGCTCTCATTCTCTACTCTCTCAGCCTCAAATTAGACTAATTGGTCCAATTAGACCAATTAGACTTATTAGTATTAATTCCCAAAAATTGCTAATATATTTTAGCGATGAATAATTTATTAGATTTAATTGCAGATTCAACTTTAACCGTCAGTGCAGCTGTCGAGTTAATTAATGGTGTGCTAACACCTCTTTCATTGACCATTGAAGGCGAAGTTTCGAGTTTTAAAATTAGCCAAGATAAATTTGTTTTTTTTGATATTAAAGATGAATCGGCACTATTAAATTGTTTTATGATGCGCTTTAACCTACCGTTTAAATTAGAAGACGGGATGAAGATTAAATTGACCGGTTACCTCAAAGTTCGTCCGCAATCGGGCAAAATATCTCTCACGGTGCAAGCAATTGAGCTTGTGGGTGAGGGTATGCTGCAGAAAGCTTATGAAGATCTTAAGAAAAAACTAGCGGCAGAAGGTTTGTTTGATGAAACTCACAAAAAAACTTTGCCGTTTTTACCAAAAAGCATTGCCATCATCACCTCAAAAAGCGGTGATGCACTGCAAGACATTCTGCGCATTTTAAAAAACCGTGCTGGTGGGCTAAAGCTAAAACTTATCCCTGTTTCGGTGCAAGGGCAAAACGCTATCAAAGAAATTGTTGGAGCCCTAGATTATGTTAATAAACATACGGCGGTAGATTTGGTCATTCTAGCTCGTGGCGGCGGTAGTTTAGAAGATTTGCAAGCATTTAACTCCGAGCCCGTAGTTAGGGCTGTTTTTGGTAGCAAAGCGCCCGTTATTACAGGTGTTGGGCACGAACCAGATGTTACCCTAGCCGATTTAGTAGCCGATGTGCGTGCTGCAACGCCTACAAATGCTGCAGAGATTGCCGTTCCAGACTATGATCAGGTATTATTTGATTTAGAGCATACAAATAACCGTTTGCACCGAGGAATTGATGGGTTAATTAAAGCCAAATTTCATCAGTTAGATATTATTACTCATCAATTAAAACAATCGCTGCAAGCACCTACGCGTGGCATCGATTTGTTGCACCGTCGTATGATGAATATGCTAAAAAGTATGCAAAGTTTAGTATGGGAGAAAAAATCATCGCTCGAAAGCAGTGCGTCGAGTTTAGAAGCGATTAATCCCGAAAATATATTAAAGCGCGGATATTCAATAGCAATAGATTCTAATGGGAAAATTATTCATTCGGTTAAAAATGTGGCAGTTGGGGCTAATATTAAGACAAAATTGAGTGATGGTTCACTTTTAAGTAAAATTAACAATATAAATTGAAGCCAGACTAAAGTCTGTTCTACGAGTTACATGCTGTAGCACAAGCTTTAGCTTGGTAGATGCCACACTAAAGTGTGTTCTACGAGCCGAGTTGTAGAACAAGCTTTCTTGCCGTCCGTAGCCTTGGCGTAGGATGGAGCTTGGTTATTAAGCGATATTGTTGAAGGTTACATCTTCGACAAAGAAAGAGGTTTATGAAAAATTTCGAAACAGAATATAAAGAACTACAAACAATCGTCGAAAAACTAGAAAAAGGTGAAGTTTATTTAGATGCCTCTATCGATCAGTTTAAAAAGGGCATGGAGCTTTTAACTAGTTTGCGATCTCAACTAAAAAAAGTAGAAAACGAGCTAAAAGAGCTAGATGTTAAACTTACTGAAGACAGTGAACAGTGAACAGTGAACAGTGAACAGTGAACAGTGAACAGTGAACAGATTCCAGCTCCAGGTAGATTCTACCCGAGGGATACACCCAGAGAAGTGAGGGTTAGAGAGAGGGTATTTAATCGGAAAATATTTATCCCGCGATAGCAGAATTAATATTTATTGGCAAAAGCTCGTTTTATAGGACAGAGCCGTAGAACAGACTTTAGTCTGGCTTCAACCACGCTAAAGCGTGTGCTACAAAGTAAACTCGTAGAACACACTTTAGCCTGGCTTGTATAGCCGTAGGGGCGGTACCTATGTGTCCGCCCGTGAACAGGTGTAGCTCCTCACCCTAACCCTCTCCTCAAAAGGAGAGGGAACAGTTTGTAGAACACACTTTAGTGTGGCTTCTCTTGGCCAGGTTAAAACCTGCTCTATAAAAGAATATTCCACTATTCTCCATTCTGCATTCATCATTCATCATTCTTATTGTGCACAGTACTTTACACATTGAATATAAAGTAGTATTACATAATTAGAAGTGGAGTGCGTGTCGTGAATTTCTGGCCGCGATTGCCTATGGAGGTAGGCATTTTGGCCCGATTGGCGCTTACGCCACAACAGCGTCGGCGTTATAGCCCCGCGTGATTTTACCGCGGGTGCATGCATGAACCTCAACGCGTGCTCCACTTCCTCTCTTTTGCCCGGGTAGACCTATGTCTGCCCGGGTTAAGCTATTTTTAGGCATTAGGCATTAGGCATTAGGCATTAGGTAATAGGTAGCAGAATGAAGGATCTGCTGGAATCAGTAAACGATTCACGTTACGCGTTGCGCGATACACAACCGTCGCTCTCTGTTATACTATCTTCATGTTCAAATGCTCTTACGAAAAACTTAAAACCTACAAAACCTGCCCGCAGCGGTATAAATTTTCTTATCTCGATTTGTTGGGAGAAAAGTTTAAAAAACCAAAAGCAGAGTTTACTATGGGCCAACACATTCATACCACTCTTCGCGCATTATTGGCCAATATACCTAAAACCGAGCAAAATCCTAAAATTGCTAAAGATCTTCTGCGCAAATACTGGCGTACAAATCGTACTGGGTTTAAAGATAGAGCAAATGAAAAGAGTTACGGAGAAAGTGCTTTACAGATGATAGATGCATTTTTTAACACGAATTTAATACATAATCCGCATGCCTTAGAAAGATATGTCAAATTAACCATCGGTCGCGATATCGAGATTACTGGCCGCGTAGATAGAATAGATGTAGACAGTGCTGGAGCGGCTCATATTATAGATTACAAAACCAATAATTACTCTCCAGAATGGGTAGATTTTAGTCAGTTGATGATTTATGCGTATTTAGTACTAAATAGTCTTAAATTGCCTGTTGTCTCTGCATCTTTTTGGTATTTAGCACAAAATCAGTTTGTCACAATTTTCCCTCGTACAAGCGAATTAGATACTGTTCAAGAAGAAATTATATTTACCGCCAAGCGAATTATGAAAGATGATAAATTTTTACCGCAAGAATCGCATGCATGTTCTTGGTGCGAATACGCCTCTATCTGCCCACTTAAAAAATTGTCCACTTAAAAAGAATTATCTCATTAATAGCAATCCAGAATATCAAACATGCCCGTACGCCGCATACAATCAAAAAATATTTATCCCGCGATAGCAGAATTAATATTTATTGGCAAAAGCTTGTTTTATCATGGTTCCCCTCTCCTTTAAGAGGAGAGGGAACGGTTTGTAGAACACACTTTAGTCTGGCTTCAACCACGCTAAAGCGTGTGCTACGGGGTAAACTCGGAGAACACACTTTAGTGTGGCTTCTCTTGGCCAGGTTAAAACCTGCTCTACAAAAAGAAATTCCATTATTCTGCATTCTCCACCTGTGGTGAGCCTGTCGAACACATTATTCATTCTGCATTATTCTTTTCCTACAACCTAACTCCCCATATTGTGCTAATATAACCTTATGAAAAAGAAACAAATTTCATCACTTCTTTCTGCCATTGTTGCATTAATAATCATCTTTTTAGGTGGAAACGAACTGGTAAAAAATAATTCTAAAGCCGATGTGATAACTAGCGGTCCTTTTGACGAATCGCAAGTATTAGTTGTAGAGGTAGTTGATGGCGATACTATAAAAGTGCAAGATGAACAATCTAAAGTTGTAAAAACTGTGCGCTTAATTGGAATTAATACCCCCGAAACCAAAGACCCACGCAAACCAGTGGAATATTACGGCAAAGAAGCCTCGGCATATGCTAAAGACCTGCTTGCAAATAGAAAAGTAACACTGGTTAAAGATGTAGAAGATTTAGATAAATATAATCGTTTACTGCGCTACATTTATTTAGGTGATGGAACATTTGTGAATGAGCAAATGGTTCGCCAGGGTTATGCGCAAATTATGACTATTGCGCCAAATGTAAAATATAGCGAACTATTCTTAGCCGCCGAAAAGGATGCACGGGAAAACAAGCGAGGGATGTGGGGAGGTTAGGTTGTAGGTTGTAGGTTGTAGGTTGTAGGGGATGAATAATGGAGAATGGAGAATGTGTTCGACAGGCTCACCACAGGTGCAGAATGCAGAATAATGGAATATTCTTTTGTAGAACAATTCGTAGAACAAGCTTTCTTGTCGTCCGTAGCCTTGGCGTAGGATGGAGCTTGGCCAATATCTCCAATAAATCCAATATGACTAATTTTTCCAATCTTACTTACAATAAAAATTAAAATATGGTATAATAATATTATTCCAGTCGGAGGTTAGCATCATGTCGGCGACGAACGAGCCTGCAAAGATTTTGGTTCATGGCTTAGGCCGCTGCGCGCAAATGGGCTTTCGGACGCACACAACCCCAGTGGAACGAGCGCAGCTCACAGACGCCGTTATGCACGATGCTGTAGTGGCTTCGTTGCTGGATGGGTATTTCGGTATACCTTTCCAGCCAGAACCTGAGACGTTGTCCATCCGCAATCTGCTATTGAGAGTGTATCAGCAGGGCGCAAGATGGGCATCGCACTCTTGAGCGCGATTTGTGCGTGCCCTAGCGGGCATATGTTCCGCTAGGGCCTTTCCTTATAAATAATTTATAATAGGCTGGATTCCTGCCTGCGCAGGAATGACAATAAAGGAATTTCCATTATTCTGCATTCTGCACCTGTGGTGAGCCTGTCGAACACATTCTGCACTCTCCATTATTCATCCACTACAACCTAACATGCCTATTGACAAAAATGTAAAGTATACTTTACAATACGAGTATGGAACCCATATTAGTTCACGAAATCAATGTATCAAATAACATTAAAGATTTACGCCGAGATTTGGCGCTAACTCAAGAAGAGTTGGCAGAGGCAATTGGAATTTCGCGTCAATCTGTCATATCGCTAGAAGCTGGTCGCTGTATGCCCTCGGTGCCGGTTGCGTTTGCTATCGCCAAATATTTTAACTCGCAAATAGAAGATATATTTTTTAACAACGAAGAAAAAAAAGAGTTGGAGGTAAAAATGAAGCATCCATTAAGTAGTTTTAGGGGCGGAGATTTACAAGATGCCTTTGATAAAATGTTTGATGAGGCCTTGGTGCCTTTTCGCGGTCAGCAATTTATTTCACCACAAATGAATGTGTATCAAACCGATAAAAATATTGTGGTAGAAGCAGATGTTCCGGGGATGAAAGAAGAAGATTTAGATATAGAGATTTCGGATGGCGTGTTAACTATAAAGGGTGAGCGAAAAGAAGAATCGGAAAGTAACACCAAAGAGTATTTTCACCGCGAGATTTCTTATGGCGCTTTTCATCGTGCGGTTAACTTACCAGTAGATGTGCAAGAAGATAAAGCCGAGGCAGAGGTTAAGCATGGTCAATTAGTGATTTTAATACCCAAAGCTGTTTCGGAGCAGGCAAAAGTGCATAAAGTAGAGCTAAAGAAGTAATGCATAGCAGAGAACATAGAACAGAGAACATAGAACAGTGAACATAGAACATAGAACAGAGAACAGAGAACATAGAACAGAGAACATAGAACAGAATCTGTTTATAAGCCTTATATGCCTTATTTGACTTATTAGCCTTATGATCATAGTGAAAAGTTAAAAGTGTAGAGTTAAAAGTTAAGGAAATACTTTTGTAGAACGCGTTTTAACGTGGCTCTGGCCAAGCTAAAGCTTGTACTATAGCACATCCCCGTAGAACACACTTTAGTGTGGCTTCAACCAAGCTAAAGCTTGTACTACGGAGGGTTGTTCCCTCGTCTGACGAGGGTGCAACCCTACACACGACCAAGCTAAAGCCTGTTCTACCAATTGTTCTATAAAGAATATTCCATAATTCTCCATTCTCCATTCTGCATTTACTGCGCACACCTCCAATGTGCCACATGCTGCGCATGAACACATCGCAGGAGCGCTAAGACAATCTCCAAATTAATTATATAGATTCCTGCCTTCGCAGGAATGACAATAAAGAATATTCCATTATTCTGCATTCTGCACCCGTGGTGAGCCTGTCGAACACATTCTCCATTCTGCATTATTCACTCTCTACAACCTACCACCTACAACCTAACCATGGTACTATAAAATTGGAGGGTAATATGGATTTAACAAAACTTACTACTAAATCGGCCAGCATTTTACAACGCGCCGAAAGCATTGCGCGTGAAAGAAAGCATGCTCAAATTGAACCTATCCATCTACTTTTAGCCATGTTCGAAATTGGTGATGATTTATTGCGGCCAATAATTGAAAAAGCTGGCAAAGATTTTAGCTATGTGCGCGATGATTTAATAAGTCAACTAGAAAAGCTGCCAGTTTTAGGATTTGGTCAAGGCTCTATTGTGCCTTCCGCTACGTTATTGCGTGTGCTTGCCCAAGCCGAAAAAGAGGCCAAAAGTTTAACTGATGAATATATTTCGCAAGAACATTTATTACTTGGCCTACTAGAAATTACATCCGACGCAAAACATTTTTTGCAAAATATTGGATTAAATCGCGATCTTACACTATCTGTACTTTCATCTATGCGTGGAACCGAGCGCGTAGATAGCGCCGAGCCAGAGCAAAAATTTGGGGCACTAGATAAATACACAATCGATTTAACAAAAGTGGCCAAAGAGGGCAAATTAGACCCAGTTATCGGCCGTGATGATGAAGTGCGTCGGGTAATGCAGGTTTTAAGCCGTCGCACAAAAAACAATCCCGTCCTTATTGGTGAGCCCGGAGTGGGAAAAACCGCTATCGCCGAAGGGTTGGCGCAGCGCATTGTTAAACAAGATGTGCCAGAATCTCTGCGCAATAAACAGGTGGTGGCGCTAGATTTAGGATCGCTTTTAGCAGGTGCTAAACACAGGGGCGATTTTGAAGAAAGACTTAAGGCCATCTTAAAAGCGATAGACGATGCAGAAGATAATATTATTCTTTTTATCGACGAGCTACACACGCTTATAGGGGCTGGTGCTGCCGAAGGCTCTATGGACGCAGGCAACATGTTAAAACCCGCCTTAGCGCGTGGCAGTTTGCGAGCTATTGGGGCAACAACCTTAAAAGAGTATCAAATGTATGTAGAAAAAGATGCCGCATTGGCTAGGCGATTTCAGCCAGTTTACGTTAATGAACCGTCGCCGCAAGACACTCTGGCAATTCTGCGGGGAATAAAAGATAAATACGAAGTGCATCATGGCACTAGAATTACCGATGCAGCGTTACAATCTGCAGTTGAGCTAAGTAGCAGATATATTAGCGATCGATTTTTGCCCGATAAGGCAATTGATTTAATAGATGAAGCTACTTCGGCCTTGCGTATGGAGGTAGATTCAATGCCCGAGGAGCTAGATAAATTGCGCCATAAAATTATGCAGCTAGAGATTGAGCGTGAAGCGGTGGGGGGGAGACAGAGAACAGAGATCACAGAACAGAGAACAGTGAACAGTGAGCATGCGCCCCTCACCCCGCCCCTCTCCCCAAGGGAGAGGGTGACCGATAGGTCGGGTGAGGGGGATAAAGGAAGACTGGACGAGGTGCAAAAGGAGTTATCAAATCTTAAAGAAAAAGCGGGTGTGCTAGAAGCTCAGTGGAAACAGGAGAAATCGGTTATTGGCGAATTGCGAGATAAAAGTAAAGAGCTAGAGCAAGCAAAAGTACTGGCCGATAAGTCGGAACGTGAGGCAAAGCTAGAGGATGTGGCACGCTTACGTTATGGCGAAATACCGCGTTTAGAAAAAGAGATATCCGAACTTTCAGAAAAACTAGAAAAAATTCCAAATGATAAAAAAATGCTTAAAGAAGAGGTTGGACCAGAAGATATCGCCGCTGTAGTGGCTAGGTGGACGGGCATTCCTGTTAACAAAATGCTTGGTTCCGAGCTTAGCAAGCTGGCTAATTTAGAGGTTGAGCTTGGTGCACATGTGGTGGGGCAAGATGAAGCTGTTACAGCGGTCTCAAATGCCATCAGAAGGTCTAGGGCGGGCCTTTCAGAGGCAAACCGTCCAATTGGCTCTTTTATATTCCTTGGTCCCACAGGCGTCGGTAAGACAGAATTAGTTAAAGCGCTGGCAGAATCGTTATTCAACGATGAGAATGCGCTGGTGCGCTTAGATATGTCGGAATACATGGAAAAGCACGCCGTATCACGCTTAATCGGATCTCCCCCCGGATATGTTGGTTACGAAGAGGGCGGCCAGCTTTCTGAGCGCATTCGCAGGCGTCCGTATTCGGTAGTTTTATTTGACGAGATAGAAAAGGCGCATCCCGAGGTATTTAACATCTTATTACAGATACTAGACGATGGGCGTTTAACCGATGCCAAAGGTAGAACGGTAGATTTTAAAAATACTATTGTCATTATGACCAGTAATTTAGGATCCGATATTATGCAACAGTATGCCAGTGAGTCGGGCATCTCTCATTTAGGCTATCGCAAAGCAAATGAAACAACTAAAAAGCAAGCTGCAGATGTTGCAGAGCTTCAAGAAAAAGTTAACGAAGTATTAAAAGCGCATTTTAAGCCAGAGTTTTTAAATAGGGTAGATGAGATAATTATCTTTAGTCCACTTTCGGCAGAGCAAATTACGCGTATTGTTAAATTACAACTTGGTATGGTTGTGGCGCGATTAGCAAACCAAGACATTATTGTTAAATATAGCGATGAAGTGGTTAAATTTATTGCCCAAAAAGGTTACGACCCGTTATACGGTGCAAGGCCATTAAAACGCGCCATCCAAAATTATATACTGAATCCAATTTCCGCATTAATAGTAAACGGCAAATTAAAAAAGAACCATGTGGGTATTGCGGTAAAAGAGGATGAGATTGTTGTTAGCTAGCAGAGAACAGAGAACAAAGAACAGTGAACAGTGAACAGTGAACAGAATCTGTTTATATGCCCTATCTGCCCTATTGGCCCTATTTGACTTATACGCCTCATGCTCCTCACCCCCATCCTTCGCGTAAAGCTACGGAGGGCACGGCTAACCCTCTCCTCTAAAGGAGAGGGAATGGCCAGTAGAACACACTTTAGTGTGGCTTCAACCAAGCTAAAGCTTGTGCTACGGGGTGAACCTGTAGAACAAGCTTTAGCTTGGCCAGGCTAAAGCCTGTTCTCCGATTCTGCTTGTAGAACAGACTTTAGTCTGGCCTATCATCCAATTCGACTAATTCGACCAATTTGCCCTATATAACTTATTATAATCAAAGGAAATCATGAAAAATAAACAAAATATATATGCCATTATTGCCATAATTATAATTGCTGGCGTATCTTTTTATCTTTACCAAAAAAATTCTAACAATAGTACCAGCACGTTCGATAACAGCGCAAATGAATCACGATCAGTTACAGAATCGACATCACAGGTAACTAGTACCACAACGTCACAATCTGCTTCGTCAACTACTACATCTGCAACAACTGAGTCGCAAACAGAAACAGCCACAATTATCACTATTAGCAACGCGTCATCGATGCCTGCAAAAACTACATTAAAAATTGGTGATGAAGTAAAGTTCTTAAATAGTACTAGTAAACAAATTTCTATATTTTCTACTGTATATCCGCAAAATACAGACTATATTGCATTAAACATTGGCATTATAAGTTCTGGCCAAAAATCGGTAGCTGTAAAGTTTACAAAATCTGGTTCATATAAGTATTACGAAGTTGCAAATCCAACAAAAATCGCAACAATTGTGGTAGAATAATTACAGGGAGCAGGGAGCCCATCCTACGCTCGAAGCTACGGAGGGCACAGCAGTGAACAGCGAACATAGAACATAGAACAGAAACTGTTTATAGGCCCTATTAGCCCTATACGCCATATTTGACTAATTTTGACTAGTGTAGAACAGCCTTTAGTCTGGTTTATACCAAGCTAAAGCTTGTGCTACAGCTTAACTCGTAGAACACACTTTAGTGTGGCCTGTAAAAACTTCCAATTAAACCAATTCGACCAATCTTCCCAATAAGCCAAATTCAAATAAAGAAATAACATGCAAGACATACCATTCGAAAACGATACACAACATAATTTACCAAAACCAACGAAAGCAGATATTTCGCTGGGGAGTTCTATTACTATCATCGGTTTTATGGTAACCATGATCGCAATTACTGTTGCGGTGTATGTTTATCAAAAAAACGGGCATTTTACCACAGCCGATGTAAAAAGTACTCCAACTTCGGTCAGAATAGAAGCATTGCATCCACCGTTTCCAACTAGATAGTCGTTGGCAGTGAACAGTGAACAGTGAACAGTGAACAGTGAACAGAATCTGTTTATAAGCCTTATCTGCCCTATACGCCTTATTTGACTTATACTCCTCACCCTAACCCTCTCCTCTAAAGGAGAGGGGAAACTGCTGTAGAACACACTTTAGTGTGGCTTAAACCAAGCTAAAGCTTGTGCTACGGGGTGAGCTCGGAGAAGAAGCTTTCTTGCCCTCCGTAGCCTTGGCGTAGGATGGAGCTTGGCCAATACATCCAATTAGACTAATTCGACTAATTAATCCTATTGGTCCATAGACATTTTTTGCAAATTTGTTATAATCAAACCATCCCACTTTTGAAAATTGAAAATTGTTCCTTGAAAATTACTTAATAAGGGTCTATAGCTCAGTTGGTTAGAGCGTCACATTGACATTGTGGAGGTCACAGGTTCGAGCCCCGTTAGACCCACCACGTACCATTCGCGCAGGGCGCTTCAGGTACATGGCGCCGCCACATTAAATAATTCAAATTAGGGATTAAACAATATTGGTACGTGCTGTGCACTCGAGCAAAGCGAGTAGTGCATAGCTTACACATCCATTCGCGCAGGGCGCTTCAGGTACATGGCGGCGCCATTTATTACAATAAAAAAGCAGTAAACTGCTTTTTTAGTTAAAAATGAAGTTTACGCTCCTCACCCTAACCCTCTCCTCTCAAGGAGAGGGAAACAGTGGTAGAGCAGAGAACATCTCCTGTTTATAAGCCTTATCTGCCTTATCAGCCCTATTAGCCTTATTTGACTTAAGATCATAGTTAAAAGTTGCGGAAAATTAGTTTATTTCGTCATTCCTGCGCAGGCAGGAATGACAGATTTATTATATTTTCCAAGCACCTCTACAACCTACAACCTAACTCCCCCTTGTGGATAAATACCCCTTGACAAGCTTAAATATAATAACTTCTAAAATTAATTACAGATAATTTGCGATACTTCTTTATTGGGTGAGCGTAAAAAGCTCTTGCAAAGGTATACCATTAACTTATATACTAAATGAGTAGCACTGTAATGATTGTCATAGCCCTTACCCCAAATAACGGGGGAAGGGGTTGGTAAATCATAATATGCAAGAGGGGAATGAAGCTTGAGTTTACAACCGTTAATTAACCTAGTAGCGCAAGGTAAAAAGAGCGTTAATATCGTACGAAACATAACGGTAAGCGCTAGCTTCACAAAGTTTGTACTTAACATAAGGCACATGAGGCACATGGGCCAAATTGGACTAATTGGTCAAATTGGGCCTATTATGCGAATGCACTTATTCGCGGCCAGACTAAAGTCTGTTCTACTGTCATTCTGTAGCACAAGCTTTAGCTTGGTTGTTACCAGGTTCAAACCTGTTCTACGCGGCGTCTCTCGTAGCACAAGCTTCAGCTTGGTTCCTGCCAGACTAAAGTCTGTTTTACGGCTTGCTCTACAAAAGAATCTTCCATCATTCTGCATTCTCCATTCTGCAATCTGCATTATTCTTTTTACAATATTATCTCTCACATTCAACCATGCTCCGGCTACCGTAATAGCAGCCACTAACAGACAAATACCGTTGGTTGCCAGAGTTATAAACCCAGAAACGCGCGCTATTGTAGATGACGGCTCCTATACCGTACGTTTTGCAATATACTCTGCAAATCGCACAGTATCTGATCCTTATCCATCAAATACCGATGCTGGAATTCGTTTATGGGAAGAAACAAAAGTCATTGCAATAAAAAATGGTATTATGTCTACTTTACTTGGAACGGTTACAGTATTACCAGGAACGGTAGATTTTGCATCAAACGATATTTATATCGGCATTCAGTTTAATACCGATGCAGAAATGGTGCCTCGTCGCCAAATTGGAAGCGTTGCGCATGCTATTTCGGCCGATAACTTAGGCGGAATAACAGCAGGAACAGGCGCAGGCAATTTATTACAATTAGATGCAACAGGTAACATTGTTATTCAGGGTTCGGCCAGCTATGGCGGTACTTTAACGGTTGCAGGTGCTACTACCTTAAACGGTGGCTTAACCGTTACGGGTAACTCACTCTTTAATAACAATTTAAATATTACGGGAATGTTAGATGTTACGGGCGATATTTATACCGATGGTGTGTTGCACGCTGCATCCCTAGAGGTTCCTGGCGGTGTCACTATCGGATCTTCGGGCGATAATATCACCGTCAATTCCAGCATAATTCCAGGAGTTGCGGGGTTAAACATCGGTTCCCCAACAAATCACTTTTCCACAGGCTATTTTGATAACTTAAACGTCGGCGCAACAGATTTAAATGGCACATCGTCACTTGCATTTTCTATCGATACCAACCAAGCCACCAACAATACCGATGTGCAAAATTTGCAATTTTATTTAGGCCCAACGCTCAATTCTTACGCTGCCCTGCAATGGAATGGTCCAACCAATAAATTTAATCTTTACTCCAATTTAGGTAACACAACCCTTGCAGATATGTCGATTGGTGCCCTAGCAACTATAGGCGTAATATCCGCGCCAACCACGGTAAACACAATTAATGGTTTGATAATAAATACAGGCGCTTTATCTGGCGTAACCGGCATTGCTTCTTCTGGCGGATACACACAATCTGGCGTATCTGCAAATACATTTACTGGCGCCACAACATTTTC
>CAJBMM010000026.1 GCA_903954185.1 uncultured Candidatus Berkelbacteria bacterium | reverse complement strand
TGTAACGCAAAAAAATCGAATTTACAATCTTATAAGAATCATGCTTCATGCTTCATGCTTCATGCTTCATGCTTCATGCTTCATGCTTCATGCTTCATGCTTCATGCTTCATGCTTCATGCTTCATGCTTCATGTCTGTAAATACGAAACCGCCCCCGGCGCGGTGTGCGCCGGGGGCAGCTGTGACGGCTCATGGCCGTCAATTGCGGATGGTGCTCGGATCGTCTGGGGGCACATCCGGGTAGTGATCCACTACCTTGTACATACCCCCAATCCTGGTGAGTCGGAACCACATCTTGTGGTACGACTTGGTGACATTCGTTTCCGTTGTCACCGGCACGAAGATGTAGTTCTGGTACGTACAGATCTTCCGGCGATCTATTTGACCGCTGAAGCTGTCTTCACTGCCGGTTAGCAGCTGGCTCTTTGAAACGCCCCTAATCTTGTCGATCCAGCCGTTGGCCGTGTATCCAGCACACTTCTGCCAACGATCAGCAGTAAACATCACGATTGTACTACTGTCATAAGCGTTGAGCATGTCTGTAACCGCGTTTGACGCAGCTACGACTTCTGGAGAGTCGTACGGTAGAACCTCGTACGAGGCCTTTGCGGGCACAGCGACAGGGTTGAAATCTGCGCCTGTAGTTAATGCAGGACCTGTTGCCCGAGCACTATTGGCAGCGCGCGTGTTCGCATCGAGGGTGATGAACCCTTGGACAGCGATTACCGCTACTACCAAGAATGCTCCTCCTATCCACCAGCGCCTAACGAAGGCGACAGTGGCGTCCAAATTGATCACGATCTGGTGTGGCTGGTGCGGCGCGTGGTCGGTCATGACTTTCGCTCCTTTCCGAGCGTACGGCTGAAATGTCACGTCAAGCGTGACGAGAATGATGTAAATGGGGCGCGTGGAGAAGCCCCTCTTCTGATCTAATAAGAGTATACCATATATGAGAGAGATAGTCAAGAAGGCGGAAACAGGCGGTAGGGTGCAGGGTGCAGCGTGCAGGGGACAGGATGCGCGTTACACAAGTAACAGAAGTGTCAAAAATAGGGTGCAGCAAGCAGCAATTATTGTTAATGTTTAATTTTAAATTTAAAATTTTTAATCAATTACTAATTTTTAATTTCGAATTTAGAATTTGATTCATCATCCTTCGAGTGTAGCTGCTCATATAATTCGCAATCATCATTCATTATTTTAAATTAATCATTTAATTCGTTTTCCTCATTGCCTCTACTAGCTACCAGTTACAGGCTATCAGCTAACATCGGGTCTAATTCAATCAAAATTTGCTTAGATTGAGCTACTAGAGCGTCGTCCCCATATTTTTCAGCAAATATCATTGCGGTTAACCAACCGTCGCGATACATTGGCCAAGTTGTAAGCGTTTTATTTATGCAATATATGGCCAAAACTCCGTCATTGGCCACATTTAACTTTTGACAACTAGCTAAAGCTGCTTCTGGCGATTCATAGTCGGCAGAAGCAAGATTGAGCAAGTTTAACTGAGTAATATCACTCCTAGCCTCGTAAAAAGTTTTAAGATTCATTACATTTTGTTCACCTAAGTAAACAAGATGATATAAATTATATGGCTCGTTGTTCGAAAAATTGAGCAAGCGTAGCTTTTGATATTCTACCTTTGCTTTAGCAAATTGCCTTTGTGATAAGGCATTATCGCCTTGTAATTTAATTTCATCCCAAGCATGCGCTTTAATAGGCTGAAGCAACAATATGAGTATCAATACCAGTAGCCAATAAGCTACCGCTAGTCGTATTTTTGATATATACAAAAAAGAGAGCAGCTGGTCCCTCCGTTGCTTAATTAATTTAATATTTTTATTCATGATTATTGGCAAAACTAATTTATATTATTTTCAATTTGTAATTTCTAAATAATGTCAAAATTTTTAATGTTATATCCATTTTAGTAAATAATTCGTCATCCCTGCGTAGGCAGGGATCCGCTCAGCACTTTATTATATAGATTCCTGCCTGCGCAGGAATGACAGTCGAATTTCAATTGATTATTGATTGCTGAAAATATTTTGAAAATTGTTAATTGTTACTTGCCAATTGTCTCGTTTGGCCATTTTGCTAAAATTAATAACTTTTCATCAACCAATTTATGGCTTTCAAATTCTTGCCAAATGGTTTCGGTAACAAATGGCATAAATGGATGTAAAAGCTTTAAGGATGACGTAATACACGTTAAAAGTACTTTTTGTGTTTCTGGGGCTGTTTGGGGGGTTTTTAAGAGTGTTTTAGACTCTTCTATGTATTTATCACAAAATTCATGCCAAAAAAAGTCAAAAATTAAATCGGTGGCAAAACCGTATTGGTTTGTTGCAAAGGCTTTGTTAACGTCGGCAATAAGTTTTTGTAGTTTACTTATAATTTGCTGGTTAATTTTTATTGATAGGTCTAATTGGTCGTATTTGTCCAATTGGTCCAATTTGCCTAAGGGTGATGATGTGAGTGCTTTATGCTCACTGTTCACTGCTCCATTTTCTCTGTTCTCTGTTCCCTGTCCCGCTGCCAACACATACCTAGCGGCATTCCAAATTTTATTGGCAAAGTTTCGGCCGCCAATAACTCTATCTAGTGTCATATTAAAATTTTGGCCAGCAGTAGTGCCGTGAATTACCGCCCAACGTAGAGCGTCTGTGCCATATTGATCCATAAGAGTAATGGGGTCTACTACATTACCTTTAGATTTACTCATTTTTTTACCTTGGGCGTCTAAAACTAACCCATGTAAGTATATGTGTTTAAATGGCACTTCACCCGTCACATAAAGTGACATCATAATCATGCGTGCGACCCAAAAATAGAGAATATCCGCGCCCGTCTCCATTGTGCTGGTTGGAAAATGATTTTTATAAGCTTCACTGTTCGGATATCCTAAAGCGGCAAACGGTAATTGGGTAGAAGAAAACCAAGTGTCAAAAGTATCTTTATCTTGTTCCCAACCAGTTCCTGGGCTATCTACTTGAATTTTTATCTCACTGCCTGCTCCCTGCTGTGCCCTCCGTAGCTCTGAGCGAAGGACGGGCTCCCTGCTTCCTGCAACCTGTTTTTTGTACCATGCAGGAATTGGAATACCCCATACAATTTGGCGCGAAATGTTCCAATCGATAATATTTTCAAGCCAAGCCACTATGTTGCGCTTAGATTCTTTAGGTGTAATTGTTATTTGATTTTTCTTAATTGCATCAATTGCCTTTTTAGCTAGCGGCTTGGTGCTTACCCACCATTGCTCAATTGGCAAAACTTCGATTGGTGTTTTGCATTTGTAACAAACACCTATGCGGTGGTTTATTGCTTCTTCTTTCTCGACTAAGTTAAGCTGTTTTAACTTTTCAACAATCATGGCGCGAGCTTCTGCGCTTTTTACTCCTATCAAATCTTTTGGAATATCGCCCATCATCTTGCCGCGATTATCAATTACTTCAATAGTTGGTAATTTATGCCGAGTGGCAATATCTGCATCAATATGGCTATGGGCAGGTGTGACTTTGACGCAACCCGATCCGTATTCATTTAATACAGCATCATCTGCAATAATTGGTATTTCGCGATTAATAAGTGGGATAATGGCTTTTTTGCCAATAAGACTCTTGTGCTTGCCGTTAGGAGAAACTGCTACGGCAGTATCTCCAAGCATTGTTTCTGGCCGTGTAGTTGCCACGGTGATAAAAGCATCATTTTCATTTTTAATTGGATATTTAAAATAGGTTAATGTGCCTTGTCTATCTTCGTACTCAACCTCTAAATCGGAAAAAGATGTTCCGTGTTTTACACAGTAATTTACCAAGCGTTTAGCACGATAAAGTAACTTGTCTTTATTTAGCTTGCTGAATGTTTGGTAAGCAACGTCGATGATGTTTTGATCTAGCGTAAAGTAAAGCTCACCCCAATTGCATGAGGCACCAAGAGCTTTAATTTGCGATAGAATTGTTTCTTGTTGCGCCAGTACATATTCACGAATATTTGAGCGCAATTGTTCTGGTGTAAAATCAAAACGGCTTTTATCTTCTTTTTGCAACTTTTTCTCATAAACAACTTGTGTTTCAAAACCGGCGTGGTCTGTACCAGGAACCCAATTTGTACTTTTACCATTCATGCGAGCATGACGAATCATTACATCTTCCACTGTTACCATTAATGCATGGCCAACGTGTAAACTTTCATTTGCGTTTGGTGGCGGCATAAGAATGGAAAAATTATCGCCCGTCTTTGATGGTTTGAAGGCGCCACTTTTTAACCACACATCATAGATGTGGGCTTCATGCTCTTTGGCGATGTAAGATTTTGGCAATTCCATAAATGGCTTTCAGTTTGCAATTAGCAATTAACAATTAGCAATAAAGTAACAATTAAACAATTTATCAAACGACATTATCAAATATTCTCTTTCTTAGGTTCTCTGAGCGTGTTAACAATTTTTTGAAAAATCATGACGAGCGCTTGTGTTTCGTTGGCAATCTCATTTATTTGATCATCATAGTTGACCAAACATTTTGCAAGCATTCTTAGCCAATACTTTGTTTCTTCAGCTTCTTTTTTGCATAAAAATATTTTATTGGAAAAATCTTTGCGGGAACATGCGGAATTGGCCTCATAATAGTTTGCTCCAACGCTCGTGCCAGACCTAACTAGCTGTTTGATAATAATTGTGGAAATATTATTTTTTTCCAACTTCATGCAAAATTCGATAATATTCTCGCCAAAAATTGCGGTTCGTTCGAGTAAGTCATTTTTTCTTGTTGGTAATTGTTCCATTGCTAATTCACTGTTAATTGCTACTTGTTAATTGTTAAATGTCTTATAGCTTTAGCTCTGCCTCGCGTGTTACATTTACATCATAACAACTTTCATAGTGTTTAAGAAGCACTGAGCCGTATGCTGCTGCCCCAATCATTGCTGCATTATCTGTGCAATATTCTATAAGTGGCGCATGAAAAATCAAATTATTTAATGAGGCAGTATTAGCGAATTCGGTACGCAATCTTGTATTGGCAGCGACTCCGCCCGCTAAAAAGATGTTTTTAACATCGTATTTTATTGCTGCTTGAACTGTTTTAGACACTAAGCTATCGATAATACTTTCTTGAAACGAAGAAGCAAGGTCTGGGGCGATGGTGGGTATATTTATATTACTTTTTCTTTTCTCGTTAATAAGTTGTGACAGCGCTGTCTTAAGTCCAGAAAATGAAAAGTCTAGAGTATGTATTTTACTAAGACCTCTTGGTAGATTATAAATTTCCGGATTTCCATTTATGGCACTTTTAGCTATCGATGGTCCACCTGGGTAAGATAAACTAAGTAGTTGTGCCGCTTTATCAAAAGCCTCACCTGCCGCATCATCACGTGTTTGCGCAATTAGTTGGTGGTTATTGTGTCCCTTGGTCAATATCAAATCTGTATGCCCTCCAGAAGCGACGAGAGTAATAAAGGGAGAATGCAGAATGCAGAATGCAGAATGGAGAGTGTCGGAAGAATTATTATAATTGGTATTTTCGATACTTTTGCATTTTGCATTTCGCATTTCGCATTTATTTTCCTGCTCTTGCAGGAAATTAGAATAAACATGCCCTAAAATATGATTTACAGGTATAAGCGGTTTATTAAAGACCATAGATAATGTTTTGGCGGCATTTACGCCAACTAGCAATGAGCCAATTAGTCCTGGCCCATGAGTTACCGCTAAATAATCTATTTCTTTTATTAACGCCTCTCGAGGTTTGATAATAGGGTATGCAGCACATAGAGCTTGCTCAATGACGGTATTTATCTGTTCAACATGTGCTCTGGCGGCAATCTCGGGTACTACCCCTCCGAAACGTTGATGAATTGGAATTTGGCTTGATACAATGCAACTTAGTATTTGGCAGCCATTAACAACAACTGCCGCAGAAGTTTCGTCACAGCTAGATTCAATTGCAAGTATTGTAACCTGTTTATTCATGGTAGGTCATTATTATAGCACAAAAACGCGAATCGTGGAACATTAAAATTGACGCATAGAGCAAAAAACGCAGTAATTTAAATTATGCTAAATTCACACTATTCATCTCGCGGAACAATTATATGTTCACCAGAAAGTATGCGCCAATTAAGTTCAAAAATAGATTGTTGTTGCTTAGCGAGTCTAATATCATTAGTAAGATATGCTTGGGGAAATTCGGCGTCGCCGTATAAAGTAATATATTTATCTTTTAAAATAATTGTTGATGTGGGGAAATGCGCTATTTTAGCTGGTACAACTCGATGGTCTAGGTATATAATTAATTCTGCTTTAACTGAGTTTGGTATGATAACTCTAGGCCTATGCGCATTATTTGCTGCTTTATTTATTACAGTTTTAAGCAAAACATAATGTTCTTGCGTGGAAATATACATCATGTCAATAATTTCATCACTATGTTTTTTTAACAAATAATTTATTGCGTTTATTCCTTCGTAATAGCGAATATCAGGATCTGTGCTTTGATGACAATTCATAGTTTTTAAATCTGGTACTAGAGCATGTACAATCTGGTAAGATTTAATGGCCAATTTTGCTCGTCTCATAAATTCAACTGAAAGATTATCAAACTCGCTTATCTGATATATTTTAACCGCATCGCGTTCATTTACTTTAATGAGTGACATTACTTCTAGCTCGTGAAGCGCAGTATATGTTGTGACCCTGTTAATTTTTGCTTTGACAGCAATTTCACCCGCTGTTGCATTGCCTAATTCAATAATCGAGACATACACTTTAGATTGCAGTGCGGTCAAGCCAACTTCAATTAATTTATCGACAATATATCTCATGTATCAATGTTACAACATATGTCTTTTAATGCAAAATTTAACTGTTAAATATATAAACGTAAGAATTAATTTATCAGGAAACGGCACTTTTACATACTCAATACTTTCTTTTACTCGTAGTTTACGTTACAATTTTGATATGCAAAAAAGTTTTATGCAATCTGAATTTTGGGCCGAATTTAAAGAGCAAAACGGTTGGAACGTGCGCAAGGTAAAGGGTTTATATGTTTACCAGCATGCATTGCCTTTAAAAAAGAATTTTTTATATATTCCCGAGATTAGTGTTGATAGTAACGAGACATTTTCATCAACTGTGGCGCATGCGGCCAGTGCCTTATCGACATGTAAATTACCTAATTCTATTTTCGGTCGCGCTGAGTTTTTACAAAAGTATGACGAAAAAGAGGATAGTGTCTTACGCAACGCAAAATTTTATAAATCGACTGATGAGGTTCAGCCTGCTTATCACCAAGAGATCGATCTGACTATTGGATATGATAACGTTGTTGCGCAGTTTAAACCTAAATGCCGTTATAAAATACGCTTAGCAGAGCGTCATGGTGTAAAAATATATCAAGACAATTCAAAATCGACAATTGATGAATTTAACGAAATCAACATAGATACTGCAAAAAGAAAAGGATTTAGTGGCCGTAATGCAGAATATATTACCGACCTTATTAATGTTCTCAATAAGCATAAGGTTGGCGATTTATGGGTAGCCAGATATGATGGTAAAATTATTGCTGGTGCAGTGATGATTTTTTATGCAGGTCGTGCAAGTTATGTTTATGGGGCATCTAGAGACGAAAAACGAGAAGTTATGGCACCTAGGCTATTGCATGACGAGCTGATAAAAGAGGCAATTCGCCATAATTGTGTTATTTATGATTTTATTGGAGTAGCGCCAGAAGATGCCCCAAAGACGCATTCATGGGCCGGCATTTCATCTTTTAAACGCGATTTCGGTGGAAGCACCGTCAGATATCTAGGTTCGTATGATAGGATTTATCAAGCTCTTTGGTATACGTCATATCGAATATTGAGAAAGAAGAGTCAATGAATAAAAAATTTATTAAAAAATTGATTGGACGCGCAGGATTGCGCACCTACCATCATCTTAAGTCACATTCTAGCGCGATGTACTATAATTATCCTGCTCGTGGAATGAAGGTTATTGGTATAACTGGCACAAATGGTAAGACTACCACTGCTAATATTGTAGCATCAATTTTTGAAGCAGCAGGATATAAAGTAGCACTGCTTACGACTATACAATTTAGAATTAATGGAAAAGAATCGATTAATTCTATGAAAATGACTGCACCAAGTGCATCTGATATGAATAAATTTATCCTCAAAGCTAAAGATGCTGGTTGCAATATATTGATAGTTGAGGCTACTTCTCATGCTTTAGATCAGCACAGGTTTGCTGGTATTAACTTTGATACAGGTGTTTTAACAAATATTACTCATGATCATTTAGATTACCATCTTACCTTTGCTAATTATGTGCAATCTAAACGACAATTATTTGCACGTGGTTTGCGTCTTTCTGTTTTGAACATAGATGACAAGAGTGGTAAGTTATTTTTAACCGAACCAGCCGAGATGCATTTAATTTATAGTCTTAAAAGCCATCCAAAATCTGTTAGCTTACTCAAGGTTACAAAAGGGAGTGAGTATAATATTTTAGATATATTTAATCCCTTAACTAATCGTATAAATAAGCTTCAAACAAAATTATTTGGAGATTTTAATTATCAAAATATTCTAGCGGCATATTCGGTTGCTTTGGGTTTTAATATAGAGATGAAGCATATCTATGACGGTATAAAATCAATAGAATTTATACCTGGCAGGATGGAGAGCGTAGAGTTGGGTCAGAATTTTAAGGTTATAATTGATTATGCGCATACACCTGATGCGCTAGAAAAAATGTACAAAGCAATAAATGATATTTACAAATCTTCGCGAATGATTTCTGTTTTGGGTGCTTGCGGCGACAGAGATAAAACTAAGCGTCCGATTTTAGGAAGTATTGCAGGGAAAAATGCAGATTATATAATAGTGACAAACGAAGACCCATACACAGAAGAGCCGCAGCAGATAATAGATAGCGTTGCTTCGGGGATTGAGTTGGGCAATAACAATCATAAGATTGACAGCACTTACTGGAAGATTTTTGATAGGCGAGAGGCTATTGCCAAAGCCTTTAGCCTTGCTAAAGAAGGGGACGTCGTTACAATAACCGGAAAAGGTGCCGAAACAACTATGTTGTGGGGCAATGAACCTAGGCCATGGTCGGATAAGCAAGTAGTAAAAGAAGAGCTAGAGAATATTAGACATTAACAGTGATTCACGAGATATGGACTTGTTAAGATTTAAATATTCTTAATTTAGGTTTTGTACCCTTAGTTTCAAGTTTTTAAGCTTTAGGCTTCGTATTTCATGTTTAAAATTTATGTTACAATGCCACTATGAATAAGAGCAAAAATCTATTATTACTAGTTGATTCAAACGCGTTAATACACCGTGCTTATCATGCTTTGCCAAC
>CAJBMM010000025.1 GCA_903954185.1 uncultured Candidatus Berkelbacteria bacterium | reverse complement strand
AATTGGTATTTAGGTAGGTTTTAATGCAAAATTCAAATCTCAAAATAGGTTCGACAGGCTCACTGCAGGCGCAAAATTTAGGAAGTTTATTATATTCAGAATCGTACGCTATTGGGGCAGTGATTGTTCTTCTGTTTCAGATTGGATCCCTGCCTGCGCAGGGATGACATGTTTAAATGAGGGGTGACAAGTTTAAGCGCGGGATACATGTTTAAACGCGGGATGCATGTTTAAACATTTGAATGGATGATATGGTTTTAACGTTATCTTTGTAACTGTTAACTTTTACTTGGTGAATGTTCGCATAGCGGTGTATACTTTGTTATAATATTATTGAGGGGCAGAATATAAAATTTTCAATTTTCAATTTTCAATTTTCAAAATCTAAGGCTTTTACATTAGTTGAGCTTATTGTTACTATTGCGGTTATCGGCCTACTAACTGTGACAATTCTTCCGTCGTTAGGTAAATATAGCCGTTCAAACAATGTTAGTTTGTCTAGCCAAACAGTTCGAGAAGCGTTAAATGATACACGAACCTATGCCACATCGCCAGATCCAAATACCTGTCCGACATTGCCAAATAAAACCTTGTCTTGGGTAATCAATGCGTATGCATTTTATGTTAACCCTGGTGTTGCTGTTCCGCTTAATAGTTACACCCCAAATCCAACCTATGATGCAACGTATGCATGTGGGCAGTTTACCGATGCTGTAGTTCCAACGTTGGCAAACAATCAATATGCAATATTAGCGTTGCATTTATCACCAAATATATCCGCGCCAACATATGCATCAGTTATGGGGATAGTAAGTGTTGGATATTTAGACAACCCCGCAATTTTTCGAAATGCAAATAAAGACAATTCATCTGCACTTGCTAATCCAATATTATTTATTTACAGCTCACCAAGTGGCTCGTTTCTTGCTCCTTCCGCAATATTGGGCTTAGACACAACTTGCGTAACTAGTTGCAACACATTCACAAAAAAAGATGATGTAATCACATTTGGATATTCAAACTACAAAGTAGATATTACGGCTGATGGGCTTTACGGGGTAGCGAGCGTTGGATATGATAATACATTCCGAGCAAATTTATTAGTTAATTTATTTACTGGTCAAACCTCTAGCACTAATAAGCCTCCAGCAGGTATAATAAAACAATAGGATGGGTAATTTGATGAACAAGCATAGCAATTCATACCGAGGTTTTGGCCTGATAGAGGTTTTAATATCTGGTGTTGTTTTAATTACCATAATAAGTGCTACTGCATCTGTTCGACAACGCACCACTTCACAATCGTCTTACTCTAGGCACGAAGAGGTGGCTACAATGTTGGCGCAAGAGGGGATAGAAGCAGTACGACAAATTAGAGATACAAATTATTTAATCCAAATGAAAGATACAACGGGCGCAGTGGTTAAAGTGCCGTGGGATTGCTATTTATTACGTCATTCTGTGCATGCCACTCCAGATGGCACGGATTTAATTAGCTCATTTCAAACTTACAGAATAGATCAATGTGATAATGCGATATGGAGCGATACCACAATGCATGCCAGCGGTGGCGGAAGCAGAGTGTTAGAAATTCCGAATAGGGGCGATTTTAGCAGAACAGAAATTGGTGTTTCGACTGTTGGCGCATTAAATGCCTATACAATTCCACCTGCAGAACTGAGCAAAAATACCAACGCGTCAACTTTTCCTACCGATAACACAGGTACTCAACACGTTAGAGTGACAGATTTCAATCTGTCTTATCCCGGATTTTCCGATTCTACAATGGTAGAGATGAGTTCACCGTTAGTCGATCTGAATAATTTGCGGACTGTGGCGGCCGATAAATGCTTAGGTGTAGAAAGAATATTTGTAAACGAAGGCAACGTGGCGCTTAAAAGACATCCTTCTTACGCTGCTAACCGTCCCTATATCAGTGCAAATTTTCGCCCAAGAACTGCAAGCTCTGCCGATGTTCAAGATAATTATGACGTAATGGCTTTAGGCGAAGGGTGTGGCTGGGGAGGCTGGGGTGGAATGACCGAATTTCATCGCCAAGTAGCAATTAGTCCCACAAATACTGCGCAAGGTAATACTCCGCTAGAGGGCGATTCAAAAAGTAACTGGCCAAAAGAGTGGACAACGGGTATAACGCCAGATCATTTTGCTCGTGTTTTAGTAAGGGTTTCTTGGAACGAGCAAAGCAGGTTTTCTGTTAACGGAGCAGATAATGCAGTGTTACTTGTTACTTATTTAACAGATTGGAGACCGTAAGGTCTTGAAGCGTGTAACATGAAACATGAAACACAAATACAAAAATGGAAAAAAATAAAATGAATAAAATCCAAACCAAGAATGCTTCAAGCTACAAGCTTTATGCTTCACGATCGTTTACTTTGATCGAGATATTGGTTGCTTCGGCGATATTTACTGCAATCGTGGTTTTGGCAATCGGTTCATTTAGTGGTTCAATCAGTTTTCAGGGTACTTCTACCGATGATAGAATAACTCGTCAATCTATTTCCGATTTTAATGATTGGATGACTAGGCAAGTGCGCTCGGTAGCATCATCTAAAATTAATATTGCTGCAAGCCGACATTGTTTGGTAAACGATTTGGTGACAGGCTCACCTTGCATTTCTACTCCTGCAACTGAAGATTATT
>CAJBMM010000024.1 GCA_903954185.1 uncultured Candidatus Berkelbacteria bacterium | reverse complement strand
TCAGATTCAGTGTACCACACAATCCAACGTGCACTCCGCGAAGGAGTCGCACACGACGCACCCCGCTCGGTGCAAAGAGCCCAAGGAGGGCAACGAGTATGAATGGACCGCAGAACGGCCATTATCGGAAGCATGATACCTTATTGGACGTGAAGATCGCCGGCGCCGGCAAGACCGCCACGGACTGACCCAGGACGCGGGCTCGCGGCGGACTATTGTTCCGACCGTGAGGCCTGAGCTCATCTGCAGCACCGTTTCATCGGCCGAGGGGGTGTGCGTAGCGAATACCACGCCCACCTCGGCCCGCATTCTCCACGAAAGGAGTACGACATGCTCCTCCGCGTAACGGCCTTAGCTGGCCGCAAGGGCTGACGCGTCTAACGTGTCGATAACCCGCGGACGACGATGTGGGGCGCTACACACCCCGCAGCCCTCAGGCTGCTCGCTGTGAGTAGTTAGTAGCGCGTCCTTAACGTAGCGCGAAAGCACTCACGCAACAAAGAGCCTGCGGGCATAGCCCCGACGGGGTGCAGCCCTCCGACCCTCACGTACGCCACACTGGTGGCTACGCATGCATTTGGTCGCGAGTTGCAACTTGGCGGGGCACAATGGCAGCCTACGGTGCTCATCCGAGCACCCCACAACGGCTGCAGGCGCGCATTTGAGCGGGGTACCCCGCTCTCTACAGCGCCCGTTCCGGCATACGAGGTCGGTGGCGAACCACATGGGTACTGCGGCCGCAAGGCCGACTCTCCTTGCCCTAGGTTTCGGCACCGGCCTTACGCCGGACAACCTGATCGCACACCAGCGATCACGAAGAGCTCTCGTCCTTGGACGTAGAGCTTTTTTCGTACCCCAAATTAACACCCCTTAACACCCTTCAGGTGTTTTAGCTTTACACCTATACTTATTACCAACCAGCTATCTTTGTCTTAATACATCTGATTTACTTAAACTAGAAACTCCGTTATCATTTATATATATGAAAATCGTAAATAAAATAAGTGCGGTTGTACTGTCTTTATTAATTTTAGTAATGGCGATATTCGTCTTTGTTTTCGTATACCAGCAAAAGACTGTTCTATCAGACTCAACTAAGCCAAATTTAGGCAAAACCTTACTAGATCTAAAAACGAATGATATATACGAAGCACTAGTAACTCTTAAATATGGCTCAGACTCTGCGGGCAAGTGGGGAGATTGGGGAGAGATTCTAAACAGAATTTATTCTGCCGCACTTTGGTCGCCAGATGCCACAAGTAACCCTGCCGATGTTTTAGAGGGAGAAACATTTTATTCTGGTGGCTCAAGATACGAGAAGACAGGGTCAATACCTATCCGCGACGGAGATAACTCCACAACCTCCCAATCATCTGGTGGTGGAATAAATTATTTAACGGCCCCAAATGGCTATTACGATGGAAGTGACAGCGTTTCTGCAACCGATTCGCAAATTGCGGCACTTGACCCAGATTTAATTTCTACCAATCTCTTAACGGGAGTAAACATTTTTGGAGTTGCTGGGAATCTTCCAGTAATGCGTGGTGATAATTCATCAACCTTGCAGGTAACCGCCAGCGGTAATATCTATTTAACTACGCAAGCAGGTTATTACATCGCAACTAGCCGTGTTTCTGCCACCAATGCGCAAATTGCTGCGCTTTCTCCGCATCTTGTGCCGACAAATATACTAAGCGGAACAAACATCTTTGGTGTTAATGGGAATATCCCAATCAATAATGGTGACAATACCTCGACTGCTCAAGCAACAGGTGGCGGAATTGCATATCTTACAGCCCCAGCAGGTTATTATGATGGTACAGACCGCGTTTCTGCCACCGATTCTCAGGTTGCCGCGCTCGCTCCAGACCTTGCCGCGAGCAATTTATTAAGCACGGCAACGATCTTTGGTATATCAGGAAACATTCCAATTAAAAGTGGGGATTCCGCCTCAACTACTCAAGCAACAGCAGGAGGTATTGCTTTCCTTACCGCACCTACTGGCTATTACGACGGAAATGACAGGGTTTCTGCAACCAACGCGCAAATTGCCGCTTTATCTGCCAGTTTAACTCCGGGAAATCTACTAAATACGGCAACAATTTTTGGAGTTACAGGAAATATTACTATTCGCGATGGTGACAATGCCTCAACCTCTCAAGCAACAGCAGGCGGTATTGTCTACCTTACTTCCCCTGCTGGTTATTACGATGGAGACGACAGAGTCTCAGCAACCAATGCACAGATTGTTGCCCTTGACCCTAATCTTGCCTCTGGAAACATCTTAACTGGATTAACCGTTTTTGGTGTTACGGGAACCTATCCTAATCCGACCAATTGTTCGACTCAACAATATCATGACTCTTACGGTGCTCCAGTTACAGAAATCACTAACTGTTCGCTTACTTGGACAACGGCCTCCGTTCCCGTTGTGGGTGACGACAACCGTGCTGGTCGCGGTGGCAAAGATCCAAGAACGGGACTCGTTTGGAGCAAGTACCTAAAAAACAATGCAGGGACCGTTGAGTTCGCTGATTCCGGTGGCTCAACCTGGAGTTGGGATGCAACAGGCGCAAACAATATTGCTGTTGGTACTAAGACGGCAATACAGCTTTGTTCGGAAAGAGGGAATGGTTGGCGGTTGCCGACATTAAATGAATTACAATTAGCAAGGATTGATGGCTCTTACTGGAATTTAACTAACCCCTCCAACCTCTTTTGGTCGGCGACAGAGCACTCGGCAGCTAATTCCTGGCTCGTGGCCTTGAGTACTGGCAACACGGTCACTAACACCAAGGGGACGCTGTACAGTGTCCGCTGTGTAAGGTAGTGTGGATTATTTTGATATCACATTTAATATTAACACCCTTCAGGTGTTTTTAGCTTTACACCTTATGTTACTTGTAAAATAACTACTCCCAGCGGGGTTTTTTTGTTATTGTGAAAGAAATGGAGAACTATGAAATTTAGCATTACCCCCAAACAAAACGTACTACTCGCACCATACACAACCTATAAAATTGGTGGGCCTGCCGATTTATTTATTGAGGTAAATAACGAGCGAGAATTAGAGATTACGGTTAAAGAAGCTAGAACTCAAAACATACCATTTTTTTTACTAGGGTGCGGCGCCAACATCTTAATTGGTGATGGCGGTATTAGAGGTTTAGTAATTCATAACAAAGCAGATTCAGTAAAAATAAATGATAATGAAGTAACTGCCGAGAGCGGTGCTGTTATCGCAGATTTGATTAATATAACAAGTGAAAAAGGACTAAGTGGTTTAGAGCATTTTGCTGGCATTCCCAGCTCGGTTGGTGGTGCATTATGGCAAAACCTACACTTTCTTTCGCCCGACAGATTAAGAACGGTGTTTATTTCCGATGCACTAGAAAATGCTAAGGTTCTTTTGCCAAATAATAAAGTTGCGTTAATGAATAAATCCGAAATGGGATTTGGATACGATGAAAGCATTTTTCACCACAAACCCATAGTTGTATTAGAAGCTACCTTTAAACTTGAGGTTAAAACCAAAACCGAGATAGAAAAAATTATTGTAGATAATTTAGCATGGCGTGCCGAAAAACAACCGTCTGTCGAAAAATTTCCTTCCTGCGGATCAGTTTTTAAAAAGATAGCAGGAGTTGGAGCCGGTCGCTTAATCGATCAGGCCCAGCTTAAAGGTAAAAGCATTGGTGGAGCTATGGTCGCAAAAACTCACGCCAATTTTATTGTTAATATGGGCGGTGCTAAAGCAAGAGACGTTCGTAATTTAATTGAGTTAGTACAAAAAACGGTAAAAGATAAAACGGGCTATTCATTAGAAACCGAGATTAAGTTTATAGGTGAATTTAGCTAGCGTCTATTCAGCATTTTTGTCATATAAGTACTATTTAATGTATATCCTAATTTAGAAAAATACTGTCGCACACCCACTCCTGCAATAATTGCGATTTTTGTTTTATTAAACTCAACCCGGCTAATATTTTCTGCTTCAAGAATTAATTTTTTACCCAAACCGCTGTGTTGTATCGCATCGGAATTATTCTCATTTATTGCCACAATAGGCCCATAAGTATGAATTTCGCGTATTATTGTAGAATTTTTAAGAAGCTTAAAAATGGGCTTAAATGGAACACGTAATCGCAACATACTATAAAGTATAGTTCTATCTGGCGATTCGTAACTTAAATAAATCTCTTTGCCACCCGATGCCGCATATTCCTCTCTAAATAAACAAGCTCTCTCTAGATTGCCTAAGCGATTAGTAATTTCCCTGCAACGAATGCATTTACATGCAATATCGCGCTTTTTCATTTCTTGTGCAATAATTTGTCGAAAATTAGTAATACGCGAACCGCCAGCAATTATCATATCGGAAGGAATGTCGCGAATTACCCGTTCTATACGACAAAAATATGGCACTTCCATCTTTACACTGATAAGAAGCTCTTTAAGCTCAATTTCCGCGTAAGGTTTAAATAGTCCTTCTTTATATATTTTAAAGAGCGCAGATTGTTTAACTAGCGCAAGTGGATAAATTTTTAGATGATCTGGCATGAATCGCTCGTCACTAAACAGAATTTTGAACATTTCTTCGTCGCGCTTAATGTTTGATCCATACAAGTTAAGCATCATTTGATACGAAACTTTAAACCCAGCATCTTTTAATAACTGCGTAGCATCAATAGTCGATTGCACATTGTGTCCCCGCTTGTTTAAAGCTAAAACATCATCATAAAGTGATTGTACACCAAGCTCAACTTTAGTAACTCCAAGCTTACGTAACCGACGAATTTCATCTGAATTTATGTAATCTTGACGCGTTTCAATAGTTAATTCTACAATACGATTTTTTGCCCCCTCATTCTCTTTTTGCAGTTCTATAAGAGATATATAATTTGATTTTCCATCATGCTGCACTTTGCACTCTGCATTAAGCATTTTATTATAATCATTCGCCGCCGCAAATAATCTTTTTACAAACCAAGTTTGATAGTTTTTTCTGTAGTAAGACCACGTTCCGCCAATAATACGAATACTAATTTTATCAGTAATGTGCCCAGTATCTTGCAAAGCTTTTAGCCTAGATTGCACTTGTGTATATGGATCATATTTATTTGTAATGGCGCGCATTACTGCAGGCTCGTTTGAAAAGTAGCTTTTAGGCACATTTGTCTCTGCGGGACAAAAAATACATTTTCCGGGGCAAGGATAAGGCTTGGTTAATACCGACACTACCACAATGCCAGATGTTGAACGCACCTTTTTCAATCTTAACAGGTTCTCTAGTTCTGGATTTACTTCAATTTCTCCAGCATTAACTAAGCTTTTGTATGCTTCAATCATACGATCGTTAGAAATAACTGGAAGATGATGTTTTTTTAAAATTGGCCGCGCTGCTGCCCTAAACTCTGCGTCTGTAGATACGTTTTTTTCTACCAATTTTAATATTAGTTCTTTAAGTTCTACAGTATTTTTGTTAGTATTTGCATGCATGAATAAAGTCCAAGCTCAAAAATATATTGAATTAACACTAGCTGCTTATAATGAAAAAGCGGTAGAGTTTGATCGAACCCGTTCATATCTACCATCAGATATTATATCACTTGCAAGCAACGCTGTCGATGGAGATAAAATATTGGATGTAGGCTGCGGTAACGGTCGCCTAGTAGACTGCTTTAAAGCAAATGTAGATTATGTAGGATTAGATAACTCATCAAAGTTAATTGATATTGCCAAAATAAGATATCCAAAAAACCATTTTAAAATTATTGATGATATTGAAAATTTGCCGTATTCCAACAGCTACTTTGATAAACTTTACTGCCTGGCTGTATTTCATCACCTACCAACAACAGATAAAAGACTTGAAGTTCTAAAAGAATTTTTGCGTGTTTTGCGGGCTGGTGGTTATTTATACTTAACTGTTTGGGACTTAACCACAAGAAAAGGTTATGACAATATTGCTGAAGCATCGCGGAATGATTCAGTGCTAGAAGAAGGCGATTTGTTACTACCACTATTTTCACCAGATAGGGAAACACTGCGATATGTTCATCAATTTACGGAATCTGAACTGAGAAGTTTAGCAACTAATGCTGGATATATAAATATCGAGATCACTCACACTAAGCGCGGCGTAAAAGACGGCCAAAGCAACATTCAACTTGTTTGCGCCAAACCATAGTACTTGCATATATTGTTGCAAAAATATGGCCAAAATGCACGGATACTTTAAAAATCCAGACAATTATAACTTTTTATTGCCTTATTTTTTCGCAAACCATTGCTTAAATTTGTCCTCAAGCCACATTGCTATAATAGCCGAGACGATAGGCGTAGCCCAATCGGAAATAGGTAGAGGATAAGTATTTAATAACCGATTGAAAAACCCAAAATATAAAGTCATCAAAACCATTAGGAAAGAAAAAGCCATAGCCAAATATAAATACTTATTGGGGCTAGCTAATAGTTCTTTTAGACTACGCTTGTCACTGCGCGAATGAATACTGAATAAAATCATAAAAATTGATATCGCTAAAAATGCCGATGTAGACGCTTCATAGTATAGTGAGCTTCTGATGTTTAACGCATCTCCAAAATGCCAATTGTTTACCAACAAAACATAGGCGAAGGACAGCCATGCTCCAAAGGCTGCCACCG
This sequence comes from uncultured Candidatus Berkelbacteria bacterium, assembly GCA_903954185.1. GTDB lineage: Bacteria > Patescibacteriota > UBA1384 > CAJBMM01 > CAJBMM01 > CAJBMM01. The sequence continues at coordinate 12,797 of CAJBMM010000024.1, read as the reverse complement.
CCCCTATTCTTAAGATGCGAAAGACAGTTTGCATAGACATTAAATGATCATTCTTTTTTCTTGGAGGAATATCCATGATATGTGGATTTGCGGGGTCTACACCCAGTGCAAAAGAAGGAAGAAGTCCAACCCAAAAATCGAGAATAATAATATGTAAGGGTAAAATAACTGGTGGAAAGCCAGAAGCTAGACCAAGCATCACCACAATAACCTGAGCCGCTACGGTTACAAATTCAAAGAATATGAATTTGCGAATATTATTAAAAATTATTCGTCCTTCTTTTACAGCTGCTACTATCGAAGAGTACGCATCGTTTTGCAAAACAATATCTGCAGCAGATCTGGCTACGTCTGTGCCACTATTGCCCATCGCAACACCAATATCCGATTGCTTTAAAGCTGGTGCATCATTTACTCCATCGCCTGTCATACAAACAACTTCGCCGTTTTGCTGCAACGCCATAACTATCTTTTGCTTTTGTCTGGGCTCAATCTCCGAAAACAAAATACTCTCTTCACTTTTTAGGTGTCTCGCTAATTGCGGCACGCTCAAACGTTCTAACACGTTTCCTGTAATTGTTGTCGGTTCATTTTGGTACAAGCCAATCGAACGCCCAATTTTAATAGCAGTTGGCGCCCAATCCCCAGTTATCATAATTGTGCGAATACCTGCTTTCATTGATTGAAAAATAGAAGTAGCAACACCGCGCCTAGGGGGATCTTTTAATCCCACTAAAGAAACTGCGATTAAGCTATGCTCAAGTTCTTTTTCATAATTTTCGGGGTTTTTCTGATATTTTACCCACTCCTCATCACTAACCTGCCTAAAACATAAGATTAGTACTTTTTCACCCATCCTTGCCCATAAATCCATAGTTGTTTCAATTAATTTTTTATTGTGGCCAATTTCCAAATGATCAAGCATTTTCATTGGCGCACCCTTGGTAAAACACCAATACTTACCATTTTTATCTTGTGCCACCACAGACATGCGCTTTCTTTTACTATCAAAAGGTAATTCACCCACAACTTTAAATCTATTTTTTATCGAAATTCTTTTTCGAATAGAAACAGCCCTAAATAGTCCTAAATCTAATGGATCGCCAATCAATCCTTTAGTTGTTTCTTGAACGTCGTTACACATAACCGATATTGTATCTGCCCATTCCTGGATAGCTTTGTTTTCACCGTTGCCAATTAACAAAACTTGGCTTGGTTCTATGCGATTTTCTGTTAGAGTACCAGTTTTATCTGAACAAATTACCGTTACCGAACCAAGAGTTTCTGCTGCCATTAATTGCTTAACTATCGCCTTGCGTTTAAGCATTCTTAGCATTCCTAAAGCCAAAGTAACCGAAACTGCAGCAGCTAAACCTTCTGGAACAATAGCAACCATTACCGAAACTACAGTTAATATCACCCCCTCAAAATTATGGACGGTATAAAAACCCAATATCGACAAAATGATGCCACATAAAATTGCGATTTTTGCAGTATTTATACTAATTAATTTAATTTCTTTTTCTAGCGGTGATAATGGGGTTTTTGTAGTCGCGGTCGCAACTGCAATATTTCCAATTACCGAATTTATGCCAATAGCAGTCACCACCCCATCACCCTCACCTTTTACAACATGCGTACCTGCAAATGCAAAATTATCAATCTCACTAAGCGTGTTTTCTTCTGCCGATATTTCGGTTGAATATTTTTTCTTTAATTCAGATTCACCAGTTAAGGCAGATTCGTTAATTTCTAAGCTAGCCGTGCGAATTAATCGCATATCTACTGGCACCATATCACCTGCGCTAACAATTGCCACATCACCCACTACAACCTGAGATATTAAAAGTGTCACAATTTGATTATCTCGTTTTACACGCAGCGTTTGCGGTATTAGCTTATTGAATGCTTCTAGCGCCGCTTCTGCACGATATTCTTGGACAAATCCGATAGTAGCATTCATCAAAACAACAACACTAATTACGATTACTTGATTATACTCACCAATAAAATATGAAACTGAGGCACCAATTAACATCAATAAAACTAAAAAATTTGTAAATTGGCGAAGAGCAATTTTTAGAAGGTGATATTTTTCTTTATTTTGGATGGCTTGATATTTTGAATCTTTTAGCTTTTGGTTGGCAACCGCACGCGACAGCCCATTCTCACTACTATGTAACGCTAAAAGAACCCTTTCAACAGGATCCTTATACAAAAACCTAGCCGGTAATAACGACTGCCCCTCCATAAAATTACCCTAAATTCGTATCATTATTATATTTGATCTTTTAAATGTGACTTATATTCCGCGGGGTCGAAACCAATGACTATTTCATTCTCTGTATTTTTGGCTATTACAAGAGTTGGAGCGCTTAATTGCCCTGTAAGTTCAACCAAATCTTCTTTAGCGTCATCATCTTTATCTAAATTTACTTCCTCGAATTTAATGCCATTTTTATTTAGCCAATAAATTGCAGAAGTGCAGTGTTCACTATTCGAGATTGTATAAAGCTTAACATGGTAAAACATTATTTTCCTCCTATAATTTTGGATAGCCCTATATATCCATCAGCTATAGATAATAACTCGACTACCCCAAGTTCACTTAGCTCAATGCCCCCTTGTTTCTCAACAAGGGTTTTAATATTTGGTTGGGCAGATTCTAAACAGCTTATTAGCCCAAATTCCTGCTCGCTAACCCATTGCATTAGTGGCATAGAAGAATCGTCATTTGACGAACAGATGATGAGTTGTTCGCCACCAATTTTTTCGAGAATAGTTTGCGCGGCCTGAACATCAGTACCTTCAGATGGCCTTATCACCGAACCTCTTACCCCCAAGTGCACAAAACTAATATCATTTAGGTATTGATCAATTTTTTCCATATCCCAAACTCGCTCGTCAGAAGAAAGATTAAATGCAGTTCTTAAATTTGGATCTTTTTTTAAAAAATAATTTATCGCATGATCATGCACTGCTTTTGGATCTTCTTTAACTAAATCGGCCAAGGCAATAGCTAAACAATTAATAAGCTCCATCGCTGCATCTTTATCTAATGAATTACCAAGAGATGCGCGAGCATACGGATGAACTCTTATTCCTGCAGAAAATTCGGTTGATGAAAAATAAAATTTATCTTTAAACCCATCAGATTTTGAAGTAGATGCCAACGCTAAAGCAACTCTTTCCATCAGCTGACTTATCTCTGCCCTTAATCCTGCAGTATGATCTTTTTTCTCTTTTTTGTCGGTGCCCAAATATAACCCTAATCCAGATTCATATACCATACTAACTTGGCCATTATTAATGGCATCACGGCCAACTAGAGCTGTAGATAATATCGATGTTACATCGGCGCAATCGTGTGAGATAAATACAATATGGGCGTTTGGATTATTTTTGACAAAACGGGTAAATATATTACTAAGCCCAATTTTGATTTGCGGAATATCCCCATCTTCCATAATTAGTCTGTCTAAGTGAAATAGCAATAATACATTTGTCGGGAAATTATATTCCACCAATTTGATGGCAATTTGTAACGAATCGGCATCTACTCGGGTCAATAGCGATCTGACCTCATTTTTATCTGCATCACTTAAATCGCTTAATTCTCCTTCTGCTTGTTCTTGTAATTGCTCTAGGGCCGTTTCGGCATTGTGCCCCAATAGCTCATCTAACTCTTTAAGCTCTGGGATAAGCTCTGCAAGCCGAATTACTTTTTGTAATTCAACTTTATGCGAAATTGTATTTAACGATGTAAATAATTGTTCTTTTTTCATGTTTTCATTATAACACCAAAAGCTTGCGGGTTTATAGTAGGGAGAAACAAATAGCGACAATCGCCTCAGGGGTATGAGGCGATTAAACTAGAGTGCCTTAACCCGTTAAACCAAAGAGAATCTAATCACTAGATCAAAATAATGGTGAAATTACAAAAAAACTTCCGCAAGTTGCCAACCATCGCAAAAAAATCTCAACGATAAAAACGATAGTGCGTTAAAAATGGTGGGATTTATGCAATATGTGAATCCAAAAACCTCCATGTAGCACAAGCTTTAGCTTGGTTTATTTAAGCCACACTAAAGCGCGTTCTACACGTCATCTGTAGTACAAGCTTTCTTACCCTCCGTAGCTTTATGCGAAGGATGGGAGCTTGGCTATAACCAAACTAAAGTGTGATCTACAACTAAGTCTAATAAAGTAAGCGTAATTAGTGAACAGACTAAAGTCTGGTCTACGATGTTTTTTTAAATTCACGCTCATGCAATATATTGACTCCCTAATCACCTAATAACCCAATAATCTAATCACCTTCTTAGTAAAGCCAGGAATTAATCCAAACATGTCGCGAAAGCCACACCGAAGAAAGTCCAGTGCCAACTGAGAATGGGATAAAGTATATCCCACAAGCAAATATCCCCAATACTAATATTAACGCTATCCAATTATATTTTTTATACGCTACACTTACCCAATAGGTTAAAGACATTAACGCAAAAGAATAACTGGGTAAGTAGTGATAGATAAAGAAAACTCTTTTTGCAAATGCCCATGGTAACCAAAAAGCAAAGAATCCAATTAATATTATTGTTAATGGATGATCGGCAATTTTTTGACGGTATAGTAGTTTCAAAACAGCTAAGTACCATGCGCTCAGTATAATAGAGGCAGCACTAAGCCAACCAAGCAAAGGATTTGGCAAAGACGTAATAACAGCAATTTTACCGTTTACTAAATCTTTATAATAGAATAATACGGGACGCAGAAAAATTGGCCAGCTCCACCATTTTGAACTCCACGGATGACCATCTTTAAGATTTAAATGAAATTGCATCGATTCTTTATGCCATGTAAAAATTTTTTGAATTGGGTCTGACGATCGAATAATTACCTGACCCAAATATATATTTAGTATGTAGATAGCACAAGCGATTACTAAAGAAAGCAAAAACCATTTAAGTAATTTTTTTCGCCACATTATAAATGCCACGGGAGCAATTATGCCAAGTGCCAGCCACTTTACACTAACTGCTAATCCGATAAGAATTGCTAGCCATATCAAATGAGATCGTTTTTTTACCAATACTGCGGCTAAAAATGCTAAAAGAATAACGAACAATCCCACCTCATCAATTAAACTAGTGCGCGAATAGGTAATGAGTAAACCGTCTAAAGCGGCGAAACCAGCCAATATTACTCCACCTAGCCAATCTTTCTGCCATTTATACCAAATGTATCCAAGCCCTAAAACAACCAATATCCCGCAAATTGCAGGAATAATGCGCCAGCCAAACTCGTCAAATCCAAATAATTTAATACCAATTGCAATCAAAAACTTACCAAACGGTGGGTGAACATCAAAAAAAGTAGTGCGGGTTAAATAGTCTTGTGCGAAAACCGGAAAATATACCTCGTCAAATACTTTCTCTTTAGGAAAAGACAAATGCATTAAACGCATAAAAATGCCAAGCGAGGTTGCGAGAGCGCTAAAAAATAGAATTAAATTTAAAATGATATTATCTTTTTTCATTTTTTAATGCTACCCCAATCGATAGTTGGCGTATGCAATCCTTTCTGTGCATCAATATATTTAACCGCAGAAATGGCAGCTTTTGCACCCTCTGCGGCAGCAATAACCATTTGTTTGTAAATGATGTTTGTAACATCACCTGCGGCAAAAAGCCCTGAGGTTTTTGTCGAACAATCTGGTTCGATATTAATTTGCCCAATTTTATCGATATTTACCAACTCACTCAACCACCCAGTTTGATTTAGATGACCTATTGCCGCGATGATTTTATCGACTTCCAGAACTGTATTTATATCAGACATTTGAATATCTAGTTGTATTTTATTAGCCAATTTTCTAATTGTAAAAATTTCGGCTTTATTGATAATTTTGACATTATATTCTAAATCATCCAATTTCGACTCTAATATTTTCTCACATTTAAGGTTATCGAATCGGTTAATTATAACAACATTCTTGGCTTCTGCAGCTAAATCTATAGCGTATTGCACCGCGCTATTGCCTCCACCAACAATTGCCACTTGTAAATTTTTGTATTCAGATGGGTTGACAAGCGCATAGCTAAGATCTGCTGTCGATAAAACATCGACCCCAGTAGCATTAAGTTCTTTAGGAGTTTTACCAAAAGCTAAAATAACAGCATCTGCCTCATATTGCACTTTACCAACATTTAATAAAAAGATATTTTCATTTTTTGATATGTTAGAGACTTTATCGTATAAAATTTCCCCACCAAAACTGATCATTTGGCTTAAAAAATTATGCATTATTTGCGGTCCGGTTTGACCAATGACTCCAGGATAATTTTCCACAGTAACGGTGGTAGAAGCTTGTCCGCCTAAATCGCTAGAAATTACCAATGTTTTTAAACCCTTACGTAACGCATAAATACCTGCCGTCAAACCAGCAGCTCCAGCGCCAATAATTATTAGGTTGAATTTGCGTTCCAAATTATAAACTTTCTGTTTGCATAAACTTTGGCTCGACAATATTAGAATTGGGTTTAATCTTTTTAATTTCGGTGACTAAGCTATCGCGAGACTCATCTTCGCCGTGAGTAATAATGATTTTACCTAATTTTTGATAATTTTTCACCCAATCTAGTAATTGCGATTTGTCCATATGTGCAGAAAAAGCCGAAATTGTAACCCCCTCAGCCATTAATTCAAAAGGTTCATGAAATAACTGAATAGAATGCTCGCCATCCATTATTTTGCGACCCAATGTTCCAGCCACTTGATAGCCAACAAAACAGATAACAGTATTTTTTAAGTGGCCGTAATGTGCTAAATGATGCAAAATGCGCCCACCATTTAACATCCCAGATCCAGCAATAATTACTTTTGGCGGAGCAGCAAAATTTATCGATTTAGATTCTTCAATTGTAGTGCAATATTTAAGGTGAGGAAAATTAAAAACGTCGTCCCCAGCTTTAATATGCGCCTGAGTTTCCGTATCGAACAACTGCTCATTACGACGAAATATTGCCGTCGCTTCAATTGCCATCGGAGAATCGAGATAAATTGGCACATCTGGAATTTCATTCTTTTCGCGCAAATCGTTTAAATGATAAAGAATTTCTTGAGTGCGCTCTAGGGCAAATGCGGGGATAAGCAGCGTCCCTTTATTTTTTACAATTTTGATAATTACATCGCGCAACGCCGCTTGCCTATCTACATGCTCGTGCATACGATCGCCATAGGTAGATTCCATAACCAAAACATCGGCTTCTTCTAATTTTGTTGGAGGATTCATTAATGGCACTGGATAATTTCCTAAATCACCAGAGAATACAATTTTCTTATCATCAATTTTTACTTCAACGATTGCAGACCCTAGAATATGCCCAGCATCATAAAATGTTGTGCTGATTGCGTTTCCTAGCCTGGTAGAGGTTTTGTATTGCACAGACCTGTATAAGCTATTTAGAGCTTTGACATCATTTAAAGTGTACAGAGGCGTTTCTTGATATTTTTTTGCATCGTGAAACATAATATCGGCAGCATCTGATAAAACTAAGTTTGCAAGTTCGGCAGTTTGCGGAGTGGTATAAATGTGACCTCTGAATCCGTCTTTGTAAAGTTTAGGTAAACGGCCACAGTGATCGTAATGTGCATGAGTTAACAAAACAAAATCTAAATCGGCAGGATTAAATGGCCAACCAGATCGGTTTTTTTCGAATGCCTCGTGCGACCCCTGAAAAACACCGCAATCTACTAAAAATTTAACCCCCGCTTCTTCAAGATAATAACAAGAACCAGTTACCTCTCCGCATGCACCCAAAAATTGAATACTCACTTTTCCCTCCAAACGTATGAAATATATAAATTGAAACTTGCAGCATGAAACTTGAAACATTAATTAACGATTCAAACTATACTTTAGCGATTCACAATCTCCTAGCTCTACCCGCGCACCTCCGATTTACCTAAAATTATGCGATAAGGCAGATAAGGCTAATAGGGCTGATAATGCCCATAAACGAATCCTGTTCGCTGATCGCTGCTCTATGCTTCAAGTTACATGTTTCATGCTTCATGACTTTAGTCAAACTTTTTATCTTGGTGCAGCGCTTTATCGCCTTGCTCATCGATAAGCGCGATGACTTTATCAACCAATTTTGCTGGATCTTCATCAAAAACAATGTTATTTCTGCCTTTTTTGGCCGTTTGTAAAATATCTTCTATCTCTTCTGTAATACCACCAGTACCCATCAAGATTCCTATTGGTTTTCTATCTTCAAATGCAATTGTAAATTCATTTAAGGTGCCAATTCTGCCGCAAATAAAGATGGCAGCATCTGCCGATCGTATCATTAGTAAATTTCGGCCTGAATAATCAAACCCAGTATAAATGATTAAATCTAGGTAATTCGTTGGTAATTTATATTTTTTAACGTGTTCTGCATTACTATTAGCAGGGGAAAGCCCTATTGTAATACCACCAAATTCTTTGGCGCCAATTGCAGCCCAATGCGGAATATCGGTAGTTGCACCGTTAACCAAAACAGCCTTATGCTTGGCTATTTCTTGACCAACAAGCTTGGCCTTTAAATACGCCCCAGGAGCACAATTGTTAACTGCCGAGCCAGATACCGCTATCTTATATTTTGGAGTAGAAGTATAAAGAGGCTCTTTCTCTTTTGCACTCATAAAAAATATCCTTCCTTTAAGATTTTTAGCACGTAATTTATTTTAACATATTAAATTCTAAAATGCGTAGTTTAGTATAGTATGCCCAAGCTGCAACAATCAGTCATTGCGAGGAGCGTACGAAGTAGTCGACGAAGCAATCTAGGTGGAGTAGATAATAATGGCTCGCAATGACTAAAAAATCAAGATCATATTTAAAAGTGTACCCTCCACAAATGTCCTATCTGACATTAGAATGGCAAAGTTAACACTCCGGCGCCCGCATTTTCCTCTTTTAGCTTCCAATTTACTTTCCATGGCGTCTTTACGCCACGATCGCTGTAACTTAACTCACCGCTATCGCGCCCTAATAAAAATAAATCTCGTGTGATTCGTACGTCATCTAGGCAATAATTTTTTAGTTCTTCTATTTTTCCCTCTTCATAAAATTTAATTGCCTGCAAGCCGTCGCCAGATTTACCAACACCTAAAGAATCTTTGGCCAAACTATCTAGTTTAATACGAAAACTATGATCTTTTTTAAATTCATACAAAATATCAAGAGTTGGTAAATCGGATAATTTGCCGTGATACGATTTTTGCATTACAGGATAATCAAATCCAATTAAGTTGAAACCGATTATTCGAGTAGCCCGCTCTAAAACTGGCCATAACTTATCTAGCTCATGCTCCTCGTAGCAAATAAATTTATCGTCTTCGGCAATATAAACCCCAACGACAGAAATATCGAGCTTACTGGCATCATATGCACCCACGTCAAAAAAGCTGTTCTTCGTTTCGATATCTACCACTACATAATTGTCATTTGCCATAATAATGGATTATGACAGTTTTATTGTTTTGCTACAACTTTTTGTACACCTCGAAGTTGTACTATTAAAGATCTTCCACACTTTTGACTTTCTTGCCGACCGCTGTGCCATCCGTAGCTATTAGCGTAGGATTGGTAGCTTTAGCGAAGGATGGTGACCTTTGAATTTTGACTTATCTTCTTGTACCACCCCTAACCCCTCCTTGCAAAGGAGGGGAAAACCACCGTTCTATTTGTACACCGCGGAGGTGTACAGTACATTTTAACACACTTATGCGTACGTAGGTATTGACACGTTTTTGTTAATATGATACAATAAAGTGTTCGCAAGATCGTTTACATCACTCTTGCCCCATATATCGGACGCGAACCGATTGGGGTACTTTCTGGCTCTAGGAGGGCCAAAAACATGAAGCGCACAGCGCTATCTGCCGTTTTGTCGTTCGTTCTCGCCGCAATCTTGGCTTGCGCCACCTTGGCGCAGGCCACCGTCACCGGCGGGCCCGGCGGCGGCATCGTGCCGCCACCGCCCATAACAGGCTACATCGCGATTGACCTCGACCCGTGCTTGCCGCCCGTTTCCAGCAATCCTGGATCCTGGGCAACAGGCATCAACTCGTACGGCGAGATCGTCCTGCACAACCCGAATGGCACTTACGTGTCATGGATGGGGTTTGGGGCATCGCAGCTCGAAACACCATCCGGCACCCGGGTTTATGCCAAGCGCATCAACTCCGACGGGATAGCAGCCGGCAATATCGACTACGGTAACCAGTGGTACGGTGCCGCGTGGGATTGGAACAACGCCATCAGCGTCCAGACCCCAGTGAAGTACCTCGCTGACATCAATGACCGCGGTTACGCGGTCGGCACCACCGAGGATGGCGGAGCCAGGATCATCAACGTGTACACTGGCGCATGGCGTCAGGTATCGCCGCGGTACACTGGATCCTTCCCGACCGGCATCAACAACAACAATGTCGTTTGCGGGTCCATTCTCGCGGGCAACACAAACAGCCCATGCGTCTGGACACCAGACGGCCGTTGTACGCTGCTGCCCCGGCCCGCCGGAATCACCATGGGTGGATGGGCTACCGACATCAACGACAACAATGTAGTTGTCGGCGGTTGTGGCCCCTTCAACGGTGGCTATAGGGCAGTAGCCTGGCAGAATGGTGTTGTACGAGTTCTGCCGACGCTCGGCAGTGAATGCCGCGCAGAGGCAATCAACAACGCCGGCCAGGCCGTTGGTTATTCGAGCGACGGGCTACGCCAGTACCCCGTCGTCTGGAATGGCACGAACCGGATCACCAAACTGCCGCTGCTTCAAGGAAGTAACGGCGGATACGCCTACGACATCAACAACCAAGGCTGGATCGTAGGACTGTGTTCCAAGTATGGCGTGGCTCATGCCACTCTGTGGATTCCACTGAGCGGCAGGAGGATGCCCTTCTAGCTCCTCGCGGGCATAATGCCCGCAAATCTGCTCAACAAGTAAGAGCAGCACAGCCCCCCGTCAACCGACGGGGGGTTAGCTGTTTTATTAGCGCAAATTGTACACCTTAAAGGTGGGTTATCGTTGACACCTTTAAGGTGTACAATTTTTTGTTCTTAGCTAGAATTTGTAGAAGTAGGAAGCAATAGTTGTTGCAAGGGGAAATAGTGCAATTGCCGGAATAACTATCTTATTATTTGCTCCAACGGGCAATTTGCACGTACTACTAACTTTTTGAGTAGGCAATGCACTCTTAATAGGTAGAGCTGACGTAGTAGTTGCACTGGGTGATGTATATACAGGAGTTGTAGGCGCTGTATTTACAGCATAAGCAGATGGCGCAGGAATACTTGGGGTAACGGTAATAACTGGTTTTTTGGTAGTTTTTGAAGTTGGCTTGATAGTTGTACTTGGCTTGGCTGTCGAAGATTTTGATGTACTAGGGCTCGTAGACGGTGAAGCAGAAGTCGATGGTGGTGTAGTGTTATCAGAAGTCCCATTGTCGGAATTCCCATTATTTACAGTATCTGAGCCACCGTTATTATCATCACCATTACCATTATTGCCAACATCAACCGATTGACCAAGTTTAAACACCGCTGTTCCAAATGCGGGTAATTTTACAGAAAATTGATTATTATCGACTTCGGTTATTTTGTTATCTGTAAAGTAATTAATAATGCTTGTAGCTTGGTACGATAAATTATCTATCTTGTATTCCGCTGTCTGCTCTGTGCTAGTTGGGTTAACTAATAATATGTACCCCTCCCCATTATAATTTCTTGTGCCCGCCTGAACCAAAGTTTTTGCACTAGCGGCTACACTCCAATTTGTCCAGTGCGGTTGCCTAATTATTGGCATCAATTGATCTATTTCTTTACGTAAACTAGGAATAGCCCCCCAAGCGTCTGTTTGATCTATTGGCGTATCAGTGCCAAACATTGGGTCTTTAAACACTGCCAAGCCCTTGCCGCCAACTATAAGAGCCAAATACAGTTGGCTTCTTAATCCGTTTGCACTAGCATCTTTTTGATTCGAATTTACAACAATTGATAGCGGTTTGTTTTGACGTTGAATATTACTCACGTTAATCAAATTATCACTGCCAATACTGGTTGGGAATGAATCGGTATAAGCACCCACGCTATCTACAAGATCGTCAAAAATACGCGTCAGACCTACATTACCTTGCAACATATAGATAAAATGATTTCTCCCATTTTGACCATTGGAATCTAGTTGCTTGATATTGTCCGTTATATTTTTTATGACCTGATACTCATCGTACTGTTCATTATCTAAATAATATCCTAGGTATGTATCACCAAACGATGGATTACCCATCATGGTATTAACTGTTGTGACAAGCTGATCGGTATTATTGTAATGCACTGGGTCTGCAGGTGAAGTGTATTGACTAAAATCGCCCAGTGCCATCATTCCATGCGGGTTGAATACAGAAGTTGCATTTTGCCGCCTATTAAAAAAGTCTTCGGTAAAGCCTTCTAGCCATCCCCACATAGTACAGTTAAACCCTTGGTTTGAATATGCATTTAAATCTGCTTGACTGGCATCACTTTTTTGATATATACATAACGGAAAGTATGGCTCCCACACGCCATTGCGATTAATTTCGATGTTTCCAAAGGGGTCAATTCTCGATTTTGCACCGTCAAAAGCTTGTTTAACAGCAGGCGCTTCGGCAAACCCGATTCCAGTGCCAAAGTACAAATCGTCTACCCAAACTTCAGAAGTTAAATTGTCTTCACCCAAATATCGCATTACTCTCAACCTAACAAACGC
>CAJBMM010000023.1 GCA_903954185.1 uncultured Candidatus Berkelbacteria bacterium | reverse complement strand
GGGTGAACTCGGAGAACACACTTTAGTGTGGCTTCAACCAAGCTAAAGCTTGTGCTACGGGGTGAACTCGGAGAACACACTTTAGTGTGGCTTCAACCAAGCTAAAGCTTGTGCTACGGGGTGAACTCGGAGAACACACTTTAGTGTGGCTTCAACCAAGCTAAAGCTTGTGCTACGGCGGGCTTTGTAGAACACACTTTAGTGTGGTTATTTCCAAGCTAAAGCTTGTGCTACGGCAGGCTTTGTAGAACACACTTTAGTGTGGCTTAAACCAAGCTAAAGCTTGTGCTACGGGGTAAGCTTGTACTACGATTTTATTACTCGTTTCAGTTCGTCTATCTCATCTCTAAACTCGGCGGCTTTTTCGTATTGCAGGTTTTGGGCGGCGTGTTCCATTTTTTCTTGCAATTTGCGTATTAACCTACGCGCCTCATCTTTAGGCATATCTACGGGGATTGTGAATTTGCTTTCTTTTTCTTTTTTATCGGGAACAGATTTTAAAATGGTTTGTGGCGTAATGTGATTTTCTAAATTAAATTGAACTTGAATTTTACGCCGACGATCTGTTTCATCAATGGCTAATTGCATCGATTTTGTAATGGTATCGCCGTACATAATAACCCTGCCATTTACGTTTCTGGCTGCTCTGCCAAAGGTTTGTATTAAACTGGTGGCATTGCGCAAAAAGCCTTCTCTGTCGGCATCCAAAATGGCTACCAAAGTAACCTCGGGCATATCTAAACCTTCTCTAAGTAAGTTGATGCCAATTATTACATCGTATTCGCCACTGCGTAAATCGCGGATAATTTCACTGCGTTCTAGCGTTTGAACATCGGAGTGCAGATATTGCACTTTAATATGTAAATCTTTTAAATAGCTTGTTAAATCCTCGGCCATTCTTTTGGTGAGGGTTGTAACCAAGGTGCGTTCGCCAGCTTCGGTATTTTTGCGAATTTCTTCTATTAAATTGTCTACCTGATTGTTGGTTGGCCTAACTTCTACAATTGGGTCTATAAGCCCTGTAGGCCGAATTATCTGCTCCACCACGCTAGAGGCGGGCGTGTTAGGTTGTAGGTTGTAGGTTGTAGGTTGTAGCGTATCCTCACCCGCCCTATCGGGCACCCTCTCCTTTAAAGAGAGGGAAAGGGGAACAGATGCTCTTTGTTCTTTGTTCTCTGATTGATTGATCGTTTGATTGGGTTTGGAATTTGAATTTTGATCATTCATTGAAAATTGAAAATTGATATTTGAAAATTTCTTATCTTGTCGCTTGCAAAGTTCTAGTTCAAACTCACTCGGTGTTGCCGATGTAAATATAACCTGATTAACTCTTTGCATAAACTCTTCAAACTTTAATGGTCTGTTATCTTTAGCGGCATTTAACCTAAATCCATAATCTATCAGCGTTTCTTTTCTAGCCTTATCGCCATTATACATGCCTCTAATTTGAGGGATGGTCATATGAGATTCATCTATTACCATTAAAAAGTCGCTTGGAAAATAATCAAGTAATACCGATGGGGGAGACCCAGGAGTGCGGCGATCAAAATATCGTGAGTAATTTTCAATTCCGTTGCAAAAACCAGTTTCTCGCAGTATTTCTAAATCAAAATTAGTGCGCTCTTGCAACCGCTGAGCCTCAATTAATTTACCCTGCTTTTTAAAAGCTGCTACCTCTTTGGTCATGTCTGTCTCTATCACCTCTAATACCTCTTCTATGCCTTTTTGTTCGGCCAAATAATGCCTGGCGGGGTAAATGTCTAATTGCTCTAACGATTCGACGATGTGGCCATTAATGGTATTTAATTTTTGAATACTCTCAATGCTTGTACCTAAAAATGAGATGCGGTAAGAAAATTCGTCGTAGGCAGGGTAAACCTCTAAAATATCGCCTTTAATTCTAAATTTTCCACGCGAATAATCAATATCGTTTCGTTCGTATTGAATATCGCTTAATTTACGAGCAATTTGTGTCTGTGAAAAATTTTCATCAAGTTTAACCGAAATTGCAGAGCCCATATAAATATCGGGTGAGCCTAAGCCGTATATGCAAGAGACGGATGCGACGATTATAACGTCTTTGCGCGTCATTAAAGCTTGCGTGGCTGCGTTTCGCAACCTATCAATTTCATCGTTTATAGAGGAATCTTTTTCAATATATGTATCGGTTTTCGGAATATAGGCTTCTGGTTGGTAGTAATCGTAATATGAAACAAAATAGTGGACTGCGTTATTTGGGAAGAACTGTCTAAATTCCGAGGCAAGCTGTGCGGCTAAAGTTTTATTGTGAGCAATAACTAAAGTGGGTTTGCCCGTGTTTTGGATAACGTTTGCTAAGGTAAACGTTTTGCCCGAGCCTGTAACCCCAAGTAGTGTTTGGTACTTTAAACCATTATTAACATTTTGTGTTAAGGCATTTATGGCTTTGGGCTGATCGCCTGCAGGCTCGAATGGTTTAGAAATTTCAAATTGGGGCATGTTTTCCTTTTAAATATTATAGAACACACTTTAGTGTGGCTTTTTCCAAGCTAAAGCTTGTGCTACAGGTAAGCTTGTAGAACAGACTTTAGTCTGGCTTAAACCAAGCTAAAGCTTGCGCTACGGGTTGTAGAACACACTTTAGTGTGGTGAGGGCCAAGCTAAAGCTTGTGCTACACAGTGAACTTGTAGAACAGACTTTAGTCTGGCTAAAACAATGAAAACTTGTGCTACGAGCTGCTATCTTGCTATTGTAGCACAAATATGATTAAATATTAACAATACGTAAATAATGCCCATTGCGGCTGTAAAAGGGAGTGTGACTTGCCTGAAAAGCGATTAGTTGGCGTAAGAGTTGCGGGCAAATATGTGCTCATTACGCGCCCAGAAGATGGGCGCGATGAGCTGAGGATCATACCTAGGCCCGTCGCCCCTCGCAAGCCGATTCCGAGCACGATAGATGTGATGCTCAACTCGTGTGGGCGGCATCGGTTGCGCGACGTCGACCTCACTCAGCGCTAGGCGCTGGCAAGCTTGTTTGGGTCGGTACTCTATGGGGTGCCGACCCTTTCGCTTTGTAAAAATAATGAGTATTAGTCTAATTGGACCAATTGGGCTTATTGGACAAATTGAACAAATTCGTTTATGCTCCTTACCCCCATCCTTCGCGTAAAGCTGTGGAGGGAAAGGCAAACCCCTCCTCAGCAGGAGAGGGAACGTAGGGGCGTTACCCATGTGTCCGCCCGATTCGTTTGTAAACAGACTTTAGTCTAGTGATGGCCATGCTAAAGCTTGCGCTACTGGTTGTAGAACACACTTTAGTGTGGCTTAAATTGAATGTAAATTATTCTTCAGATTTAGAACTTTTATCTTCTGTGTCAGCGCCCTCGGCATCTTCGTCGGATTTCTTTTCGTCAACCTCTACCTCGGCAACGGCCTCTTCTTCGGTCTTTTCATCCTCGGCTAATTCTGCTGCTAACTCTTCTTCAGATAGAGGAGCTTGTACAACACAAACAACTAACTCTGGGTCTGTTAGTACTTCTATTCCAGCAGGAATGTTAAGCTCAGAAACGTGAATAGAATCTTCAAATTCAACTAATTTAGAAATATCAACTTCAATATGAGGCACTAAATCGTCTGGTAAGCACTCTACCTCGATAGCGTCTAAACTGGTAACTAATTTACCTTCGTTTTCGGTAACAGCAATAGATTCACCAATAAATTCGATAGGTATTTCGGTTTTAATTTTTTCTTTCATGTTAACTTGGTACATATCTACATGCATAATAGATCCGTTCAAATAGTGCAGCTGAGGTTCTTTAAATAGTACTTTAATCGATTTTTCGCCATCAATTTTTATCGAAACTAACGAAGATACACCAGCTTCATCAAAAATTTGTTTTAGCTGTTTAGCATCAATTTCTAAATTGATATTTTTAATGCCGTTGCCATAAAGCACAGCTGGTACTTTTCCGGAGTTTCTAAGGACGTTAATTTTTTTACCAATTTGTGATCTTTTTTGTGCTTCTAAAACTAGTTCCATTTTTATCCTCTATTCATTATATTGTCTTGTAGTACAAGCTTTCTTGCCGTCCGTAGCCTTGGCGTAGGATGGAGCTTGGTAATTCCAGACTAAAGTCTGTCCTACAAAGTTTGCCTTGTAGCACAAGCTTTAGCTTGGAAAGAACCAGACTAAAGTCTGTTCTACGGTCTTGTCTTGTGTACAGGCACTAACCTGGCACTCACCAGACTAAAGTCTGTTCTACAATTATTGTTGTAGCACAAGCTTTAGCTTGGTATATGCCACACTAAAGTGTGTTCTACGTCTTTTTAAAAACTTTTTTAAAATTACCGTTAAAATTTGTAAGTTGCTCATGCAGGGCCAACAGATCATCGGTGCTTACATTTTCGGTCGAAATATTAATTTGTTGCCCTAAAACTGTAATGGTGGCAAAAGCAGAATGTCCTTCACAGTTTAACTGAAAAAAATAAATATTTTTAAGTGTGCCTCGTAAATGAATATTTTTGGCAACATACGCGCGCCCGCATTGTGTACATCTTAGATTATTCTGAATCTCAAGATAAATTTGTCTAAGTTGGTTGCTATTCATTTATTCACCTTGTTACTTGTTGATTATAAACAAAAAAACGACATTTGGCAAGGGGGCGTTAGGTTGTAGGTTGTAGGTGGTAGAGGTGCTTGGAAAATTCTATATAGAATAAAAGCGAACGGAGTACTGGGCGGCGAGTGTTGAACTTCTCACCCTAACCCTCTCCTCTACAGGAGAGGGGACGCAAGGTAGGACACGCTTTAGTGTGGTGAGTGCCAGGTTAAAACCTGTGCTACGACTTGTAGAACAGACTTTAGTCTGGCTTCAACCAAGCTAAAGCTTGCTCTACAACAGGCTTCGTAGAACACACTTTAGTGTGGCGTGAATTAAATTAGACCTTGTCGCATAAATTTGTTATATTGGCTTTATGAAAACACAACGAAACGTAGTTATAAAAACTAATCAAGTAACAACAGAAATTGAGAAAATGCGGCACACGGCTAGTCACGTGCTGGCAGCAGCCGTATTAGAACTTTATCCAAATGCCAAATTAGGCATTGGGCCAGCTATTGATAATGGCTTTTATTACGATTTTGAACTAGAAAAACCGATATCGGCCGATGACTTAGTTAGAATAGAGAAAGTGATGGCAGAAATAGTTAAGGCTAATTTGCCAATGAAGCGAATTGTTGTTGCAAAGAAAAAAGCACTAGAGATTGAGCAAGATCAGGGTTATAAAAAAGAGTTGATCTCGGAAATACCTGAAAATGAAGAAATTTCGTTTTACATATTGGGCAAATTGGACCAATTAGACAAATTGGACTCATTGGCCAAACATGAGGCTAGCGACATTATACCGCCCTTAACCCCTCGTTACAATGGAGGGGAAAGTGCTTCTTCAACCTTCGTTGACTTATGTGCTGGGCCACATTTGCAAAGCACTGGGCAAATAGGGGCATTTAAAATTACACATTCAGCTGGTGCTTATTGGAAAGGCTCCGAAAAAAATAAAATGTTAACTCGACTATACGGGTTGGCTTTTGAAACACAAGAGCAGCTAGATTCGTATCTAAAAATGCAAGAAGAAGCTAAAAAACGAGATCATCGCATTTTAGGTCCGCAGCTAGATTTATATTCATTTTCAGATTTAGTTGGCTCTGGGTTACCACTTTGGGCTCCTAAAGGCGTAATTGTACGTAATTTACTCGATGACTTTATTTGGAGCTTGCGACGCGAAAAAGGTTTTGAAAAAGTAGAAATTCCTCATATCACCAAAAAAGATTTGTACGAAAAAAGCGGGCACTGGGATAAGTTTAAAGATGAATTGTTTAAGATAAATACGCGTGAAGGTCATACTTACGCGATGAAGCCCATGAATTGCCCACATCACACGCAAATATTTGCCCGTCGTAAGTGGAGCTATAAAGATATGCCACAACGCTACGCAAACACCACTATGGTATATCGCGATGAGCAATCGGGGGAACTTAATGGGCTTTCTCGAGTACTTTGCATAACTCAAGACGATGCACATGTATTTTGCCGACCAGAGCAGGTTAAAGAAGAAACACTTAATTTGTGGAACATTGTAGAAACTTTTTATGGTAAATTTGGTTTTGAGCTTAAAATGCGTTTGTCGCTGCACGATTCAAATCATGCTGATAAATATTTAGGTAATCCAAAATCTTGGGAGTTTGCCGAAGATTTACTACGCAAACTGGCTACAGAAAAAGGCGCCGATTTTTATGAGGGTGTTGGCGAAGCCGCATTTTATGGGCCTAAATTAGATTTTATGGGCAAAGATTCGCTTGGGCGCGAATGGCAGCTTGCTACAATTCAAGTAGATGTAAACATGCCTGGCAGGTTTGATTTGGCCTATACAAATGCCGATGGCAAAGATGAAACGCCAATTATGCTTCATGCGGCGGTGATGGGTGCTACAGAGCGCTTTCTTTCTATATTAATTGAACATTATGCCGGGCACCTACCGTTATGGTTAGCTCCCGAGCAAGTTGTTGTATTGCCAATTTCAGAGAAACAAATAGAGCATGCTCAGTCTATCACACAGAAGTTAAATCAGAGCGGACATAGGATTAGGTTAGATGACAGAAACGAAACCTTGGGTAAAAGAATCCGTGAAAACGAAATGTTAAAAATTCCATACATTTTAGTAATTGGCGATAAAGAAATCGAAAATAACACAGTTTCTGTAAGACAATCTCAAAAAGGCGATTTAGGAAGTATGTCTGTTGATAAGTTTGTAGAACTATTATTTGAACAAAGAACATAGAGCATAGAACATAGAACAAAGAGCAGACGGAGCGCTCCTGCGATGTGAGCCTGTGTGCGGCGAGTATTGAACTCCTCACCCTAACCCTCTCCTCGACAGGAGAGGGGACGCAAGGTAGAACACACTTTAGTGTGGCCAAACTCCATCCTGTGCCAAGGTTACCGATCCTTCGCTCAGAGCTATGGACAGCACGGCGGACGGCAAGAAAGCTTGTACTACAGAAAGGGCTGTAGAACAGATTTTAGTCTGGTTCTTTCCAAGCTAAAGCTTGTGCTACAAGGTGAGCTCGTAGAACACATTTTAGTGTGGCCAAGCTAAAGATTGTGCTACGGGTTTTATTTACGTGTGTGGGTATTGACTATATTTTGTATTAATGCGATAATATCTGCATATCAACACGCTGCTATCCCTAGGAGGCGTTGGGGATGGTGGATTTCCACGCACAGGGTGAGAAGCTCGGTGCAGAAGGGTTTAAAAGTGCCAAGAATTTCTATTGACGCGCTTAGGTCACTCGAGCAACTTGTCGTTAAGAAGAGGGTGCGCGGCTTTTCTGTCGAAACAGAATTGGCGCGCCTTGCGGCTTTGAGTGACGCATTCGCGAGTGGCAGGGTCACGCCCGACGGCCGATTCATCGAGGTCGACTTGACCAGCCTCGCGCAGGCCGACAACGGTGGCAGGAAGGGTTTTTACGCCCACTAGTCGGGTTCCTTATAACTAGAAGGGGCGCAGTCTGTGTACTGCGCCCCGTTCTTATCTAAAATAGCGCCCAAATTGGGTGTTTTTTGTGTTGTAATCCTCACCCTAACCCTCTCCTCTTAAAGGAGAGGAAACACGTGGTAGAACAGACTTTAGTCTGGTTCTTTCCTAGCTAAAGCTTATACTACAAGGTGAACTCGTAGAACACACTTTAGTGTGGCCAAGCTAAAGCTTGTGCTACGAAGAATACGAATAGATCAAATTGGACAAATTTGTCTTATTGGTCTAATTAGATTAATTAAACTAGTTTGACGCAGATTTAAGGTTAGCTTTCTTCCACTGTTCTATTTTTGCATGATCTCCAGAAATAAGTACGTCTGGCACTTTCCAGCCGTTATATTCTGCCGGTTTTGTGTATTGTGGATATTCAAGTGCTGGTTTTCCATCTTTCTCGATTGAGTGCGAATCTTCATCTGGGGCACCAGCGGGTAATACTCCTGTAACAAATCTTGATATAGCGTCGATCATTATCATAGCGGGTAATTCCCCGCCAGTTAGTACGTAATCGCCAATAGATACTTGTTTATCTACCAAATGCTCTCTAATGCGCTCGTCAAACCCCTCGTAATGACCGCAAATTAATATCAAATTTTCTTCTTGAGCAAGCTCTTTGGCCATTTGGGAAGTAAACTTTTCACCCTGCGGGCTGAGGAGGATGACGATAGGGTGCAGGGTACAGGGTACAGGGGGCAGATTTTGTTTAGCTTCATTCGAACCTGCCGCCTGCTGCCTGTTGCTTGTCGCCTCTTTTAAAGCTCGATCCATAACATCTACCTTAAGTAACATACCAGTACCACCACCATATGGTGTATCGTCTACCGTATGATGTTTATCTTCTGCAAACTTACGCAAATCTGTAATTTCAATATCAACTAAACCGCTTTGACGAGCTTTTTTAATAATGCTTTCACCTAAAATAGGCTCAAACATTTTAGGAAATAAGGTAATGACATTAAAGTTCATTTAATTAATACTTTCGGATATTATTGCTGCATTTTCTAAAAACTCATTAATTGGCATTTGCATAGGGGTTTTTTCTTCATCGATCAAATTTACATAGTCTGCGGATTGTGAAAGAACTATAAATTCCCCATTACTAATTTTAACTTTTTTACCAATATACGACTCAAGTTCATTATTGGGGGTTATTTCTACTTTTTCTCGCGCTTGTTGATCTGCTCTTGTGCTTTCACCAACCTGATTCCAATCTGTAGCTTCACCCGGTTCATTTGCTTCATTCATAATTCTCCTTTTTATTTCATAATAAAGTTATAATTGATATTATGCAAAATTTACTCCTTACCCCCATCCTTCGCGTAAAGCTGCGGAGGGAGCGGCTAACCCCCCCTCAACAGGATAGGGAACGTAGGGGCGGTACCCATGCGTCTGCCCGATTCGTTAGTAGAACACACTTTAGTGTGGCCAAGCTCCATCCTGTGCCAAGGCTACCGATCCTTCGCTCAGAGCTATGGACAGCACGGCGGACGGCAAGAAAGCTTGTGCTAGAAGGCGAACTCGCAGAACAGACTTTAGTCTGGTTCTTTCCAAGCTAAAGCTTGTTCTCCAAACTCTCTGGAGCACAGACTTTAGTCTGGCCTCAACCAAGCTAAAGCTTGTGCTACAAGTTGCAAAATAAAAACAACGCCAATACTTCTTTATAAAAGAAACAGTGTGGCGCTGTTTTTATATTAATTTGTAATTATTTTAGACTAGTACGTCTGATGGTACGTCGTCTAAATCGTTCTTTTTATTTTCGTCTTTATCTTCTTTTACTTCTGTAACATCTTCGGTTTCTTCATCTTTATGTACAGGGGCTGAGTGTTTTTCTTCGTTTGCTTCAGAATCATCTTCTTCAGGGGTGCGAACTTCGCCGCCGTTTGGCTCGTAAATTTTTAAATTGACTCTTTCGTCAGATTTTGCACCTAAAACATGTAGTAATTTTCTGATTGAGTTTACAGTGCGGCCACCTTTTCCGATAATTTTACCCATATCTGCTTCATTTACCATTAACGAAATTAATACGCCTTTGTCATCAACAATGCGTTCGGTTTTAACATCTTCTGGATTTTCTACTATTGCTTTGACGATTGTTTCTACAAACTCTTGATCGGTCATGGAACTCATTTTTACTCCGTTTCTTCTAGTTTTTCTTCTTCTTTTACTTCAGGCGCGGACTCTGTTTCCTCTGCCTTAACCGCTTCGGTTTGACTTAAATCTTCTGTAGTTGTGGCCGAATCGGTAACTTCTGGATTATCTACCTTTGGTACTTCGACTTTAACTGCCTCCTTTTCGTCTTTTAATTTTTCTCTGGAATATTTAATATCTCGCTTGTCTGTTAGTATTTTAGCATCTACTAGCAAATTGTTAACAGTATCGCTAGGTTGAGCTCCAACAGAAATCCAATATTCGACTCTTTCTTTTTTAACTTCGAACACTTTTGGTTTTTGAGTAGGATTGTAGAAACCTAAAATTTCAACAAATTTTTTGGTTGCATGTTTTTCATGGTCTGCTACAACAACGCGATAAATTGGTTGATGTTTTTTACCGACGCGGGCTAGCCGTATTCTTAACATTATTTTCCTTGCTTTTACAAATTATTTATATCCTATTTATACATTAAATGTTAGTAAAAGTCAAAAAATGGTTGAAAGTGAAAAGTGTAAAGTTAAAAGTTTTGGAAATTATCTTTATAAAAAGCTGGAGTTCAAGCTTTAGCTTGGCCACACTAAAGTGTGTGCTACAAGGTAAGCCTGGAGAGCAGACTTTAGTCTGGTAAATGCCAAGCTAAAGCTTGTGCTACAAAATATATTTTTGGATCCTCGAATAGGCTAGTCGAGGATGACAACGAGACGTTTTTGGATCCTCGAATAGGCTAGTCGAGGATGACAACGAGACGTTTTTGGATCCTCGAATAGGCTAGTCGAGGATGACAACGAGACGTTGTCACTTTTGACTTCTAAAATAAGGCAGATAAGGCTAATAGGGCTGATAAGGCTTATAAACAAAAGATGTTCACTGCTCTATGTTCTCTGTTCTATGTTTACTGTTCTGCGGGTGGACACATAGGTCGCGCCCCTACGATTTATTATACTTTCCATTATCGTATTGCCTCATGTATATCGGCTATTGACCTCATTGACTAACTTCATCAACTCTTCGTATATTTTACGGTGGCCGTTTTTAAAATCGGCAAGACTAACTTTAGATTTGCCCGGTATTTGAACTTCGTTTACTGTTAATTTATTGTCTAAATAGCTTGAATGTGTAATTAAAAGTTCTTGATTATCAATCTTTGTAATAACTCCGATATTAGGCGCAAAGGCGCGAATTTTATCATGTATTTGTTTTGCGCTGTTAGCCCAATCGATAACTCTATTTTCGGTGGTGTATTTGTGAGTAAAAGTAGCTTTACTTTCGTTTTGCTCAAATATTTCGGCTTTTTCGGCAATAATATTTTCTAATGTATAGGTAAGAAGTACAGAACTTAAATTTGATAAATGATTAGACAATGTTTCGTAGGTATCGTCTATTTTAATCTTAGATTTTGCGAGTGTTAAGACCGCGCCCGCATCCATTTTGGGCACCATGAGCATAATACAGACACCTGTTTCGTTATCACCATTTAAAATCGCGCCTCTTATTGGGTCTGCGCCTCTGTATAGTGGCAACATAGAGGGATGAATGTTAATTGGAGCAATCTTGGCAATATTTAGTACTTCTTGAGGCAGTATTTTGCCATATGCAGCTACCACGATAAAATCTGGCTTTAGTGAGCGTAAATTTTTAATGACAATTTTGGCTTCGTGTGCCAAAATTGAATTTGCGTGACTTGTATTGAATGTTGCAGGTTGCAAAAGAGAAGTGCCATTTTTAATGGCATAATCTTTTATCGGTGACGTTAACATATTGTGGCCGCGGCCGCCTTTTTTATCTGTTTCAGTAACAATTCCAACAACATCAAATTGAGGATGTGCAATTAAAGACAGCAGTGGGGCAATTGAAAATTGGGGCGTGCCGAAATACACAACGCGATATTTTTCTAATCTGTCGATAAATAATTTACCGTCCAAGTGATCTATTTCGTGCTGAATTGCCCGAGCTTCCAAATTGCGGGCTTCGTATTTTACAATCTCATTCTTTTCGTTTGTATATTTAACCAGTATTGAAACATTACGCTTAACGACACCGGTTAGCCCTGGCAAAGATAGGCATCCCTCACTATCTAGTTCTTTCTCTTTACTTTTTGAGACGATGATGGGATTAAACATAATTTTTGTGCTAAACCCTGTTTCATTTTTGCTTGGTTTTTCATTTCCAATTACAATTAAGCGCACGTTTTGACCAACTTGCGGTGCCGCAAGCCCAATGCCATCTAAAACCATGGTTTCCAGCATATTTTGGGCTAATTCTAATAACTCGGGTGTGATTTTATTAATTTCAACCGATTTTTTACGTAATATTGGATTCGGGTTAGTTAAAATGGGTAATTTCATAATATATTAGTATAACATATATATAATATAATGCAAAATGGATTCGACAGGCTCACCACAGGTTCAAAAGTCAAAGGTCAAAATTGTGGAATTTACTCTGTCATTCCTGCGAAAGCAGGAATCTACATAATAAAATTATTATAGGTTGGATTCCTGCCTATGGAACGCTAAGCGTCCCAAGCAGGAATGACAATTTTACAAACAACTACTTAAATCCTCCTGCCTGTATTTGCCACAATTTTTGGTAGGTTCCGGTTTTTGCCTTTAGTAATTCTTTATGGCTTCCTTCTTCTGTAACTTTTCCCTTATCAATAACCAATATGCGATCCATTTGCATAATAGTTGATAAGCGGTGAGCAATAACTATAGTTGTTCTATCTTTCATTAATTCGCTTAATGCATCTTGTATATATTTTTCAGATTTGGAATCTAGCGAGCTGGTAGCTTCGTCTAAAAGTAATATCGGAGCATTTTTTAAGATAGCGCGAGCAATTGCAACTCTTTGTCTTTCTCCGCCAGAAAGTTTTACCCCTCGCTCACCCACAAAAGTTTCGTATTTTAACGGGAGTTTGCTGATAAATTCGTGACAGTGTGCTAGCTTTGAGGCGGCGATAACTTCTTTTTCTGTTGCACTAGGATTGGAATATCTAATATTTTCCATTAATGACCTGTGAAATAGTGCCGGATCTTGGGGTACAAAAGCAATGGCATCTCTTAAACTATTTTGGGTTACTGCTGAGATATCTTGTCCGTTTATGGTAATTTCACCAGAATTTATATCATATAAACGCATTAATAGCTTGGCGATTGTACTTTTTCCTCCGCCTGAAGGGCCAATTAGTGCTAATTTTTCACCGTTTTTAATTGATAAATTTAATGAATCAATGATATTTGATTGTTTTTGATAAGAAAATGATACATTTTGAAAAATAATATTTGCCATCTTAGAATTTAATGGCTTCGCGTTTTCCTTATCAACAACTTCATGCTTTGTTAGTAGCACCTCGGTCATTTCTTGGGCATCTGCTAAACTGCTATAGATTTTACGCATAAACCTTCCTACGCCCCAAATATTATCAAATATCTTAATTAAGTAAGCTTGGATTAAGGCAAAATCTCCAATTGTTAGAAGTTCATTTTTCCACCCTAAGATAGCAAAGTACATTATAATGAATTCTAGGAACAACATTAATAATCCCTGAACGCCTTCTGCGTAATTATCTAAACTCCAAGATTTTATGCGAATATTGCATAGTCTGCCTGTAATGCGTTTGAACCCGTAAAACTCCGAACTAAAAGATGAAAATGAGCGGATGTTTAAGTGGTTTGAAACAGTATCTGCCAAGTATCCTGTAGTTTCCGAATCGATAGCAGCGCGCTCTAAATCAAACTTCATTTTATATCGAATAAATAGATAATTAAAAATAATATAGACCAGAGTCCAAATTAGTATAATCCAAGCCAATATTGGCGATCGAAAGAAAAGTACTATCAATATAAAAATGATACTTATTACTGTTGGGGCAATATTCCAGATAATTTGATCTGTAATATCCTCGAAAGAGCGACTGTATCGATTAACTTTTCGCACTAAACTGCCACTAAAATTATTATTAAAATAATCGTATGAATGACCGTGTAAATATTTATAACAAGAATTTAGCAGATCGGTCATAATATTTGCAGCAGTATAAATGTTGGCAATTACGGTCATGCGCCAAAATGCCCAGCCTAAAATTGCTAAAAACAAAAGTTCGAAAATGATAAAAAATAAATCGGAGGGGTTAGTTAGGCTACCTTTTGCTAATACATCAAAGAATTGCTTGTAAAGAATTGGGCGGTATAGCTCGGTAGACGACGCGCAGATTAAAGAAATAGCCAATATTATCACCCACGAAGAATATTTTTTAGTGTGTGAAACATAAATTTTAACAGTATCTTTTGCTGTTAAGGGGTTAATTTTATCCATTATTTAAGTCTAAAATGGATATGAATAGATTGCAAGCGAAAATCTGTGGAAGATTCATTATACTCCTCACCCCCATCCATCGCGTAAAGCTACGGAGGGCACGGCTAGCCCTCTCCTCTTTAAGGAGAGGGAACATGCTGTAGAACAGACTTTAGTCTGGTGAGGCCAAGCTAAAGCTTGTGCTACCGGGAAACTCGGAGAACAGACTTTAGTCTGGTTTTAATAAACCAAGCACCCTTTCTTGGCATAAAGCTACGTCCGCCTCGGCGAGCCTCGGGCGCGACGGGGGGGGCAGGAAAGCTTGTGCTACTTTGATGAGTGCAGGCTGACGAATGGAGAGTGTGGAGTGAAGAATGCAGAATGCAGAATTATGGAATTTACTCTGTCATTCCTGCGAAAGCAGGAATCTACATAATAAAATTATTATAGGTTGGATTCCTGCCTATGGAACGCTAAGTGTCCCAAGCAGGAATGACAGAATACTAACAATTAACATCTTTCCTCTATTTGCCAATCATTAACTGATAAAGCTGTTCCATCTGATCTGATGTTTTTTCTATAGAGTATTTACGAGCTTCGCGCTGAGCTCCTACACCAATTTTATCGCGCAACGGGGCATCGTTTGCTAGTTCAAACATGAATTGGAAAAACTGATCACTATTAACATTTGCTTTAAAACCACATTCATTGTGCTTGACAATATCTCCTGGTCCTAACATGTTGTAAACGACGCTTGGTAATCCGCTTGCCATAGCTTCTATCAATACAATGCCCTGAGTATCTGTTAATGATGGAAAAACAAAAATATCGCTGGCGGTATAATATGGTAGTAATTTTTCATGAGGTAAACTACCTAAAAATGTAACACTGCTTTGTAACCCTCTGGTTTCAATTATGGCTTCGTAAATTTTTCTATCTGGGCCATCACCTGCTAATAACAAATGTACTTTAGGCAACCGAACGTATAAACGTCCAAAATCTTTTAAAAGTTGTTTTACATTTTTTTCCTCGGCTAGCCTGCCGACAAATAACAAATATATTTTTTCTGATTCTAAAGCTAATTGTGATCGCACGCCAACTTTATTTAAAGAACTGTAATCTTTAGAGACAATTCCAGTTGGCAGCGCAACTATATCATTTCGTATTCCATAGCTTTTAAGCATTTTAGCCATGCTGGGTGACGGAGTGATGATTAAATTAAATTTTATACAATAATGCTTTGTCCAAAATCTGAGCAAAGGCTTGACTATAGGTGTTAGAATGCCGGCATAATGCGCGTAACCTTCTAAATGAGTATGATAAGTTAATATGCATGGAATTTTAAGCCGATGTGCTGATTTTTGACCTAAAAGTCCTGTAAAAAACATGCCTTGGACATGAATTATATCTGGTTTTATCTCTTCTAAGATTGAATTGATGTGACTTAAACTAAAGAAAGGAACTGGGTGCGTAGGTTGCCCAATAAACGGAAAAGATGGGATTCTGAATACATGACCCCGCGATTTAAAATTTTCTGATGTAGAGTGTGGGGTTATGATGTATATTTTGTGCCCACGAGATTCTAATTCATGTCTAAAAAGCTCAATAGAATTTACAACTCCATTAACTGTTGGTAGATAAGTTTCCGTAAAAATGGCAATTTTCATAAAATTCAAGGCTATTATCTCTTAACTAGGTTTTAAGTCAAGAGCAGAGAACAAAGAACTGTGAGCAATGAGCTAGCCAATGGCTTATAGAGGCGATAAGGAATGTTTATTTATAATTTAGATATTCCATAATTCTGCACTCTGCACCTGTGGTGAGCTTGTCGAATCCATTCTCCAATCTGCATTATT
>CAJBMM010000022.1 GCA_903954185.1 uncultured Candidatus Berkelbacteria bacterium | reverse complement strand
TCTGTTTAAACCCAGGTAATCTTGCTAAAGATACTGGTTGAGTAACTACGGGTTTTCTAACACTAAATACTTTCATTTTGGTAACTCCTCTGAACTGGTAATAATACCAGATTTGTTACCGATGTATCTCAGTCTGTGCAGACTAAATAACGTGAATAAAAAACCCCATAAACCAGACTTTAGTCTGTTCATTTACGCTAAGATTGCCCTTAACTTCCTTGTTGTTAACATTTTAGTGCGAATACGACCAAGCTAATGCTTGTGCTACACAAATTTTTTTAATCCCGTTAAATACTTAAACTGCGTCCATTATTTTTAAGCCATTTAATACTACTTTTATAATTCGCATCATATCGCACCACCACATCCCAAAAGTGCTTACTATGGTTTGGTTGAATTATATGACAAAGCTCGTGAATAATAACATAATCTATCACCTCTTTAGGTGCCATTATCAACCGCCAAGAAAGAGATATTGTTCCGCTTCTGGGGCTATAAGATCCCCAACGCCTAATACCACCAGAAAGATGCAACTTGCTAAATTTTACTTGAATAACTGCAGATAATTCAGTTAATCGACGCGCAAAAAGCTCGTTTGCCTGTGTTTTATACCATTTTTCAAATAGAATTTTTGCTTTAGGCCGCAACAATTCAGCCAGTTCAAAACTATCTGCAAATAATAACTTTGCCCTGACATTATTAGTTATTTTTAATGGATAATTTTGCCCCAAATATAAATAATTATCACCGTGGGAATAAGTTCTTTTTATAAGCGATATTTGTTTTTGAACTTGTTGTTGCTTTTTTAACACCCAACTTTTTTTTGAGTTTACAAACCGATCGATTAATAATTTTGGCATTAAAAAAGGGGCGCGAACTGTAATGGTTGCATCATCTTCTATTTGAATTGTAGTCGATCTTCTTTTTGCCCTTATTAATTTGTATTCCATAACCAAACCCTTCCCCCAAACATCTTTGCAACTTTCCTTATAACTTTATTCATAATCTACTTTCAGAATCTAATCCAGAATCTAATTCATATTCTTAATAACTACACTCTTATCCACACATCAATAAATATTTATCCCGCGATAGCAGGATTAATATTTTTCTAGATTAAAATGTTTACGATATTTCTTATCATTTAAAATTTCTGATGTCGCAAAATAAAATATATGGCTGTTTAAATGATGTTCTTTTGTCGCAATAGCAACTTCTTCTTTACACTCAAACGGAGTTAGAAATACGCTTTTTTGAATTTCAACGCAACCCCATTTTATTAAGATATTGTGTAAAATGTCTCTACCTTTCTTTTTCGCCTCTGGAATATCGTAGGTTATAACTCTCCATTTATGATCCCAACTTTTAGCATCAAATTTTGGCACTGGCAAAGAGAGGTTCTCCAGCAACTTAATTCCCTTGCGCGTTAATTTTATTTCTTCATCGCCAAGATTAATATATCCTTTTTGATGAAGTTCTTTCATTCTTTTTCGCCAATTATTTGCGATTATCTTCCTTGTTTTCTTAAATA
Source organism: uncultured Candidatus Berkelbacteria bacterium (assembly GCA_903954185.1). GTDB lineage: Bacteria > Patescibacteriota > UBA1384 > CAJBMM01 > CAJBMM01 > CAJBMM01. The sequence continues at coordinate 6,292 of CAJBMM010000022.1, read as the reverse complement.
TATAACTGTTAATCTTGACCGCACCGCTTGGCGATGAATATGCAATGACACCCAACAAGCCCCACCCCACATTCTCTAATATTTTTTTAGTTGCTAGTCCTGGCTGTCTCATGCAACTATCTTATATTATCCCTTACAAAAAAGAAAATATTTATCCCGCGATAGCAGGATTAATATTTTCTTTACTTAACGAAATTTTATGGAATGATTGGCGTTTTTTAAAACTGGTTTTGTTTAGACATTTTTATTATCCTCACTGCGAGGACAAACCGCTATGGCTAGTTTCAAGATTTTCCTATATTAAGACTGGGTTAAAAGAAAAATAAATGCTTCCAATCTAGCGTTTTAACCGATGTTGAACAGCATCGCTTACTAGCTCGCGATAAGCATCGCTGCCTATCCAACACGCCGATTTATTATCCGAATTTTTTAGTTCTAATGCCACTTTTGTGGCACTAATATTTAAATTGAAATTTCTTTTGCCAATTTGTCGCAGTAGCCAATTTATCGCCTTTTTAACAAAATTACGCTCATCATCGGCATGTTCTACAATTTTATCTAACCAAATTTCAAATTTTTCATCAGGCATTTTTTTATCATGCACAGAAAGCGCTACAATTATTACAAATCCAGCCCGCTTTATAAATTCTTCATCACGCTCTATCCACTCAAAACCCTTTTCGTAGGCACCGGGAAATTTGTCAAACAAATAGGCGCAAGTTTGATCTACAATATCCCAAGAATCAAAATCTTTAACCCAAAGTTCTATTTGCTCGTTTGTTAACTTTTTTGGATCGTCTATAAATACGGCCAGTAATCGAGCTTCGTGATAACCAGTTTGCCAAAGCTCAAGAGCTAGTTCGTGATTGCCACGATACTCTTTGGCAATATTTCGTAAAACCGGCAGGGTAATACCAAATGCATTACCAGAGTTTATGCCAAATCGTGCCATACCCTCAATATTTTTTTGGTTGGTTAAAGATTTTAGTTTGTCTACTATTTCGTCCTTTAACATATTGTTTCCTTTTCTACCAGCGTCAAAGTATTATAAAAAATTAAATCAAACTATCACGTTGGTATTAACGCATAAAAATGATAATATATTATACATTCGGAGTGTAGCGCAGCCTGGTAGCGCGCATCGTTCGGGACGATGAGGTCGGGAGTCCAAATCTCCCCACTCCGACCATTATTCATCATGCTAAACCTAAAGGTTTTACAAAAACTATTTATTTAGAAGTTAAAATTGTTAAAGACGAATTAAAAATCGAACAAGTCACCTAAAAATGATTCGCGTTTTTTCTTTTTGAATGTCCCGCCCTCAGAATATTCATGATTTTTTTCACCGTAGCTTGAGTGCTTGTGTTCATCATTATAATTGTCTGTCATTGGTTTTTCAGAAGCTAGCGGACGAGATGATTGATGGATTGATTCTGACTTTTCAACAATTTTATCTAGCTCTCCTCTATCGAGCCAAATACCGCGACATTCTGGACAGTAATCAATTTCCACACCTTGTCGCTCACTCATTACTAAAGCTACATTACATACTGGACACTTCATATTACTCCTTTGCTTATGAATATATATTTTTCTTAGCTTCTATTATTATTTTTTGAAAAAGCGGTGGTACCCTCGATAGGATTTGCACCTACGACCTTTCCCTTAGGACGGGACTGCTCTATCTACTGAGCTACGAGGGCGAACTTGTGTGAGCACTCGCAAGTAGATTGTGCATTTACTCTGTTAAGAGTAATTGTACCAAAACGCTTTAGCGTTTCACAATCGTCACTTGACGAGGGCGAACTTGTGTGAGCACTCGCAAGTAGATTGTGCATTTACTCTATTAGGAGTAATTGTACCAAAACGCTTTAGCGTTTCACAATCGTCACTTGACGAGGGCGAACTAACCTAATTCTAACTTACTTTAGCATAAATATGATCGCGTGCCCACAATCATAACGACAAAAGCACCTCCAATGAACACTTGAACACATCATCGGAGGTGATTTTTGACGCGGTTTTAATACTAAGCTATTCAGTGGTTACACCGTCAAAATGCTCATCGTCTGCCATTGCCTCGGCTTTTGTATGATGAACGGTACCATCTTTATGATGCGCAGGTGAATAGATTGTATACATTTTAAGTGATTCAGAATCTGAAACGTTGACTACATTGTGCTCAGCCCCTTGAGGCACCACAATCACATCCCCATCTTTAACTTGGTATGCATTTCCATCAATTAATACTTTACCAACTCCAGATTCAAAACGGAAAAACTGATCATTCTCCTCGTGAACCTCCATACCAATTTCTTCTTTAGGTTTTAAACTCATTAAAACCAACTGCGAATTTTTGCCAGTATAAACAACCTGGCGAAAACTATCGTTATCTTCTACTAATTTTTCGATCTCGGCGTGATAACCTTTCATACAACCTCCCTTTATTATTTTAATTGTATTATAGCACGCATTTTCAAACATATTGAAAATGCTTTTAATATTGAGATTCGATTATAAGATCGTACCACCCCTTACCCATCCTTGCACCCTCCTTCGCTAAAGCTGCGGAAGGGCAAGAAAGAGGGGAACCTGCTTAAGATCACTTCGAGCATCCGCCTACTATCAGCGCCACTCGGTACTGATTGCGTCGGAATCAGTGAAACAGAGTGGGGATAAATTATACTCAAATTAGCAAAAGTTATGTATTTAAATTAATAAGTAGCTTTAATAATAACAGCATCGTACCCCACACTTCTGCATAGGAGAACAACATGACTACTATAAGGCTAGAAAAGAGGCAGATTCTCGACGCGATGGATGAAGCAAGAGTAACCGCTTGTACTCACACCAAGCCTCCGATAGAAACCGAGATCACGTTTGGCAATACTCTTTTTGCGCCCCCAACTCGGTTACCACTTTGTAAACCCTGCATCGAAGAACTCATCCGAGTTTATACATGCAAAGCGTGCGGGGATGCGGTTTCAACCGAAGAGAATATGGGCGGTGAAGCCAATGCCTTGCATGACTGGTGCCAACGAAGCGCTCAGATAGCTTGTGCCCGCGGAACACCACGTGGGCACACCCATTATAATTCAAAAATCTTTCTAACTAGTTCAATTGATATTATTTTTTCACTATCTGCCTTCATTAATACAGCATTAAATTCGGTTACTGGCCCCGAAGCAGTTTCAAATGAATTGGGCATTTGAGTTAAAAATCGATCGATAACAATTTCTTTAGTAACACCCAGGATAGATTCTTGAGGGCCGACAAAACCAACATCGGTAATATAGGCAGTACCCTTAGGCAATATTTGCGCATCGGCAGTTGGCACATGCGTGTGTGTGCCAATTACAGCACCCACTTTTCCATCTAAGTAGTACCCTAATGCCCGTTTTTCCGAAGTTGTTTCGGCATGAAAATCTATTATTGTTAAGAAATATTTACTATCATTTAATATTTCATCGGCCTTTTTAAAGGGATCATCTAAATCTTCTTTAATAAAAACACGCCCCATTAAATTAATTATTCTAACCTTTTGTTGCTTAATACGAATATCCCAAAAACCTTTACCAGGAACGCCAGCGGGATAGTTTGCAGGTCGCATTATTGGCTCTTTTGTGTTTTCGAGTAGGGGAATTGCCTCTTTTCTATCCCAAATATGATTGCCAGATGTAAACACGTCTATACCTGTTTTTTTTAAATCTTCGTAATTATCTACCGTCAACCCGTTACCAGCAGAAGCATTTTCGATATTCGCAACTACTAAATCTAAATTATATTCATTTACAAGATCTGGTAACAACTGCTTAACCGCGCTTCTTCCCGGACGCCCATTTATATCACCAATGAAAAGAATGTTCATTTATTTCTTTCTAACTTTTATTTTCGATTTTGCCAGAACTAATAGTTTAAACGTTTGTAGCATAACAAGCAAGAAAACAAAGTATGAAAGCAGGATAATTAAAGCCTGCGTCGTATTTAGCCCGCTTTGCACATCGTACGCTTTGTTCATAATTACGGCGAGTAATGTCCAAATTGCTGCCGATAAGAACGAGCCCAATACTATCTCTTTCCACCCTTGCCAACCAAATACTTTTTTGAATCCGTAGGCAAGTGAAATACCTGGGATAAGCATTGCTGCAATGATTAGCATAATAAAGCTTAGCCGAGAGATGTCTTTATCCATTATACTAAGTATAAAATAGACCAAGGCTAAGCTGGTAGCGGGTAAAGCAACTATCCACAATAATATTTTTAGTAATAATTTTTTCATGTCTAAATTATATCATGCACCATTAAAACATTAAACAAAATCGTAAATTTCAACTCTCACCATAGCACAAGCTATAGCTTTGTTTATGCCAGGCTAAAATCTGTTCTACGTGTTTGCTGGTAGTACAAGCTTTAGCTTGGCTGCAACCACGCCAAAGCGTGCTCTACAAATATGCTTGATATAGCCTAAGTAATTAACAGACTAAAGTCTGATCTACAAAGTCTTTAGATTCTAGCGCAAGTTACTTTGCAAATTCAACAGCACGCATTTCACGAATTACATGTACTTTAATTTGCCCTGGGAACTGCATAGTAGCTTCTATTTTAGAGGCAACGTCTTTAGCTAATTTATGCGTAGCTAAATCGTCAATATCTTCTGGGTGAACTATAATTCTCACTTCTCTACCAGCTTGGATGGCAAAAGATTTTTCTACACCTTCAAAAGAGTTCGCAATTTCTTCTAACTCACGTAAACGCTTAATATATTGCTCTAAACTCTCTCGTCTAGCCCCTGGGCGGGCGCCAGAAATTGCATCTGCAGCTTGCACCACAAAAGCCTCGGTTGTTTTTATCTCTACTTCTTCGTGATGAGATTCGGCTGCGTGCACAACCTCTTCGGATATGCCATATTTGCGCATAATGTCGCCTGTTATTAGAGCGTGGCTGCCAGAAACTTCTTGGCTTACAGTTTTACCAATATCATGTAAAAGAGCGCCTTTTTTGCAGATATCCACGTTTGCCCCAATTTCAGCAGCCAATACCCCAGCAATATTACTAACCTCAACTGCGTGCCTGAGCTGATTTTGCCCATATGATGTACGATATTTTAAGCGACCAAATATTCGTAAAAGTTCAACTGGTAAACCAGTTACCCCTGCTTCGAATGCAGCGTCTTCACCGGCTTTTTTTACTTCTTCATTCACCTCATCACCTGCTTTTTTGACCATTTCTTCAATTCTGGTTGGATGAATACGCCCATCTTGAATGAGTTTTTCTAAAGCAACTTTAGCAATTTGGCGACGAACAGGATCAAACGACGAAAGCACTACACTATCTGGAGTATCATCGATAATTACATCAACGCCCGTCTCTTTTTCAAACACTTGAATATTGCGACCTTCTTTACCGATAATGCGCCCCTTCATCTCGTCGCTTGGAATAGCAACCGAAGATACGGTTTGCTCAGCAACCATGTCAGAAGATATGCGCGAAATAGTGGTAGCAATAATTTTGCGAGCACGAGATTCGCCCTCTTCTTTTGCTGCCAACTCTACCTGTTTAATTTGCTGAATAAGCTCGTCTTTGTTCTCTTTTTCCACTAAATCTAATAATACTTTTTTAGCCTCGTCTTTAGATAATTTGGCAATTCTCTCTAGCGATTCTTCTTGTTTAACCCTAATATCACGAATTCTTGTTTTAATTTCTTCTACTTCTTTTTGGCTTTCTTGAACCGATTTTCGCTCTTTTTCTAGCTCGCCAATGCGCGTATCAAAAGACTCCTCGCGGCGACGCAAGCTTGCCTCTAACTCTTTCACCTCTTTTAAGCGAGATGTTTCTTCACGCTTAGCTTCTTCTTTAATCTTTATCGCTTCGTCTTTAGCGACTAGTATAAGCTCTTTTTGCTTAGCCTCTATACCCTCTGTTAGCTCATGCGATTTTTTCTTTGTTGCCTCTATTGAGCGTCGATTGATGATTAGATATGCAACATACCCCAAAACAATACCGCCTACCCCAGCAAGGGCAGCAATGTAAACTTGTGCCATTAGAACATCCTTTCATAGAAAATCCTTGTTAATATGTGATGGAATAAGTAGAAACACTGCACTTCCATCTGTTATGAATAATACGTTTTTTATAGGCAAAAGTCAACCAAGTGTAGAGGTCCATAACATACTGGACTGGTTAATGTCCACGAAGTTGTCTAGATAATACTTTAACGGTGGTAATTTGCCAAGAGAGGTGTGTGGTTTCTCGGTGTTGTACCAGACTAGGTATTTCATTAATCCTAGGTTGA
>CAJBMM010000021.1 GCA_903954185.1 uncultured Candidatus Berkelbacteria bacterium | reverse complement strand
TATTTCTCTCATCTGAAAAAACACTACCGGCAACATGCTGGTTTAACTGCGAATCATCTGCAAAATTACTTGTCTTGGTATATCTATTTTACCAACACCTGATGACCTTTATACCCATTTCGAGCATGGCGAGAAATTCCGTCGGTGTCGATCAAGGCGAGATCTCTCACCCCGCTTAGCGGGGTATTCGAGACGCTTAGCGTTTCACTGAGTTTGAGATGACGAAGCAAAATACTTTCTCATGTCGAATAGATTGACTTGTAGTCGTAGAATATGCTAAATTGAATGAAGCCGAGATGGATGGCGATATTTTTGTGTATATAATATTGCATTTCATCTTCCATTTTGGGATCGTGGTGGAATTGGTATACACGGCAGGTTGAGGGCCTGTGGGAGCAATCCCGTGAGGGTTCAAGTCCCTCCGATCCCACCACGTACCATTCGCGTCGAACGCTTCAGGTACATGGCGGCGCCACATTAAATAATCCAAATTAGGGATTAAGCAATGCTGGTACGTGCTGTGCACTCGAGCAACGCGAGTAGTACACAGCTTAAGGAAAGCTGGTAGTCTACAAGCTAACGTATGGATCCTTAGCTCAGTTGGTTAGAGCGCCTCGTTTACACCGAGGAGGTCAGAGGTTCGAGCCCTCTAGGATCCACCATATACCATTCGCGTCGAACGCTTCAGGTACATGGCGGTGCCACATTAAATCATCCAAGTTAGGGATTAAGCAATGCTGGTACGTGCTGTGCATTCGAGCAAAGCGAGTAGTACACAGCTTTAAGAAAGCTATTAGCTTATAGCTTATAGTAAATTGAGACTCATACTCTATAAGCTAGCAGCTAAAAGCTAAAAGTATGCCCAGATAGCTCAGTGGTAGAGCGTCGCCCTGAAGAGGCGAGCGTCGTCAGTTCAATTCTGACTCTGGGCACCACGTACCATTCGCGTCGAACGCTTCAGGTACATGGCGGCGCCGCATTAAATTATCTAAATTAGGGATTAAGCAATGCTGGTACGTGCTGTGCACTCGAGCAAAGCGAGTAGTACGCAGCAATCAAGCAAAAAAGAAAGAGCAATGTTGAATTTAACAAATATCAGATCTTATGTTGTACCAGATTTAGGTGCAGATTTTTCAAAATATGGCTATACTATTGGTTTGATTATGCTAATACTAGCCATCAGCTTAATAGTCGGAAGGTTTGGAAAAAAGAGCATCAATAAGAAATATATTTCCCGAATTTTTACTTGGAGTTCTATTGTTGCGTTAATAATTTATTTATTTCGATATGAAAATGTAGTTTATTTCACTAGTGATTTATGGATATTATTTATATTTATCGTTTATTTTGTCGGAATTGCATGGTCCATTATTAAAATTTATCGAACCAAACCAATCATTCAAGAACAGGAACAGAAATTAAATGAATTTCAAAAATATTTACCAAAAACAAAAAAGTTAAAAACCCGTTAAGGAGAATAATGGTTAAGACCAAAACAAATAATGATGAACCAGAGATGACGATGGACCAACTGGTGGCTGAGGTGGGGGACAGTATTATTCCATTTAAACAGGGGGAAGTAACAGAAGCAAATGTAACAGCGGTTACTAAAGGATGTGTTTGGGTGGATGTTGCAGGTGTGGCAGTAGGTATCATACCCGAAAGAGAATTCTCTTATGGCACGCTAGATTTGAAACCTGGCGATGTTATAACAGCATATGTACTATCACTCGAAGATAAAGAAGGGCATGTTGTTTTAAGTTTGCGTAAAGCAGACAAAGAGAAGCTTTGGATTACTCTAAAAGATAAATTTGACACCGGTGAGACTATACAGGCAAAGGCTGTGGAGGCAAATAAGGGTGGTTTGATGGTTGAAGTTGGGGGAGTTGTTGGATTCTTACCAATCTCACAACTTGCATCACAGCATTATCCAAGATCTGCTGGTGGTAATCGTGACGAAATTGCGTCCAAAATAAATAGCCTTGTGGGCGAAACTTTGAATGTTAAAATAATTAGCTTTGATAAAATAACTAACAAGCTAATTTTCTCAGAGAGAGCTGCCGGCGACACAGAAGTAGAAGAGAAATTAAGCAAAATAGAAGTTGGTCAAGAGATGAAGGGAAAAATCACAGGAATTGTAGATTTTGGACTTTTTGTTAGCATTGGCGATGACTTAGAAGGCTTGGTTCACATATCGGAGATATCTTGGAAGAGAGTGAGTGATTTGCGAACAATGTACAATGTTGGAGATGAAATAGATGTGGCTGTAACCGGAATCTCTGATGGTAAAGTTTCTTTGTCTGTAAAGCGATTAATGCAAGACCCTTGGGTAGAAGCGGTGAAGAAATATGAAGTCGGAAATGTTGTGGAGGGTGTTGTTACAGGGATTACGCGTTTTGGAGCATTTGTTCGCTTAGATGATACAATCGATGGCCTTGTACACAAATCTGAGCTTTCGGATCAGTGGGTTGATGATCCTTCGGAAATCCTTACTGTAGGTCAAAAAGAAACTTTCAAAGTAATAAGCATCGATAATTCTGCTCATCGTTTGAGTTTAACCCTGAAGGGTATTAAGAGCGAAAATAAATCTGGAGCTGATAAATCCAAAGTGGCAGAAGAAATAATGCCTAAAGGAGATAAAAATGAAGTCGAAGAAGTTGTTGTTGAGAAAAAGCCAAAAAAAGTTAAGGCTGTTACAAAGGCTGTAAAAAAATCAGCTGACGAAAAGAAGAAAGAAAGTGAGTAATCGATGCAGATTACAAAACAATCAAATGGCATAATTGAACTAAAAACAAAGAATGCTAGTGCAATATTAGATAAAAGTGTCCGTATTGGTGACGTGGTTTTAAATGGCCCTGGCGAATACGATGTAGCCGGTATCGCAGTTGTTGGTTTTCCTGGTGATGAGCAGCCATTTTATTCAATAGTAATCGAGGAAATGAGCGTTGTTTATTTTCCTGAAAAACCGCAAAGAATGTCTGACAAAAGCAAAGAAGAATTGGGTAGCGTAGATATTTCTGTTGTTCCTGTCAACGAGGGCGCCACCGTTGCGGATACAATGGCGTTGATAAACTCGCTTGAGCCAAATATTGTAATACCAATTGGAGTAAGCGCCTCTGTTGAGGAGTTCGCTAAGCAGGCAGGATCGGCTGTTGAAAATATTGACACCCTAAAAATTACAAAGTCGATGTTACTTCCTGACGAGCGTCGCATTATTGTGCTACAAAGTTAAAATGATCTCATTACAGTCTGCAATCGCATTCAAGGAAATTATCTCAAGTCATTCCAAGGTTATGATAATTAGCCATGAGCGACCAGACGGTGATTCGGTTTCGTCTTTGCTATCTTTACGCGAATTAATATGTAGCATTAATTCAGCTGAGGTGACCTTGGTTAGTTCAAACGGTGTTCCCAAGGCATTTAGATTTTTACCGGGCGCGCAGAATATATTATCAGATTTCTTGTGTGGAGATTTTGATTTGGTTGTGACTGTGGACTGCGGCGATTTACGTAGAACAGGTTTTGCCGGTAGAATTTCTAAAATGTTAGATAACAAGGTTGCTTTAGTAAATGTCGATCATCATCCTAAGAATGATCTGCATAAGTTATCAACCCTTAATATCTTTGATAGCAGTGCAGCTTCGGCGACAGAAATAATATATCAGTTGATTAATAAGTTAAAGGTACAAATTAACCCCAATCTAGCTACAATGTTGTACACGGGATTATTCACAGATACGGGTTCTTTCCAACATCCGGTGACTACTTCTGGTGTTTTAAAAGCGGCTTCAGAACTATTGGCAAGTGGGGCAAAATTTAAGGAACTGCGACAAAACTTGACCTATAATAAATCTTTACCCATGCTTAAACTTTGGGGATTAGTACTAGAACGAATCAAGATTAACAAATATAATTTTGCTGTTTCGGTAGTTACAAAAGAAGATATGGAAAAAATTGGTGCGAATGAAGATGACTTAGCTGGGGTTGTGAATTTGCTCGAATCGATTCCAGAATGTTGTGCCGCGATGTTGTTAGTAGAGGTTGAGCCTAATGTTATACGTGGCAGCTTGCGGTCGAATAAGAGCAAGATTGATGTTTCTGGCATTGCGAAGCTGTTGGACGGTGGTGGGCACCCCCGTGCGGCCGGATTTACCTATAATGGATACGTTAAGATGGACAAAGATGGGTGGAAAGTGTTATAAAAGATATGAACAAATGCAAATATTCAATTATCAAGTGTAAATTATCAATGAATTTTCATTGCATAAATGATTAATTGAATTTCAATTGAAAATTGAAAATTGTAATTTGAAAATTGTTGATTGTGCCCAGGTGGTGGAATGGCATACACTAAAAAAATTATTGTTATTACCTATGCCATTTGATACACTCTAGATATGCGTAAGAAATCTTGGACAGAAAACCAGTTAAGAATTGCTGCGAGCGAAAGCCGAAGCATTCGTCAACTATTAGGCAAGCTTAACCTTGCGTTATCGGGTGGTAATTATGCTCAGATCCAAAAGTACCTAAACATTTATAATATAGATGCCAAAAATATTAAAGGTAAATCTTGGTGTAAGGGGTTAACGTTACAAGGGAAACCAAGATTTCCGCTGAATGAGTTACTAGTTGAGAATAGTACATTTCAAAGTTACAAATTAAAGAACAGATTATTTAATTCGGGTTTAAAGCCAAAGGAATGTGAAGAATGTGGATGGGCTAAAGTTGCGTCTAGCGGGCATTTACCTCTAGAAGTGCATCATTTCAATGGTGATAGGTCTGATAACAGAATAGAAAATTTGATAATTTTATGCCCTAATTGCCACAGTTTAAAACCAAATTATCGGGGCAGAAAAAGAATTAACAAATAATCAAGCCTGGGTGGTGGAATGGCATACACACAGCACTTAAAATGCTGCTCCGAAAGGAATGCGGGTTCGACTCCCGCCCCAGGCACCATAATGATAGTTGGTAGTTCGCAGTTCGCCTCCGACCAGTTGGCGGATGGTGGAGTAGCTGTTTGAAGATAATAGGGGAAGGTCAAACATATTGAGTTTGGCTTTTTTGTTACCTAAATGCACAATTTCTGCTATATTTTATAGGTGAAAACGATTGGAAAATCATTTGTTGTGGTTTTGGTGATTGTGCTAGCTGCAATCTGGTTTTCGAATTGGGTTATTAAAAAGTCATACCCAATTAAATATGCTGACATAGTTTCTTTAGCATCTGAACAGAATAATGTTCCGAAAAATATGATTCTGGCAGTAATGCGTGAAGAAAGTCATTTTGATCCAAACGTTATATCTAGTGCCAAAGCCGAAGGGCTAATGCAATTAATGCCCACAACAGCTGCGTGGATTGCTACTAAAAAACAAATTAAGTATGATTCAAGCACAATAAGAGATCCAGAAGTTAACATTAATTTAGGTGTTTGGTACCTGAGATATCTGCTCGATCAGTTCGAAAACGATGATACATTGGCTATCGAGGCATACAACGCTGGGATAACAAATGTGATAGCATGGCAAAAGAAAAATCCTAATTACATCGAGTTTGCTGAGACTGATAATTTTGTAAAAAGAGTGAAAAAATCAAAAATTATGTATGATGATTTGTATGGCAAAGATTGGGAACGTCATTAATTATGCAAATCGTTAGTCATACTTGCGAAGGCAAGTGCCCATTATTATATATAGATTCCTGCCTCCGCAGGAATGACAGCTAATAGAGTTAGATTTTTACAGCTAAGGAGTCAAGATGATAACAAGAGAAGAATTATTAAAAAAATATCGAGATTATTTTAAATCCAAGGGCCATAACTGGATTTCAGGAGCTTCGCTTGTGCCAGAAAACGATCCAACGGTGCTTTTTACTACCGCCGGAATGCATCCGTTGGTGCCATATTTAATGGGTGAACCGCATGCTGAAGGTAAACGATTGGCAAACGTGCAGAAATGCATACGCACCGGTGATATAGACGAGGTGGGCGATGCTATACATCATACTTTTTTTGAAATGCTTGGGTTTTGGTCTTTGGGTGATTATTCCAAAGAGAAATCTATTCCATATACTTGGGAGCTTTTTACAGATGTATTTGGGATTAATAAAGATCGATTGGCTGTGTCTGTATTTATAGGTGACGAGAATGCACCATTCGACGAAGAATCTTATAATATATGGTTGGGCCTGGGTGTTTCTGCCGATCGAATAGCAAAGCTTCCGAAATCTGAAAATTGGTGGGGACCTGCCGGTACCACCGGACCATGTGGCCCAGATAGCGAAATTTTTTATTGGATTGGCAAAGAAGAACCTCCGAAAGTCTTTGATTCAGAAAACAAATTATGGTCCGAAATTGGTAACAATGTATTTATGCAATATAACAAAACTGCAGATGGCAAATACGAGACCTTAAAACAGCAGAATGTGGATACTGGTATTGGTCTAGCCCGTGTTTTAGCCATTTTGAATGGTTTGGATGATAATTATCAAACGGAGCTTTACAAACCATTCATCGACAAAATTGAGGAAATTACTAACAATAAATATGAAGATAACGTTAAGGAATTTCGTATAATCGCCGATCATCTAGTGGCCGCAACATTCGCCCTGTCAGATGGCGTAGTCCCAGCAAACAAAGGTATTGGTTATATAGTTAGACGTTTAATTAGGCGCTCGCTTACATCTTTATTCTTAATTACAAACAGCGAGTCTAATTCTACACTCGGAAAACTATATCCAAAAATTGTAAAAATCTACGGTGATGATTACCCACAATTAAAGGATAAAAAAGTACTAGCTGCAATTTTAGAAGAAGAGGATAAATACTCATTGATGTTTTATGAGGCGATTAAGATGATTGGTTCAAATACCAGCCCTAAACAGTTGTTTAACCTATACCAATCTCACGGATTATATTTACAAATTGCTTTTGAAGTGATGGAAAAGCGATTAGGCTATAAATTATCTGAGAATGAGAAAAATCATTATCGTGATGAATTCAAGAAATTGCTTATTGAGCATCAAGATCTGTCGCGAACGGCATCAGCAGGGATGTTTAAGGGCGGTTTGGCAGATGCTGGTGAAGTAACAACTAAATATCATACTGCGACTCATTTGTTACAAGAGGCGCTAAGAGAAGTGCTAGGAGATCACGTGTCGCAAAAAGGCTCAAATATTACGCCCGAACGGACACGTTTTGATTTTTCGCATCCAGAAAAAATGACTGAAGATCAAATTAAAAAGGTTGAAGATTTGGTAAACGGTTGGATCAAGGAAGATTTACCTGTGACTATGGAAGAAATGACTGTTGTCGAGGCTAAAAAAGCGGGAGCAATGGGTGTTTTTGAGGATAAGTATGGCTCTAAGGTGAAAGTTTACTCAATTGGCGCTAATAACCCTTCGGCGGGTTCGATGAGCTCACCGCAGGCAGGCTTAGGGTCTCGAGACTTTGTCTCTCGAGAGATCTGCGGTGGGCCGCACGTTACACATACAGGTGAGATTGGTGGTATTAAAATTGTTAAAGAAGAGGCGTCTTCGGCTGGAGTGCGTCGCATCAAAGCTGTTCTAATTTAACCTCACTCTAACCTGATATGGGTAGACATCCAAATCTGATCGCGATTATTTAGTCATTGCGAGCCATCGAGCAAAGCGATAGGCGCGGCAATCTTTATTATCTACTGCAACCAGATTGCTTCGTCGACCACTTCGTATGCTCCTCGCAATGACTGATTGCGGCAGATTGGGCACAAAAACCAAAAGTGTGCCAATGCCAGTACCCTTTCCCTCTCCTACAAGGAGTGGGTTTCTGCAGGTAGTATTCTAACTAGCACGAATGTTGTTTTTGTACTATTATAATAGAGAAGGGGCTAATTACTCATGTTTTTTGGTAAAACAAAAAAACAAAAGAAAACGCAGCATGCCATATCGTTAGATATTGGTACGGAGTTTGTGAAAGCTCTGATTTTCCGAATTGAGGGCGGTAAGGGCTACGTTGTCGGTACTGGCAGGGCGAGACAGCGTCTTTCAGACATGCAAGGGGGTACCGTTACAGATATCGCTGGTGTTATTGGCAATTGTGAAATTGCGCTTAAGCAGGCAGTGGATCAGGCAGGAGTATTACCTAAACAAGTAATTATTGGAATCGCGGGAGAATTAGTAAAGGGGATGACCACTCATGTTCGATATGTCCGTTCTAATAGCCGACAAAAAATTGGCATGGATGAATTGCAAGATATTGTTACTCAGGTACAAAAGAAGGCATTAGAAAAGGCCAAGAGTGCACTGGCTTGGGAAACAGGACATAAAGAGATTGATGTGAGATTAGTAAATTCGGCCGTGGTAGAAGTACGCATAGATGGTTATCGGGTAACTAATCCAATTGGGTTCTATGGACGAGATGTTAGCGTTGGAGTGTTTAACTCATTTGCGCCAATAGTTCATCTTGGGGCGTTGCAAACTATTGCTGAGGAACTTGGTTTAGATTTAATTTCTATCGCAGCCGAGCCATATGCCGTATCGCGCTGTTTGGGAACAGAGGAATCTGTAGATTTTTCGGCTGTATTTATAGATGTTGGTGGTGGCACAACCGATGTCGCGGTGGTGCGTAATGGCGGGGTAGAAGGCACAAAAATGTTTGCGATCGGCGGTAGAAGTTTTACTAAGCGAGCGGCAAATATTCTTTCACTAAATTTTAATGAGGCAGAAGAAGCAAAGCTAAGGTATTCGCGCGGAGATATGGAAGGTGAGAGCAAAAACGAATTAGAAAAATCATTTAGGGGAGATTGTGAAGTTTGGCAAGCGGGCGTAGAATTGGCTTTGGAGGATTTTGTTCAGAATGTTAAAACTGGTGAACAAGAGCTGTTGCCGACTAGGATATTGCTCTGTGGAGGGGGTAGTATGCTTCCAAATATTCCCGAGGTGTTAAAAACAACTAAATGGAGTAAAAGTTTGCCGTTTCCGAGCACTCCCAAAATCGAGTTTATTTTGCCTAAAGATATTGTTTCGATTGTGGATGAAACAAACACGCTCAAAGATCAGCAAGATGTTACACCTATGGCTTTAGCTAATTTGGCACTAGATTTTTCTGATGACAACGGGGTTGTAGGGAATATATTAGATAAAGTAACCGAAGGTTTAAAGGTTTAGAATGATGGAAAAAATATTTCTTGGATTAGATGATGAGATTACAGACGTTGTTGAAAAAATGCGCAATACAACCGCTAGTGATTTAGTTTTAATTGTGCCAAAAGGAGCAACGTTATTACAGAGTGCTGTAAATGTGCGTTTATTAAAGAAGAAATCTGACGACTTAGATAAAAAGCTTAGCGTTGTAGCTTCCGATGCTATAAGTAAGCAGCTAGCTAGCCAAGCTGGTTTAGTTGTGCATTCATCTATTAATTCTATCTCGACAGACGCTAAGTCTGCAGAGCCAGTTGAGAAACAAGCAAATAACCAAGAAGTGGTCACTGAGGTAGAAACGGAAGTATCGACTCAAAGTGGTGAGCATGTTCATGTAAAGCATTACAATGCTTCTGCCACAGAAGCATTGAAACATTTTAAAAATGAAAAAGAGGTGGCTAAAGATGCGACAACCTTAGAAGAACCAGTTGCAGCAATGGGTGAATATGTGGATGAATTACCGGCGTCTGACAACAATGTTGTTAATGAGCTGAATGTAAATGAAGTTGAGCCAAAGAGCGCAGAAGATGCAGAGCCTTCTTTGGTTATTGGCAAAGAATTCCAGGAAAGTCTGCCTGTAGCTACACATCACAATAAGATAAAACCTTTAAAGCGACCTGTTCAAATACCAAGATGGCTACCGATTATTATTTCTGCCTTAATTATTATCTTATTAATAGGGTCTGCGGCAGTTCTGATAATAATTCCCACTTCATCTGTAAAAGTATCTGTTCCAGCTGAAAAATTGAGCAAAAAAGTTTCGACGGTTTTGGATACTACAATATCTGCAAGTACCGATCAGAAATTAGCCGGTTTAATTCATGACCAGACTATTGAGCAAACTGGAACTGCTAACGCAACTGGCAAGAAACAAGTTGGTGACAAGGCTAAAGGAATAATTACTGTATCGAATTCTTGGACAAGCGACCCTATCACTATCGCAAAAGACTTAGTAATTACGTCTGATAGCAAACATCAATTTAGAGTTGTTGCTGCAACTCAGATACCTGGCGTGACGATTTCAAAGAAAAATGGACAGTTTACCGAAACTCCTGGTAGGGCAGATGTATCAGTAATTGCAGATCAACCCGGAGATCAATACAATCTTGGGCCGACAACGTTTTCTATCGCTGGTTATACTAGCGATGTGAGTGGTGCAAGTGCAAAAGCATTCAGCGGTGGCACTAGTAGAGAGCTAACTATTGTTATGGAAAAAGATATCGAAAATGCCAAAACTGATGCATCATCAAAGTTACAAACGTCGGCTAAAGAGTTACTTGCGTCGCAAATATCGGAGAGTGAAGTATTGATTAACCAAACTGTATCAAATGTTACTTATACAGATGCGGATCACAAAATTGGTGACGAATCTAATTCGGTTTCTGTTAAAGCAAGCGGTAAGGCTATCGTGCATACGTCTAATAAAAGTGATGTGATATCTTATTTAACAAATTTCTTTAAACAAGGTTTATCGGAATCAAAAGACGTTGTTTTGCCTGATATTTCGGCAGTGCGCTGGGGTGTAAGTGATGTAAAAGATACTTCGCTAAATATGAGTGCAGATATTGATGTGCAAGTGATTGCCAAATTTGACACTAATTCGCTTAAGAAGCAAATAAGACTAAAAAAACAGGGATATGTGATTGATAAGCTTACTACTGAGTTAGAGGCTAAATCTGTAAATGTCGAAATCTCTCCAGCAGGATGGAAATTGATGCCCGTATTAACTCGAAATATCGATTTAAAAGTTGAGGAATAAGAATGAGAATTTTAGCTATCGATTGGGGCGAAAAAAATGTTGGCTTAGCTATTGGCGAAGTATTGGCAAACGAGTTAACTACAGTGCCAAACGATACGGCGTTGGTAGACGTAGCAAGAATATGCAAGAGTGAGGAAGTCGATAAAATTATCATAGGCTATCCATTGCGTTCAAACGGAGAAAATGGCACTCATAATCAGCGAATCGATCAATTTATAGAAGAGTTGCAAAAACTTTGTTTAAATATTGTGATTGAGAAGATTGATGAGGCATTTTCTTCAGTTGAGGCACGAAAAGAGCTAGAGGGTATAGGCGTAAAGCCAGAAGAAATATCTAAACGTATTGATCAATATGCGGCAAAAATAATTTTAGACGATTATTTGCGTTCTCAAGGAAAATAAATGAAAAAAATTTTGAAGCCGATAATTATCATGCTTGCCATATTAGTGCTGTCAATCTTAATTGTTGTTCTTTACTATTTCAATCAAATTAATCGACATTATAAGATTAATACTGCGCAATCGTTTGAAATTATTGCTGGTCAATCGCGCAGTTCAATTATTATAAATCTACGTGATAAAGATTTATTGGGTTCTACATGGCCAGAGCTGTTATATGTAAAGTTGAATGCACCAAATTTTTTGCCCGGAATTTATACAATACCAACAACGTACAGTTTTAAAGAGTTGCTAGTATTATTTAATAATGACTCAAAAAAAGAAGTAAAACTAACTATTCCAGAGGGGTGGAATAGGCAACAAATTGCCGAAAAGATTGTGGACTTAGGTTTGAATAAAGAAACATTTTTGTCTCTTACCAAGAATAATGAAGGGAAGCTTTTTCCTGATACCTATTATATTGGTGAAAAGACAACCGAAGAAGAATTAATGAATAGAATGACTGCCAATTTTCAACAGAAAGTGAAAGTTGAAACTGTCAGCAATGACAAATTGATTCTTGCGTCAATTGTAGAACGTGAAGCAAGGAATAATAGCGAAAGAGCTTTAATAGCTGGAATATATCAACACCGTTTAGATATCGGCATGGCGCTAGAGGCAGATCCAACTGTCCAATATGCAAAATATACGGATTTAGGTTTAGCTCCGCTAGAGGATGGGAAGCACAACTACTGGGCACCAATAACAGTTAAGGATTATAAGAGTGTAAATTCTAAATTTAATACCTATTTATATCCTGGGTTACCTCCTGCACCAATTTGCAATCCGGGGCAGAAGAGTATTGATGCCGCGCTATCACCTCAGCGCACTGAGGCGATCTACTTTTTCCACACATCATCTGGTGAAATCATCACCAGTAAAACTCTTGCCGAGCATAACGCTAACAAAACCAAATATTTACGATAACATGTAGCAGTTTTATATTTCTGCCCGAGGTGATATACTCATCGCCAGACAGTCTTTATTTATTAAGGATTTTATGAAGTTAGCCAATCCATTTACAAGTTTATTTGCGCACGATGTTGGTATTGATTTAGGTACTGCTAATACTT
>CAJBMM010000020.1 GCA_903954185.1 uncultured Candidatus Berkelbacteria bacterium | reverse complement strand
GGCAAAGCAATGTTAGCTTGAAGATTGTAGCCCGCCGGCTGGCGGAGTAGATTGTAGAGGTAATGAGGTAATAGGGAATAGTTAATTATTGGTTTATTGTCATTCCTGTACGCCTCAGCTGTTCGCCTCGAGCGCGACTGGTGCAGGAATGTCTAACGTCCTGTAGGCAGGAATTTACATAAATTATTTGCGGATCCTCGAATAGGCTAGTCGAGGATGACAACGCGACGTTTTTATTTTTCACTTCTTACAAATAATTATCAATTCCTCGTTACCTCTATTAGCTAAAAGCTATCAGCTAAAACCTGACTTAGGCCATTGCAATTTGGCGTAAAAAGTAGTAGAATACAGAGTTCGTAAAAGACGGAATAGGAATTCATGGAATTATCACCCAAACAACAGATATCTGAGCTAATTAAGAGTTCTAACAATATTTTATTAGTTACGCATGAAAGCCCCGACTCAGATGGTGTAGGGGGAATGATTGCCTTATCATTAGTATTGGAGAAGTTGGGTAAAAAAACTACGATGATTGCGCCTGGGTTTGACGACGATTATCATCATTTTTTGCCGTCTTCAGACAAAGTTATGCCTAGCTTAGTCAATTCTAAGGATTTTGTTATATCTCTAGATATTACGAATACCAAAGTCGAAAAAATACTTTATAAGCGCATTGACAATGATAGATTAGATATTATTGTCACACCTGGCAATGGTTCTCAAATTAATCAAGATGAGATTAAGTTTAGCTCTGCTGGCTATGGCTGGGATTTAATTATTGTTTTAGATTGCGCAACTTTAGAGCGGACCGGTAGCGTTCAGGAAAGTGAGCCAGCGTTATTTTATGAAAAACCAATTATTAATATTGATCACCACGCTGGTAATGACTTTTTTGGTAAAGTTAATTTAGTTGAAATAACTGCCACATCGACATCTGAAGTATTGGTGCCATTAATTGAATCTTTAGGTCGCGAGAATAATTTGATAGATGAAAATGTCGCAACATGTTTACTGACAGGTATTATGGGTGATACTTCTAGTTTTCAAAATTCTAATACCACACCTAAATCATTAACTGTGGCTGCTCAATTAGTTGCTGCTGGTGCTAGACAACAAGAGATTGTGCGTAATTTATTTAAAACGAAATCTTTATCCACGCTTAAATTATGGGGTAAGGCATTGGCGAAATTGCAAGAAGAATCTGACGAAAAATTTGTTTGGTCTGCTTTAACCAAAGAAGAAATTGATAGTACTGGGGCAAAGCCAGAACAAACTGGTGGGCTAATTGACGAATTACTAAAGACTGCAAGCGGAGTAGATTTTGCATTATTAATTTCGGAACGAAACGGTGCTGTGCATGGTTCTTTACGCGCCGTGTCAAAAAGCATAGATGTATCTATCATTGCAGCCTTGTTTGACGGTGGCGGCCATGCTGCTGCTTCTGCTTTTGACATCCCAAATTCAACCTTATCTGATCAGCAGCAAAATATTATCTTTAAAATTAAACAATACCAAGCAAAGAGGTTGCAGGCGTAACAAAGAACAAAGATCAGAGAACAATGAACCCATCCTCCGCTCAGAGCTACGGAGGGCACGGCAGTTAACAGATGATTATTCAATGATAGATTCCTTGATCCAAATCTTACAACCTACAACCTACCACCTAATGTCGCATTGACTACCATCAAAAAGAATGCTATAAATAAGTAAATAAACGAAGAGGAAAATATGGCAGCTAAAGATTTAATCAAAAAATATCAATCGCACAAAGAAGACACTGGTTCTACTAGTGTTCAGGTTGCTGTTTTAACCAATAAGGTTAATGAACTAACCGAACATTTAAAAGAGCATCGTAAAGACTTTGATAGTCGTGTTGGTTTATTAAAAATGGTTGGAAAACGCAGACGTCTATTAAACTACTTAGGAAAGTCAGATCAGGCTGCATACTTAAAATTAATTGCAGATCTTGGTTTAAGAAAGTAATTTTAACAAATAAATAAATAGGAATTTGGTCCACAGGTTGAGTGAAGTGGGGTAGGTAGAAACACATACTTCATGCAGTCACCCTGGGATCTAATTAAAGAACCTAGGAAAGGATCTATGAAAATTCAGAAATTTAGTTGTGAGCTTGGCGGAAAAGAGCTCTCATTTGAGGTAGGTAAGCTTGCCAGATTAGCAGATGCAGCAGTTACGGTTCAATATGGTGACACAGTTGTTTTGGCTACCGCGGTAATGTCTAAAGAGCCAAGAGAGGGTGTAGATTTCTTCCCGCTTCAGGTTGAATATGAAGAGAGATTATATGCTGCAGGCAAAATATCGGGCAGTAGATTCATTAAACGAGAGGGTCGTCCAACGGACGCTGCGATTTTGAATTCGCGCTTGATTGATCGTTCGCTGCGCCCACTATTTTCTAAATACGAGCGTCGCGATGTTCAAGTTATCATTACAGTGCTTTCTGTAGATCAAGAAAACGATCCTGACGTCATTTCAGTGGTAGCTGCATCGGCGGCGTTAATGGCTTCTCACGTGCCATTTAGAGGGCCTGTATCAGCATTGCGAGTCGGTATGGTTAACGGCGAGATGGTTGTTAATCCCACAAAGGCTCAAATGTTACAAAGCGAACTAGACTTAGTAGTCTCGGGCACAAAAGAGAAGGTACTAATGATTGAGGCTGCTGCAAATCAAGTCTCTGAAGAAAAAATGATTGATGCTATTGCTTTTGCGCACAAAAATTTTGCACCTATTATAGATTTACAACATCAACTTGTCTCGGCACTTAACCCAACTAATTTAGATGAGACTTTGCCGAACAAACAAATTCATGATGAAGTGAGCACTTTTGTTGGCAGTCAGCTTGATGAATTGATTGAAGAAATCGATAAAGCCTCTAGGGAAGCTAAGTTAGCCGAATTTGAAGCTCAGGTACTACAAAACTTTGAGGGTGATTACAAACAAGTGGAATTAAAGGTAGCTTTAAATAAAGTTGTGGAGCAAAAGCTTCGCGCATTAATATTAGATAAGGGCATTCGTCCAGATGGTCGCAAACCAGAAGACATTCGTCCAATATCAATCGAAGTCGGATTACTTCCACGAACACATGGTAGTGGATTATTTACCCGTGGCGATACTCAGGCTTTAACCATTGCCACTCTTGGTGCCCCTGGAGAAGAACAGATAATTGAAACGATGGAAGAAGAGGGCACAAAACGCTTTATGCATCATTACAATTTTCCTCCGTTCTCAACTGGCGAGGTAAAGCCTATTCGTGGTGTATCACGACGTGAAGTAGGGCATGGAGCATTAGCCGAAAAAGCACTATTGCCAGTTATTCCAGACAAAACATCGTTTCCATATACTATCAGATTAGTATCCGAAGTTCTTTCTAGCAATGGTTCGTCTTCAATGGCATCAACTTGTGGCTCTACTTTGGCATTAATGGATGCTGGTGTGCCAATTATTGAGCCTGTGGCGGGCATTGCCATGGGGCTTATCACCGATGATAAAGGTAGATTTCAGGTTTTGACAGACCTGCAAGGATTAGAAGATTTTGCAGGCGATATGGACTTTAAAATTGCTGGGACAAAAAATGGCATCACTGCAATTCAGCTAGATGTGAAGATAGATGGTTTAACTCCAGAAATAATTAAACAAACATTTACTCAAGCTAAAACAGGCCGTGATAAAATTATGGCCGAAATGCTGACTGTTATTCCAGAAACCAGACACGAACTATCTAAATTAGCACCAAGAATTGAAGCGATTAAGATTGACCCTGAAAAAATTGGCATCGTAATTGGCCCAGGCGGCAAAATGATTAATAAAATAATCTCTGAATGTGGCGGCAAAGAGGTTACTTCAATCGATATCGAGGAAGATGGGACAGTCATGGTTTCGTCTACCGATTCGGTTATGGGTAAGAAGGCACTAGATTGGGTAGCCAGCTTAACCAAAGAGGTAAAAATCGGTGAAAAGTTTACAGGCGAAGTAATGACTATTGTTAAAGATCGCATGAAAGGAAACGAAATCGGTGCCATAGTACAGCTAACGCCAAATCAAGATGGCATGGTGCACATTTCCGAGATAGCAAACGAAAGAATTGAAAAAGTATCAGACAAACTAAAAGTCGGCCAATCGGTGGATGTAGTTGTAACCGATATCGATAAAGAACGCGGCCGTATCTCGTTATCGATTAAAAGAAACAACGAATCGCTGTAGTTATAGGGTTGTAGCTGGTAGCGAACAGCGAACAGCGAACAG
>CAJBMM010000019.1 GCA_903954185.1 uncultured Candidatus Berkelbacteria bacterium | reverse complement strand
TTTCCAGTGCTTGTCATGCCCCATAATTTGACTTTTTTGTTATTACAAAAAGAACAATGTTTTTTTCATAAAGTTAAACTACTTTAACTTTCTACGCTTGTATAGTGCTTAAATATCAACACGCTTTGACCTTTATACCCGAAATGACATCATAAAAATAAATTATGCGGACATCAAATGTCAGGAGAAAAATCGAGTTGATGTTCTGGTATGCCAAGTCTTATTCCGTACGACCGAACTCGGTCGTACTCTTTTTTCGTCCGATTAATATGAAAAACTTGTTGATAAAAAATTACGTAATGAGAATTTACATCTTTAAAGTCAACATACCATTTAGCACGGCTACAATCTAAGGCATTACTGATATTCTCTGCAATATTGTTAGCCTCATCATCGGACACTTCAATCTCGTGTATTGTCCAATTCTTTAACCACGGCGTCTCATGATCTTCTGTTACTTTCTCGACTTCAGTTTTTACAATTTTAACCCCATTTAAAACAGATTTATCTGCCAAACTTTCTTCAATAATTGTTCCCGTGTAGATTTTACCCTCAACCCTCTATCTTCCATGCTCTATCCTATATTATGGTGGGGATGGGGAGAGTTGAACTCCCACGAGCTTGCGCCCACAGCGACCTGAACGCTGCGTGTCTGCCATTTCACCACATCCCCATATATAAATATTTTTAAATCACAATTTTCAATTTTCAAAACTTACTAATTCGGAATTGATTCATTTATTGTAAATTGAAAATTGATAATTGGAAATTCACGTGCTTTAACGTCGCGTTTTAATGTACCATAAATTAAAATTATCAAACCGGTTCGCCGCAGAAACTCCATTAGCCACTTCGGTAATATGAATATTTTTTGCGATATCATAAACTACTGTTTTAGTAGAGAGCGGAATCACTAATTGCTGCTCTGCAACAATTTTATCGATTTGCAAAGCTAAAACTTTTTGCTCACTAGGCATGATTGCTTTATGTTGATCGTTTAGTAATTTATCAAGATCATTACTTTTATATCGGCTAAAATTTAACCCGGCCGCATCTGCTTGGCTACTATGCCAATATGGGTATCGGTCCGCGTAGCCGCTGCTATCTATGGGAACAATAATAATATCATACGCTCTTTTAGATAATAAATTTTTTTGTATTGCGTCAACCGAGTCGATTGCAATGTTAAAAGTAGCTCCACGAGCTTGCCAATTACTCTTACAATCTATGAACTTTTGATCAAGACTAGATGCGTTATCAACAATTACATTTATTTCCCGCATACTTATCGGCTCAACGCCATTTATAAAATTATCTCGTTTTTTCACATCATTAAATAAATCGCTTTGGCTATTTAAAAATAAAGCCGATTGTTGATGCAAATTTAAACTATAAGTATTTAACCAATCTTCCGAAACGCCGTTGCCATCTATTGCGTGAATTTTTTGAGACTTTAGTGCCTTAATTGCGCTCTCACGATCTTGGTACAACCAAATCTCGACAGAGTCGATATATGGTGGTTGTTCACTATACCAACGAGCGTTCCGCGTCAAAATAATTGATTCGATTTTATTATTTTTCACTTTAACTTTTGAATATTTATACGGCCCGGTCCCAATAAAACTCTTATTCAAATTTGCTCTTCCAACATGCTCGGGCACAATTCCAATAGTAGTTTCCCACAAGAAATTCGGGGAATAGTCTTTCAATACGAATGTCACAGTCCTCTCATCTATAACCTGAATTTGCACATCTTTCCAATATGCATACAAAGGACTCTGAATACTTTGGTCTTTGACCAAATTGTATGTGTAAGCCACATCGCTTGCAGTAAAATTTGTATTATCATGCCAATAAATATTTGGTTTGATCGTAAATGTAATCGTCTTTCCGTCACTTCCAAATTGCCAAGCAGAGGCGATATCTGGTACTGGATTGCCAGCCCCATCAATTCTAACTAACCCAGAATAAATAAATTTAGCCAAACTTAAATCTATATCCGTAACGGCCAGAATTGGATTTATATATTTTGGCTCACCAACAAAACCCTGAGTATATGTACCACCGTAAGCAGGCTTGCTGCCCCCTCTATCTAAAAAAGCGGCAAACGAAAAAACGATAATCACAATAGATGAAATTGCAATGAATTTTCTTTCGATTGGCCTGATGAACCTTGGTAACCTGATCAATCTGATAATAAATTTAGAAAAATATTTTTCAATATTTCCAAAAAAATACTTTAAGCTCGTTGGCATAAAGCACCTATAACCTTTCGGTCGTTAACCCAGTTTTCCTAGAAAAACGGCCAGAACCGCAAAAACCACAAACGCAACCCCTAAAATAATCGTGGCATAAAAAAGAGAGCGCTCAACGCCTCTTCTGGTACGATAAACATTACCCTCGCCACCAAACGCGCCCCCCAAACCAACTCCGCGTTGCTGCAAAAGTATTGAGGCAATTAATAAAATCGAAATAATTACCTGTACGGCTAATATTAATGTGTTTGACATATGATCCTCTTTTGGAGGCCAGGAGGGGATTTGCACCCCTGTAAAAAGGTTTTGCAGACCTTCCCCTAGCTACTCGGGCACCTAGCCATGACTATTAAATTGCAAGCTCTCCGACCCTGCACGGGCATTCACCTCGATTCTTGAACACGCGGCTCGCAGACAATGAGCAAGCAAAGTGAGTCGAATGGAGCGAGAGAGGGGACTTGAACCCCCGACCTTCTCCTTGGCAAGGAGACGTTCTACCACTGAACTACTCTCGCTAACTTTACTTATTTTAGCACGTTATTTGGTTTTTGCATATGTTTACCGTGCCTAATTCATAAATTAATAAACAATATATCACGATGCCCTATTGTATTAAAGCACCAGAATAATATATGCTTTTTTTGAAATCATTTATAGTTAAGGAGTAATTCCTATGGGTAAAAAGAATAAAAAGCATCTTCACAAAAAGATTGCAAATCTATCGATGCAAAGCTCAAAATCGGATAATTTGAATAATCCAGTAGAAATAGTTAACAAACCAAGCTTTCCAGATATCGACAAAAATAATTTGACTCAACACCCAATTAAACAAGAATTGATAAAAGTAGGGTTAACTTTTACAATTCTTTTACTTTTATTAATACTGGTTACAATATTAAATAGTAGAACTGAATTATTAAACAATTTTAGTGATAAACTTTCAAATATACTTCACATCATCTGATCTTCCAAGCTATCTTCACGATATTGCAACGATTCTGCAATATGGTTCGAATCAATAGATTCACAGCTGGCTAAATCAGCAATGGTTCGCGCTACTTTTAGAATTCTGTGGTAAGCCCTGGCAGAAAGGGCGAATCGGTTCACTGCAGAATCTAATAATTGCCTCGAAGCATTATCTATTTTGCAATATGCATCAATATCTTTTACGCCCATTTCAGCGTTAGAAACAATCTTTGTTTTTTCAAACCTTAAAAGCTGAATTGCGCGTGCTTTCTCTACCCTATCCTTAATATCAGCAGTATTTTCTGTATTATTAGCTGCGCTCAATTCTGATATTTCCACACGGGGTACAGTAATATGTAGGTCAATTCTGTCCATGAGTGGCCCAGATAGGCGATGTTGATATTTCTTAATTTCATTTGGTGAACATTTACAATGTTTTAAATTATCGTACAGATACCCACACGGACACGGATTTTTTGTCGCAAGCAAAATAAATTTAGCAGGTAGGTGCATCGATCCCGATGCCCTAGATATGGTAACAACCCCATCCTCCAACGGCTGACGCAAGCTCTCTAAAGTTGAGCGAGTAAACTCTGGAAATTCATCCAAAAAAAGCACACCTCGATGGGCTAGACTTATCTCGCCCGGTCTGGGTGTTTGCCCTCCACCAATAAGCGAAATCGTACTCGAAGTATGATGTGGCGATCGAAATGGACGTTGTACAACAATTGGATTTTCAGAATCTAATAATCCTGCAACACTATATATTTTAGTGACTTCAAAGATTTCTTTCTTACTTAACGTAGGCAATATTCCAGAAAATGCTTTGGCTAACAGAGTTTTGCCGCTACCCGGAGGTCCGCTCATAATCAAATTATGCCCGCCCGAAGCAGCTATCTCCAATGCTCTTTTGGCTTGGTTCTGTCCCCTAACCGTTCCCATATCTACCTGTGGCTGAACGCGTTCAAATTTTTCTTGCCAATTTGTTGCGAGCGCTTTAGTGATTGGTTTTTCATCACGAAAATGCAAATACAAGCTTCTTAAACAATCGACTGGATAAATATCTATGCCATCAATCAATGCAGCTTCTTTGGCATTTTCACTCGGAAGAAAGATTTTTGTAAAACCCATCTCTTTAGCATGCATTGCTGCAGGAAAAATTCCAGAAACCTTTCTAGTACTTCCACTTAATGATAATTCACCAATTACAATGCTTTTAGAAAACGAATTTGGGTCAATTTCTTCCATGCTGGCTAATATTCCAAGCGCAATAGGTAAATCAAAGCCAGTACCAATTTTCTTAACATCTGCAGGGGCTAAATTAACCGTAATTCGATGCTGTGGAAATTGCATGTGTGAATTCTTCAATGCCGATCTAACCCGCTCCTTAGCTTCTTCTACAGCTTTGTCGGGTAATCCGACAATTGTAAAACTCGGCAAACCCAAACCTAAATCAACTTCAATATCAATCGTTGCCCCCTCTAACCCCTGGATCACGATTGAATTTATATGCGATATTGTCATAATAAGTTATTTTGGCAGTAGAATAGTTACACAGGTTCCACGATTTTTTTCACTAGAAACATAAATCCTGCCGCCATT
Organism: uncultured Candidatus Berkelbacteria bacterium; assembly: GCA_903954185.1. Classification (GTDB taxonomy): domain Bacteria; phylum Patescibacteriota; class UBA1384; order CAJBMM01; family CAJBMM01; genus CAJBMM01. The sequence continues at coordinate 17,255 of CAJBMM010000019.1, read as the reverse complement.
TGCCTCAATTAAATACTTTGCGATGTATAACCCTAAACCTACGCCTTCATAATCAAAATTTAAATAGCTTGTGCCTCTATGAAAACGTGTAAACAAATCTCCCATCTCATTTTTACTTATGCCAATCCCCGAATCAGCCACATCTATCTGATACTTAGTTTGATCTTCAGTCAGATTGACGTTTATCGCACCGCCACTTTTCGTAAATTTTATTGAGTTATCTATAATATTGGTTAATGACTGCCTCAACTTTTCTTGATCAATTTCTGCCATTACGGAATTCATGCCGCTTGGTCGATTAAATTTAATCGTAATTTGCTGTTTTAAAGCAAGATGATGAAACGACGCAATGCAATTATCAATTAAATCAGTCAAGGAGCTAGTATGCAAAGATATCTTCATACTACCCTGTTCAATTGCAGATATAATCATAATATTTTGCAACAAAATCAATAACCTAGTAGAACTTGTCTCAATATTTAAATAACGACTATTGATTTGTGATTTAGACCATGAAGATGCTTCTGGAGTTAAAAGTTCTGAGATATTGCCCCGAATAATTGCCAAAGGCGTCATTGAATAATGCGCCGCGAGCGATAAAAATTCGGTTTTAGCGTTCTCGAGCTCAATATTTTTGCGCTTATGCAAAATATAACTGCGTATGCTAAACCCAATAAGGATCATCACGCCAATAATTATCCCGACTAAGAGCCAAAAGTATATATCAATATTCTTCACCAGTTAAGTATAACTTCTACCGCTCACCCGTCAACTATCCATTAGTTCTGATGGATACACTTTTAAAATCGGTGATCGTTTATTTAGTCGTTGCGAGCCATTGAGCAGTACGCAGGGCGCGGCAATCTAATTATCTACCGTTAACAGATTGCCTTGTTGACTACTTCGTACGCTCCTCGCAATGAATTCAGACAAAATTTAATGAATATATCCACATTTTGCAATTTTTCTGTTCTCGTGCTATTATCAAATCGGTTCGCAGAATTTTGAAGAAAGAATATATGGAAGTCCCATTATATGCCGAGCCGGTTTTCCACCTCGGTAATTTTATTATAACTAATTCACTCATAATGGCATGGCTAGTAATGATTGTCCTTGTTTGGCTAGCCGTAAAAATTCGTAAGAATATTGCATCTTCCCCCAATAAAATTCAGAATTCAGCTGAATTAGTTATTGAAGCACTCTACGATTTGGTTAAACAAGTAGCAGGAGATCGTGCCAAAACCTTTTTTCCAATTATTACTACCATATTCTTTTTCATTTTAGCGTCTAACTGGATTGGACTGCTACCAGGAGTAAGCTCAATTGGGTTTTATGAACATCTACACGGTAAAATTGTCTTCGTTCCTTTTCTTAGATCTTCCGCCGCAGATCTTAATATTACCCTTGGGTTAGGTATTATAACCGTAGTACTAACACAGTATTTTGGCATTCGCTTTAAGGGAATATACGGATATATCAGACATTATTTTCACAACCCATTAAAAGGTGGCATTGCCCTAATTCTGCTTGGAGTATTACTAGGGGCTTTTGTTGGAGCGCTAGAAGTGGTTTCAGAATTTGTAAAAATAATTTCTTTGTCGCTAAGGTTATTTGGTAACGTATACGCAGGCGAAGTTGTTATTGGCACCATTAGTGGAATTATGGGGTACATAGCCCCAGTACCATTTTTACTGCTAGAAACCATCGTTGGTTTGGTACAGGCGGCTGTTTTTTCACTGCTAACCCTTGTATTCTTTAGCATTATCAGTCAACCAATCGATCACGAATCACATTAATTAAATTAATAAAGAAAGAAAGGAGCAACTTATGGAAATTACATTAGTAGGTGGCGCTGTTATCGCTATCGGAGGCATTTTTCCAGCACTTGCCATTGGATTAATTGGAATGAAGGCTATGGAAGCTATTGGCCGCAATCCCGAATCTGGTAGCAAGGTACTTGTACCAATGCTACTAGGCATGGCATTTGCTGAAGCTATTGCTATTTATGCGCTATTATTAGCGTTTCGTGCATAATGTAGGAGCCGCGAACAATTTCGTTCGCTTCTCCACCTTATAAACGAAACCAGGAAATTCTTATGGAGATTTTAAGCACATTCGGAATCAACTTTAAAATGCTTATTGCAAGCATTATTAACTTTGCAATCTTATTATATCTGCTCAATAAGATTATGTACCAACCACTATTAAAGGTCTTGGAAGATAGAAAAGCGAAAATTGATGAAAGTCTGGCTAATGCCGATACAATTGAGAAAAAATTAAAAGAAACCGAAACGCGCGAAAAAGAGATGTTGCATAAAGCTAGAATCGAATCCGATAGTATTATTAAAAAAGCCGAAGAAATGGCCGTTATACGCCAAAAACAAATTTTAGATTCTGCAGCTGAACAAGCTAATAAAATAATTGAACGCGGCGAAGCAAAAATTGAGCAAAGACGCGCTGAGCTAGAAAAAGATCTTAAACAAAACACTGTATCACTGGTCATCGAAACTACCCGATTAATACTAAAAGATAATATGCCTAAAAACATTGACGAAGATTATATCAAAGAAGCGTTAAAAGCTAAAACGGATAATAAATAATGTTTGATTTTTCTAAATATGCTGCATTTATGTTAGAAAATTCCGAAAAAAAAGATATTTCGGAAGTAATATTATTATTAGATAATCTCACTATGCTAAAACAAGAAAAAAATAAGTTACTTTCGTCACTAACAGCCGCTCAATTTAAACAACTTTTAGAATCGATTAATAACCACAATCAGAATGCCACTTCCCTATTTATTCAATTCCACGAGCTTGGACAAATAAAGAATGTTGACAGATTGAATACTGCTTTTCGTCGAAGGTTAAGAAACAAGGGCATAGAAGTAATCGAAATTGAATCAGCAGCACTAGAAATTGATAAAACAGCAATTGAAAATAAATTTGGAAACGAAGCAATTTACATATACAAGTTAAATTCCAACTTAATCGCCGGAATTAAAATCAAAACTTTTGAGGGCGAATTCGAATATAGTTTAAACCAGCATTTAATTGACCTATCCAATGCGCTTGTCGCATAAGTGAAGAAAGGACAGTATGGAAAAAAACATGGTAAACGATTTAAAGCAAAAACTTCATGACTTTAAATTTGACGCTAAAGAAAAAGATTCTGGCATCGTATTATCGGTTGCTGACGAAATTGCCGTTATTTCGGGTGTGAATTCAGCCATGTCAGGTGAGATGGTAGAATTTGCAAACGGCGAAACAGGGCTTGTGTTAAACCTCGAGGAAACTCAGGTCGGAGTAGCTGTTTTAGGCGACGCTAGTAAAATTAAAGCTGGTGACAGTGTTAAACGCAGCAATAAAATTATGAGTATCCCTGCCTCAGCAGCGTTACTCGGCAGAGTTATCGATCCACTTGGCAATCCAATCGATGGCAAGGACGAAATAAAAGCCCAGGAATCTATGAACATCGAAAAAGTGGCCCCAGGCGTAATTACCAGACAATCAGTAAACAAACCACTCCAAACAGGCATAATTGCTATCGACTCTATGATTCCTATTGGACGAGGTCAGCGCGAACTTATAATTGGCGATAGACAAACTGGTAAAACCGCGATTGCGATTGACACAATTATTAACCAAAAAGGACAAGATGTTGTTTGTGTTTATGTTGCAATTGGACAAAAAGAGTCTAAGGTAGCAAAAATCATTGCCAAACTAGAAGAAATGGATGCGATGAAACACACCATTGTGGTAGTTGCAGGAGCTTCAAACACAGCCTCACTAAACTTTTTAGCGCCATACTCTGGTTGCGCTGTTGCCGAATTCTTTATGAGCAAAGGGTTAGATGCACTTGTAGTTTACGACGATCTCTCCAAACACGCTTGGGCCTACCGTCAGCTCTCGTTGCTTCTTCGTCGCCCACCAGGACGCGAAGCATATCCGGGAGATGTATTTTACCTTCACTCAAGACTGCTCGAGCGATCTGCTAACTTAAATAAAGAAAATGGTGGCGGTTCAATTACCGCATTACCAATTATCGAAACACAAGCCGGTGATGTTTCTGCTTACATTCCGACAAATGTTATCTCAATCACCGATGGCCAAATTTATCTCGAAACTGACCTGTTCTACCAAGGCATTCGACCAGCCTTAAACGTCGGGTTATCTGTATCTCGCGTCGGTAGCTCCGCACAAGTTAAAAATATGAAGAAAGTTGCCGGCAAGCTTCGCCTAGACTTAGCGCAATACCGTGGCTTAGCGGCTTTTGCTCAATTTAGTTCAGATTTAGACGAAACAACAAAAAAACAACTAGATCGCGGCGCTCGCATTACTGAGTTGTTAAAACAACCTCAATATTCGCCAATCCCTGTTGGCGAACAAATTGCTCTCGTTTGGGCTGTAACTAATGGTGTATTCGATTCGGTAGCATTAGACGATTTATCAAAAGTAGTTGGCCAATTTAGAAATATCTTAAAATCTAGTTATGCAAGCATCATCGAAGAACTTGCTAATTCGGATAAAATCGAAACTAGACATGAAGAACAGCTAAATAAAGCATTTAAGGAAGCTAACGCATGAGTAATACCTTAGGTATTAGAAGACGAATACGCTCCGTTGGTAATGTAAAACAAATTACCAAAGCTATGGAGTTAACCGCCGCAGCAAAGATGCACCGATCATCTAGTGCGGTTCTTGGTGCTAGGCCATATGCTATTCGGGCATTATCGCTTGTAAGAAGCTTAGAAAAACGCGGCATTTCTAATCACCCACTTTTAGAAGTAAGACCAATAAAAAATGAATTATTGATTGCCTTCTTTACCGACCGCGGCATGGTTGGTAGTATTAACGCCCAATTAGCCCGATCAGTTTCCCAATACATTTCACAGTCTAAAAATAATTTAGATGTAGTAATAGTTGGCAAAAAAGGGGCAAAATTTGTTAACAAAAGCAAAGCTAATGTAATTGCAACATATACCGATATCCCATCAAAATTAACTTTCGAATATACCAGACCAATCAGCTTAAATGCGCGAATGAGCTTTGAAAATAAAGAGTACGATTTAGTAAATGTTGCATACAACCACTTTGCATCTACCCTAACACAAAAACCAACCATTACTCAGGTTCTACCTTTTACTGATCACCCAGATTCAATAATAACCAATATAGATACCAGTGCCGACGAAAAAGTTTTACTCGAAGCAATTATCGAACCAGACATTCAAACATTATTTAACTCAGTTTTACCAAGGTTAGTTGATCAAGTCATTTTTGAGACAATGCTTGAGGCTCAAGCTTCGGAATATGCTGCCAGTATGGTAGCAATGCGAAATGCAACAGATAACGCCGAAGATTTATTAAGCGATTTACAATTATCATATAACAGCATTAGACAATCATCGATTACCGCCGAAATGGCCGAGATATCTGCAAGTATCGCCGCCATGGAGGATTAAGGAGCATTATGGAAGGAACCATTATCCAAATTATTGGCCCAGTTGTTGACATTGAATTCAACGATGGATTACCAACAATATTAAACGCAGTGACTGTAACCAATACGAACAAAGAAGAACTTATTTTAGAAGTTCAACAACATCTTTCTGGATCGGTTGTACGCGCTATCGCTATGGGAGATACGCAAGGATTGCAAAGAGGCGCAATCGCCAAAGATACTGGTACGGCAATTTCTGTTCCAGTTGGCAAAGAAGTACTTGGCCGAATGGTAGATGTTATTGGCAAACCAATTGATGGCAAAGGTGAAATAAAAACAAAAACGCATTCACCTATTCATAGAGCAGCCCCGGAATTAATTGAACAAAATACCAAAACAGAAATTCTAGAAACTGGGATTAAAGTTATCGATCTTATCGCACCAATTACCAAAGGTGGTAAAGTTGGTCTATTCGGTGGAGCCGGAGTTGGTAAAACTGTGGTCATAACCGAATTAATACGCAATATCGCCACCGAACATGGCGGATATTCTGTTTTTGCTGGAGTTGGCGAAAGAACCAGAGAAGGAAACGATTTATATCACGAAATGAAAGACTCAGGTGTTTTAGACAAAACCGCACTAGTTTTTGGCCAAATGAATGAACCGCCAGGCGCTAGACAACGAGTTGGTTTAACTGGTTTAACAATGGCCGAATACTTCCGCGATGAAGGCAAGGATGTGTTGTTATTTATCGATAACATTTTTCGTTTTACTCAAGCTGGTTCCGAAGTGTCCGCTTTACTAGGCAGAATTCCATCCGCAGTTGGCTACCAATCCACACTAGCTACTGAGATGGGGCAACTTCAAGAAAGAATTACCTCGACGGTAAAGGGTTCTATCACATCCGTGCAAGCAGTTTACGTTCCAGCCGACGACTTATCTGACCCAGCCCCTGCTACCACTTTTGCCCACTTAGATTCTACCGTCGTACTTTCACGCGAGCTTTCACAACTTGGTATTTATCCAGCCGTAGACCCGCTCGATTCGACTTCTACAATATTAGACCCCCTGCTTGTAGGCGAAGAGCATTACGAAGTTGCTCGTGGTGTACAAAAAGTATTACAGCGCTATAAAGAGTTACAAGATATTATTGCCATTTTGGGTATGGACGAGCTTTCTGAGCAGGATAAAGTTACCGTATCTCGTGCCCGTAAAATTCAACAATTTCTTTCGCAGCCATTCTTTGTTGCCGAGGCATTTACTGGTCGCAGTGGTCAGTATGTTCCACTTGAACAAACCATTAAAGATTTTAAAGCCATTCTAGACGGCAAGCACGATGATTTACCAGAACAAGCATTTTACATGAAAGGCACTCTGGAACAAGTGATAGCAGAAGCCGGTGGTAAAAAAGACGATGCCAAACCAACAGAAGAAACTAAAAAGAGCGAATAATTTTCAAGTATCAATTTTTAATTTTCAAATAAATTACAATGACTCAATTTACTAATAAATATAAAAAATAAAATTCCATAATTTTGCATTTTGCATTTTGCATTTTGCATTCCCACGAGGAATAAATGCCCATTACCTTTTCACTAATAAGCCAGGATAAAGTTGTTGACGAGTTAGAAGCAGACGAAGTATTGCTACCTACCGCTAACGGCCAAATTGGTATATTGCCAAATCACGTAGATTTAATAACTACCATTCAAACGGGTGAAATTACTATCAAATCTCATGGTAAAGAGAGTCACTATGCCGTATTCGGGGGTTTTGCCGAAGTAACTGGCAAAGAAGTGACCGTTTTAGCTGATAGAGCCGAACATGCAGATTCAATTGATTTAGCAGCTGCAGAGCAAGCCCATCGTAATGCAGAGGTAATGCTTAAAGATGCTAAAGACGATCAAGAATTATCAAATGCACTAGGCTTGATTGAGCGTAACTTAAACCGCATCGACATTGTAAAACGCCACCGCCATACCAATCATCACCCTAAATCCCCCGAGAATATACAATAGGTTGTAGGAGGCAGCGCGTAGGGCCGATTCACGAATCGCCCGCCTTGTGTTTGCCATCCCAAACTTGGCCGAGCACATATATTAAATGCTAGACTTCATCATTTTTTTGTAAAATAGATCTAATAAATGCATTTTTTTCTTGACGATAAATTTCTGGATCGTTATTGTTTGCTGTTAGTACTTTTTCCTTTAGATTTGCGTACTCTATTGCAACCTTGGGATGAGAAATTAGATAATTGCGAAAGAATAATGCATTTTTCTCATTTCGCGATCCAGATTCTAGCAAATGAACATGTATACCATATGTTTTTTTGCCAAATTCAAGCACGGCAACCTTGAGTGGTCTGTTTGACGGTTCTTTGCGATATGGGTGGTTAGAAAAACCAAGGTTATCTAACTTTTGCAGTAACGATTTGAATTCTAATAACGGACACGAAATGAATAAATTTATAATATTTTTGCCAGGCATATTGGGAATTGCAGTAGAGCCAAAATGATGTATTTTATAGCCTTTTATCGCGCTTGAGATAAGCCTAATTGCCTCTGTAGCAACCGCAGGCGCATTATTATCATAAGGAGCATAAACTATGTCTTTTTGCTGATATTTGCTAAACATTAGGCTCCTATGGTTGGTTTATCGAATTTTGTCATTCTGGCTTGACCAGAATCTATCGCTCATTTTTCCACAACTCCGGTCAAGCCGGAATGACTTCTAAACAACGTAATTCTTTTTTGATTTCAATTCATCATACGCTTCTATTTGATCTGTAATATACTCTCCATCACCCCACTTTGCATTTGGCCATCTTTTAAAATAAGTATCTTGTCGCCTTGCATAGGCATGAATGGCAAATTTGAGGCGCAAAATCATCTCGTCTCTAGTATGAGTGTCATTCTGAGCCCTAAGACTGTCATCCTGAGCTCCGCGAAGGATCTCGTTCGCCTCGATCCCAACGGGATCTCTCACCGTATTCGAGATGACAGATTTATAAGAATAATTTCCACAATTTTGCACCTGTAATGAGCCTGTCGAACTTATTTTGCATTTTGCATTTTGCATTAAATATACTGTTATAAACCTATATTCTAATCCCAAAGAAAGAAGCCACGTAACCGAAACCCCATTTTCTATCAGCCCTTTTACTTCTTCAATCATCCCCTCTGTTAACCTATCATCAACGCGTTTATCAATCCGCCGATACAACTCTTCACGATTGATGTCTAAAACAAACATTTGCACATCCCAGCCATCTCGAATTTTAAAATCAAAATGCTCAATGGGCTTTTGGGTAATGGTCACAATCTCTGCTGCCCTAATTAATCGAGCGCGATTCTTATGATCAATTTTGGCATATGTTTCAGGGTCTACTTTTTTTATGATTGCCAGCATTTCTTCATTATTCAATTTTGACAATTTAGCCCGTATTTTTTGGTTTGGTGGCGTAACATTCGTGGTCTGTTCATATATTAAAGCGTCGATATAAAAACCTGTCCCACCCACGACTAACGGGATGTTGCCCCGTTTCCAGATTTCACCCATAACCTGCAATGCTTCATCTCGATACTTTGCCACCGAATATAATGAAAAATCTTCCACATTTCGGATTTCTGATTTCGGATTTCTGATTTTCTGTGGCTCCACAACATCAATCATCCATTGCGCCACAGTTTTTTCTTTCCCCGTCCCAATATCTAATCCCTTATAAACCTGCCGCGAATCTGCCGAAACAATTTCCATCGGATATTTTTTTATTAGTTCTGCCGCCAGTGCTGTTTTACCACTCGCCGTCGCCCCTGCTAGTACTATAAGTTTCTTATTGACATTTGTATTCATTATACGCGTAATATATCAAATAATCATACCATTAACAATCGAGCCCTTGATTCATATGCATTTCAAAGCTAATATACGCTTAGGAATGCATAGGAATCAGCCTGAGTACAATAGTCTTGAAACTGACGGGTTCTCTCGCCCCGCTTAGCGGGGTATACGAGACGCTTAGCGTTTCGCCGCAATCGAGATGACAATAATAACTAGGCATGAGAGTGGAAATAATGACGGTAAGGCAAAAAGGAGAAGTATGGTAAAAGCATTAGAAGTTAAATCGGTATCTAAAGAATACTATACCCGTAAAAATGTAGTCAAAGCTGTTGGCAACTTATCATTTGTACTCAACGAAGGTAGTGTGATGGGTTTTTTAGGGCCAAACGGAGCTGGCAAAACTACCACCATGAAAATGATTTTAGGGCTAGACTCTCCAACCAAAGGTGCTATTAAAATATTTAATCAACCTGCAGGCTCAACGCTTGCCGCCAAATATATTGGCTATTTACCAGAAAACCCACTTTTTTATCGTTATTTAAGCGGGTTAGAAATGGTTATCATGCACGGCCAGCTAATGGGTTTAAATTATCGCCAAGCAAAAAAAGAGGCCGCCCATCTACTTAAAAGTGTCGGATTAGACAAAGCAATGAATCAATCTATTAGAGAATACTCTAAAGGCATGGTACAACGCGCCGGTTTAGCACAAGCTTTAATTGGCAGCCCATCCATTTTACTACTCGACGAGCCTTTTAGTGGATTAGATGTATTGGGGCGTTATGAAATGAAAAAAGTGCTTCTAGACCTTAAACAACAAGGCAAAACAATCCTCTTTAACTCGCATATACTAAGTGAAGTAGAGGAAATTTGCGATGAAGTTGGCATAATTGATCAAGGAAAGTTGTTGATAAAAGATAAAATCGTCAAACTCCTTAAACCAAAGCAGAGCCTGGAAAATTATTTTGTCTCAGTAATCGAATCCGAAAGGAGCAAAAAATGTTAAATAGCATTAGAGTAATTGCACTCAACACCTACAAAGAATCGATCCGTGACCGAATTTTATTAGTTTTAGTTGTTTTTAGCATTCTACTATTTGGCGCAAGTTTATTTTTAGGATCAATCTCACTAGACCAAGATAGTAAGATAATCATCGATATGGGATTCTTTGGCATCTTTTTCTTTGGCGTTATCATCACCATCTTTTTGGGAAGCAGCGCTGTTAGTAAAGAAATTGAACAAAAAACCGCATATCCAGTGCTCGCTCGCCCCATTAGGCGCTCTTGGTATTTAACAGGAAAATTTTTCGGCATCGCTATGACTTTATTTGTATTAACACTTTTTATGTCATTGATATTTATTGTTCTGGTTGGTTTGCGAACGGGTTGGAGCAATATAGACATCGCCTTAACTTTGGCACTTTTTTACACCTATTTAGAATTTTGTGTACTGTCTTCACTAATGCTATTATTTTCCAGCTTTTCTTCGGCAGTTATGAGTGCAATCTACGGAATTGCTTTTTTTCTCATTGGCCACTCTACTCCAACTATTGTCAGCCTTATTCAAACCGCGCCCAAATTCATTCGTAATGTTTTTTTAGGAATATATTATATATTTCCCAATTTTGAAAAATTCAATTTAAGAAACGACGCCGTATATCATATCAAACCTTACACAGGGGAAGTATTTTTTACCGTTGGATACGCGCTATTGTATTGTTTTATATTATTATTTTTGGCCAATCTAGCATTTAAAAAGCAGGAACTTTAAAAATGTCATCAAAGATGAAAATTGTTTTTAACCTTAGTGTTGTTGTACTTTCATTTATCGGAGTTTACTATCTGCAATTTAACTTTGACCAATTAAGAATTAAGCATATTAAATCGTTTAAAATATCTACCAACGAACTACTAGAACCCGCTATTCCCAGTGAAGATTCGATAAAAAAGCTTACTTTTGGACAAAACACACTTATCGCCGATCTTTTGTGGTTACAGACTATTCAATATTATGGAAGCGGCGATCCATACGGTAAATACCGCCAACTGCCCAAATTAATAAATGCGATTACGACAATCGATCCTAAATTTACCTATCCGTATTCTTTTGCAGGATTAATACTACCCAACGAGGGATTTGTAGATGAAGCACTTGAAATTTTATCGAATGGAGAACAGAACCTGCCGCAAAATTGGGAAATCCCATATAGTAAGGGCACAATTCTATATATCAATAAAAAAGATTACAAGAGTGCAGCAGCTTCGTATTCTAATGCCAGTAATAAACCTGGCGCACCAGATAAAACAAAATTTTTAAGTGCTGTGCAGTATGACCGAGGCGAAAATTACCAAACAGCTATGCAAATTTTTCAAAATTTAGCTGATAAAAGCGACAATCAATATTTTAAAGATAGGGCAAAACTATTCGTTGACCATTATTTATTACTTGATAGTCTAGAAAAAGTTTGCAAAACTTTTAAAGACAAAGAGGGACGCTACCCTAGAACATTAAATGAACTGGTGCAGAAAAAGGTAGTCAACGAAATTCCTGCCGATCCATTAGGGCGTGAAATAAAATATGACTCTGGCACAGGCAAAGTAAATGCCAATTTAGAGAAGAAATAATTATGTGATGGATGGTAAAAGCATCCGCATAATTACGCCAATTAAGAGTAGCACTACAAGTCCCAATAAAGACCCTTCTATTCGCTCTTTGGCTGCCTTGATTTTTGCAGGATCACCCTGAGAGCCAATATATTCCACACCTGCATAAATAATCATTAGCAAAACTACTCCAGGACCAATACGATATGCTATCCAGCTAACAAAAGCATTTAACCATGCTCGTAAATCGTTATCTTTGACAGCTTTTCCATTTGCGGTAACTAAAGTGTCGTTTGGACCAGCTGTTGTGGTTGTTGTAGCCGCAGCGACAGTAACTTCATTACTCCATATATTACCCGCGACAATATCTGTGCCTTTTTTAGCCGTTAATCCGTATTTCCACTTACCAACTGGCGCTCCAGAGTCTGTAAATGGACTAGTAACATTGTCAAATTGTTTATATCCCGTAGCTGGAGTGCCCTGTCTTTGAATTATATATGTATCTGCAGTTGTCTCAACGCTAAACTTTACCGTTACAGTATTTCCGTTAGATAATACAGCACTAATTATGGCCGCCCTAGCCGGTGTGGAGATAAATAAAACGCATATTAAAGTAATTGAATACACTATGGTGCGGATGAGAGGACTTGAACCTCCACGGACTTTCGCCCAATAGCTCCTAAAGCTATCGTGTCTACCATTCCACCACATCCGCATAATTATTCCCCTCCGGTTGAAATCAACCCTTTTATTTTGGCATAAGTTGCTTGCCCAATACCTTTTACGTTGACAATATCACTTGATGATTTAAACCCACCTTTACTATTTCGATACTCAATGATGCGCTGGGCGTAGGTTGGCCCAATTCCGGGTAGACCATCTAATTCACTAAGACTTGCAGTATTAATATTAACCACTTTGCCATTTTGTTTAGTGACCACATTGGCACTAGTCAAATTCGTAGCGATAGATTGGGTTACTTTTACGGTCTCTGTTTTCGTTACAGGGGCTTGTCTATCAAACCAAATCAATAGCCCGCCGATCGAAACTATAATGACCGATAAAAATATTCCAATCGGTACCCTAAATTTTTCAAACCAACTCAGTATTTTTTCAATCATGATAGATATGATTACTATACCACATTATAGAATTATATTAAAATCTTATAGCTCACTCTCTATGAATTTTCTGCGCAAGGTCTCTAATCATATTTTTTGTTACAACGGGCCAATTTTCTGGTCCTAATTCCATCATTTCTTTTGCAATCGAAGACGCTCGATTTAATAAATCGCCGTCTGATATAGATGCAAATTTAAACGGTGGAATACCAGCCTGCATTGTGCCATATATTTCGCCAGGGCCACGCATAGACAAATCTTTTTCCGCCAACTCAAACCCATCGTTACTATTTACCAACATTTCTAATCTAGCATTAACTTTATCATTCCAGTTTTTTGCCAGTAATAAACAATATGATTGATTGCTACTTCGCCCAACTCGTCCACGCAATTGGTGAAGTTGTGATAAGCCAAAATATTCCGCATTCTCTACTATGATACAAGATGCATTGGGTGCATCGACGCCCACTTCAATAACGGTCGTAGAAATTAAAATATCGATATCACCATTTTTAAAATTATTTAGAATTTCGTCTTTTTCCTCTTGCTTCAACCTACCATGCAATAAACCAATTTTTCTATGAGAAAATATTGTACTTTTTAGTTTTTCATACTCATCTAGCACCGCTTTTTTCTCTTCCACAAATTCATAAACTCCTTCGCCATCCTCACCCTCCGCAGGCTGTATTAACGGGCAAACTACATAACATTGCTGCCCCTTATTAATCAATTGATCAACAAATCTATACATCACATCTCTTCCAGCCTCGGATACTAATCTGGTAGTAATTGGCTTGCGACCAATAGGCTTGTGTTTTATAACCGAGACATCCAAATCTCCATACAATATTAAAGCCATTGTTCTTGGAATTGGTGTGGCAGACATCGAAAGCATGTGGGGGCTAATGAGCTTACCGTTTATTAGCTTCGCGCGCTGTTCAACACCAAATCGATGCTGCTCATCAACAACAACCAAAGCTGTTCGATCAATAATCTCTTGATCCAAATTCAGCAAAGCGTGTGTTCCACAAATTAATGCCCCACCCCCTAATTTAATTTCCGTCATAATTTTCGTACGAGACATTACGCGGTCGTTATAAATGTTTTGGCTTGCAGTAATGAGGGCGTGATTTACACTCGGAAATAATTCACCCCATGTTTGATAATGCTGGTGTGCCAGTACAGTCGTTGGAGCTAGCATTAATACATTAAGTTTATTACTAATAACTCGTAGTGAAGCCAAAAAAGCCACAATTGTTTTTCCAGAGCCAACATCACCATTTATCAGCCGTCGCATTGGTACATTTTTCCCTATATCAGAAAAAATATCATCTACAGTTTTAATCTGATCATCAGTTAAATCAAATTTTAATGCCTTTTTATCTGCAATGTAATTGTCAGAAGAAATTTTCACTGGGTAAGATTTTAACTCACAATTTTTATGTTTTTCTGTCTTTTGTACTAGAATTAACCTCCACAGCTCATCTACTGATAAACGCTGGCGTGCAATATCAACGTCTTCCATCTCAATCGGGCGATGAACAAATTTATATGCGTCCGAGAGCGAAATTAAATTGTATTTATGAACAATATTATCTGGTAAAGGGTCCGCAATTTCTGCAGTCAATGATAATACTTTTGTGACAAACTTTCTAAACACACCGCTAGGTACACCTACCTTTTCACTATATTTAGCTTCGGGTTCTGAATTTTCAGAAACCTGAATCTCTGGGCTTTTAATCACTTTTTTGCCATGAATATCGGTGGCTACCAACCCGTAAAGTCTGACCGAATTGCCTTTTCGCAATAAAGAACTTAAGAATGGCTGGTTAAACCAGATCGCTATAATTACGCCAGTAGAATCTGATATATCAGCTGTAAGAAGATTAATACCTCGCCGAAAACTCTTAGAGCTCTTCGATGTCAATATTCTACCTGCTACAACTACATACTGGCCTGGAACAACCGATTCTATAGTTTTTACTCTAGTGAAATCTACGTATCTAATTGGGGTGCATTTTATTACATCTAAAACGTTGGAGATTCCACGCTTTTTTAGTTTTGCTGCAAAAGCTGGGCCAACTCCGAGGATAGTTTCGATTGGTGAGTCAATATTCATAGTATATTATTTATACCACTAAATTGCCCCATAAATAAAAGCCTAACAAAAAAGTCAGGCTTTTATTATAAATTAAGGTTATTTAGTTGGATTTTTAATATAATCTTCGATTGCGGCAACAACCTTTGAATCAGACTTCATATCTTCGATAAAAAGTATATGATCTCGGTTAATAGTCATCTTATCGCTTGGTCCGTGCAACTCGTTGCCCAATTTAATTAATGTTAGTTTAGGCTGCTCAGTAGTTGTGGCAGAGGTTGTCTTTCCAGGTTGCAAGCTTTCTTGCTGGTCTACCTGTAAATAATAGATATTAGATAATTCTGCAAACTGCTTGTCTGAAGATCCTAAATGACCAAAATAAACTTGTCCGTTAGATAGAAATACTGCCTGCCAACCGCTGCTAGCCGATTTTTTATTAATTAAGCCAAACCCATTGGTGTAGACAACGGCATAGACTACGACAACCGCTAAAACAAAATAAATAATTGCCAATAATAATGATCTCTTTTTCATTTATCCTCCGTTAATATATATGCTTAATCTTAGCATTAATAATTTGATATTGTCAAAATTAGATACGCACTTTGCGAAGCCAGCCAAATGTTTGTTCTAACTTTTCAAGAATAATTTGCAATAAAGATTTTTGGCTTTGCGGAGTCAAAACACTGTAATCGGCACTCGTACCATAATTTTCAGCTTTATCGCCTGCTTTTACTCTAAAATGATAATTAGTTGATGCTTGCAATGGCGTAATAATCACAATATGGTTAACATTAAGCGACTCATCTAGCCTTGTAGATAAGCTATATTTTTCAGACACCGACGGCCCAATATTATATTCTATTTGGCTATTTGCAGGCTCATCTGTATTCCAAGAAACAACCAGCTGCAAACGATCGTCTTTAGAATTTGAGCTTATCTCACTTTTAATCTCAGTAATTACTGGCGGAGAAACGTCGTCTGGAGTTCTAAATGTTAAAATTTCCGAGCGAAGATTGTTCCCATAAATATCTCGGCCTACAATTCTAAATTTATATTCAGATTTTCCTTCTAATCCTTTCAATACAAGGTGATGAGATTTAACTAATTCTGGAGACCCTTGTGTTTGTGCAGTTTTCTCGTCTTCAGTAGATTTCCAGAAAGAGATAAACGAGTCAACTGCTACATTCGTTTCCCACGATATTTCAGCAGTATTGCCGTTAACACTACCTATTGAATAACGCAAAATTATTGGCAAGCTTAATGTGGAAAAAATATAGTCGTCAGAATAAACATCTTGCCCAACTGTATCTTGCCCAATAACTTGTAGATGGTATGTTGTTCCTTGGCTCAAGTCTGACAACCGTATTGCATGATTGGTTGTACTGCTGCCACTAGAATCTGAAACTGTTTCGGTATATGGGGTAGTTAATCCATAATGCAAGTAAGAACTAACAACCGACGCTGTTTTCCAAGTAACAATTGCAGAATTTAGTGTAATTTCGTTGATAGATACTTCAGAAATTGGTATCGCATTTGTTGTAGTTAAAACCTGATCAGTACTACGACCATATTTCCCTTGAATATCAGCGCTTTTTACTTGATAATGATAAGTTTTATTCGGAGACAATCCTATAACTTTAACCGTATGAAATTTAACTAATTCTTCGCTTTGCCCAGACTCATAACCATATGAATCGTCTAAGCCATACATCACGAATGAGTTACCGTTAACATCGGTTGTCCACTCGATTATTGCCGAGGTTGCAGTTATTGAAACAACAGTTGGTCCGGAAATAATTGCTGGTGGAGGAAAATCAGAAGAAGTATCAGACGCAAAAAAACCAAGTGCATCAATCTCAAAATTAGGGCTCAATAGAGACTGAGCGCTAACATTACTTACGCCAAAAGTAAGTGTCAATAAAAATAGCGATAAAGAAATAATAGTATTTTTCATAATTTTAAAACCCTCAATACTATAATAGCGTAAGACTAATGGATCAGTAAATATAGTGTACTGGTTCAGTACATGCCGTACACATAGCTAGTTTGGTAATGTGGTTAAATAATACTCGTTTGGGGTAAGTAAGTTAAGTGAGTCATGTGGTCTAACGTAGTTGTAAATGTAGTCTTGTTCTTGGAGCAGTTGGTTGT
>CAJBMM010000018.1 GCA_903954185.1 uncultured Candidatus Berkelbacteria bacterium | reverse complement strand
TTTGGATAAGACTGGTATTCGACTAATTCGTTGTGCCCCCGGTAAGATATGTCCATATATTTTCATGGAGATACCGTATCTCATTGCAACCTCCTCTTAAAGTGTTGTCAATGTGTACGGTATCTATCTGAACCTGTTCATGTTTTAAACGTAGGCGTATACTGTCTTAGCCAAACACAAAATACGTTGAAGTTAAAGAGAAAAGTCTATTTATTAGATAATAGATATTCTCTTAACAATGGGGTTATTTCTTTACGCATTATTAATGAATTTAAGGTTGCCACATTATTATCAAATCGCAAGTGTAGTATATTCTCTAACATATTCTGGACAACCTTTTCTGTACAAATTAAAGTATTTTTGCCAGTTTCTAGATCGATTAGCGAAATAAAACTATGGCCCATTTTGTACTTAACTCTTTCTTCTTCTAGAATTTCAATAATCTCTGGTTTTCTACTTTGGACAAGTTCTGCCACACCAATCATTTCCAACTGACCAATTAAGAACGAGTGTGCCCCAAATTCCGCCCTGGCAATATCGCCACGAATATTTTCAGCAAGTTTTGCGCCGCTCATTTCTGATTTTGCCAAAAACATACTATGCGTTAACTCTTCGGGAATTTTAACCTTACTTTTTAGATAAACAAGCGCTTGTTTATCTTTTTCGGTAGTAGTATTTGCTTTAAGGTTTAACGTATTGGAGATAATTGCCTGGTGTAATAAAATGGCAGTATTCTTTGATATCTTTGTATTTGAACTGGCAAATTTTTCACAGATTAGTGTGGCAGCCGCCCCAACTAGTTCTATTTGCGTATTATTAAGATTAGAAAAGTACTCTAGATTGGTGTTTTTGCGATGGTCTATTATTTCGGTAACTTTATACAATTCTATTATTTTTGGTAAACCAAATTTTGTGCTTGCATCAACAAGCGTTATTTCGGCGAACGGTATAACTTTATCCGAAATCTCTACTTTGAGATAGTCCATTACATATCTTGCCTCTACCGTTGGCTGACCAAAGATACTGGCAAAAGATTTAATGCCATTTTCATTTAAATATTCGGCATAAGCAATCGCGCTTGCCACACCGTCTAAATCTGGACACATATAGGTGGTAATTAGTTTATTCTCTATTTTTTCCATAATTTCCTTTCCTAAGTAATATAGCACTTTGAGCATAATTATAAAGAAAGAAGCTCTTCTGCTGCCCGTGTGGGCACTTAGAAGAGCTTCAACCTTCGTCATAAACAAACAAAGGGATGAGCGGGCGGGCGTGGCGGGCGCTAGACCAGGGCCAACATCCTCAGTACAATGCCCATGTCGGTATCGGAGTTGAAGGGCAATGCGGCTTCCCACATCTCATCTGTAATCGGGTCCCTCTTGCATGCCGAGACTGTGCCTGTACCAGGCATCACCTCTACCCAATACAGCTCGGGGATACCGAGGAGCACGTCTGGATGACACTCGCGCACAGTAGCGTATGCGCAGAGGATTCCCCAGACGGTTGCGTCGCATGTACAGCCAGTTCCAGCGCGCACGGCCGCACAATCACTCGGGCTGCCGGAGGTGTGCGAGACGATGGCGATCTTGCCTATCTGGACATGGGGGTTTAGCGAATCGTGCAGCGCCGCGCCAACTAGCGTCTTGAAGGCTGGAAAGAGCATCAGCGGGTTCATGCCGCTAGGGCTGGTTTGAACATACGGACGCTCCATCTGAAGATACACAGCAACTGCATCGTCGTCACGAAAAGCGTATCGGTGGTCGATACACCGCATGATGATATTGCACACAACGACTGGACTCACATCAGAACCAGACATGTAGGTGCCTCCAGGTAAAGTCCAAAGCATAGCTTCGGCTACCTAGCATTTTGCCATAAATAAGCATAATAGTCAATATAATTACTAATGCAAAATGTAAAAATCAAAATGCAAAATTATGGAAGATCAATTATAAAATATACTAAAAGAGCCCTGTGTGGGCTCTTTTATTGCATTTCGGAAGTATTACTAAAACTATTCTGCAGCTGGCTCAACAACATCTTCTTTTGGATGACACTCCTCGCACTTGCACTCTGGGGCGCATGTACATTCTTCACCGCAGTTGCACTCAACGGCGCATTTCTCACATTCTAAATCTGGCATAATTGCCTCCTTTCATTTATTAATATGTTAATTGTATCGAGATATTAAACACTTGTCTAACAACTAGTTTGTAATTATAAAAAATGAAATCCTGAACCAGTTGGTTTTTGTTGACCAAATTTTTTGAAGTTGTTATAATAAATAGTAAAGGAGAAATAATATGAAAATAGAACATTCAGATCATGTGGAATCTAGCCACGCAGGACACATAGCATTCGTAGTATTTGCATTCTTAATTGGAGGTATAATTGGTTATGCCGTCGGCGCAGATTGGCAGGCTGCAATTAATACAGAAGATAACGCCGCTGTTAGCGATGTAGTTTCTTCATCTAAAACTACCGCCGATACCACCGCAACTACCGCTGCCACCACGACAAGCACAGACCCGACTGCTGGTTGGAAAACCTATACCAATTCAACTTATGGATTCAGTTTTAAGTATCCTACAGATTGGACAAAAGTTGAATCAACCACAGAATCCAGTAAGGGTGTACTTTCAAAAGATCTTGTACTAAAAGTTACCTTTACAGACCCTGCCCCTATTTCTACAACAACAAGGCAGCCCATAAATAATATATATACACGAGTATATAAAACGTCATCAGGTACCTCGCTTAATGATTGGTTAGTCAGTACATTCCATCTTCCAGAGACTGAGTTAGCTAATTATCAAGTTGGTAAAGCAATAAGTATGGCGGGTAGATCTGGTTATTATTCATCGATTGGCTGTTGCGGCAATTTGGACAGAAACTATGTAATAATGAATAATAATTATATATACAGTTTGGGTACAGAATTTTTTGATACATCAGTCAGTGATGCCACAATGCCATCAACTTTTGAAAAAGTTCTTGCAACATTTGAATTAAAATAAAAGTTATAATAAAAAGACTATCGAGAGGTGGTCTTTTTGTTTTGCCAAGTTGCCTACCAGTTGTATTACGTAGAAAAATAAGCTAAGTATTTATTGCGCGATCGCGTAGTAAATACTTAGCTTGCTTAAAGTCATGTTAAAATTTTACACACCCGATTTGCACAAGCGTGGACACATCGGGTGTGTACTATGTGTAATACGTTGTCATTCCTACTGCCTGTAACCTAAACCCTGCCACCTATTGTGAGATTGCCGCGTCGACTACTGCGTACGCTCCTCGCAATGACAATACCTGCACCCTGCTCCCTATGTACTTTGAAGCAGTTCAAATTCTTTTTTAGGGTTCTCGGCTTTGAATATGGCGTTATGGGCTACGGCAAAATCTGCCTTAGATATTTTGCTGATTGTTTCGCGGTTAATTCCACCATCGACTGTTATAAATATCTCGGGATGTTCACTTTTTATCTGGTTGATTTTTCCAACCACATTCGGATCAAATTCTCTGCCTGAATCTCCTGGCACAACAGACATTAGTAAGATAGCTTGCAGGTTGTAGCTGGTAGCTGGTAGGGCGCGCTCTAACTTGTCATTCCCGCGAAAGCGGGAATCTACATCATTATTTGTGGATCCTTGATTAGTTCCAACACCTATACAAGATTGTGTTGGAATCAAGAATGACAACGGAAAAAAAGAATCCAATATAGATATAGATGTTTCGGGGTTGATCGCAAGTCCGGGAGTTAAGTGCCGTTCTAGGCAGTCGGAGAAGAACTTTTCAATAATCGGTAATTCAAGCTCGGCATGGCAATAAACATAACGGATTTTGGTTTGTGGCAATTTATCCAATAATTCAGATGGGTTTGCGGCCATTAAATGCACATCAAAAGTGATATTTTGGTCAATTATTTTTGAGTAGTCTGATGGTGTGTTTGATGGGATGAATTGACCGTCCATAATGTCTAGATGCAATAAAATATTGACAGGTGTAAAAAGGGATTTTAAGAAAGTCAGCTGTTCGCTAACTTCTGCATCTGTTCTGGCCATTAGGCTGGGGGTAATTTGCATGGGTATCCTTGAGGATAAATGCAAAATGCAAAATGCATAATGCAAAAATTATTGATAATCTTTTATATAGATTCCTGCTTCCGCAGGAATGACAAGTAAAAAATCATGCCAATTATTCTTCGTTTTTAACTTCTTCCACTCTCCTTACATAGCGTTCTTCAGAAGAAGGCTTGGTCTTAATAAAGGCATCGACAATGCTAATTGCATCATCGGTATTGGTATAATCTGCCGAAAGACATAATACATTTAAATGATCTTCGGCGCGTCCCCGCGCGGCAATCTCTGCAGTATTAGCTTCGCCAGCTAATATACCATCAATTTTATTGGCGCTCATGCACATGCCAATACCGGTGCCACAAATTAAAATTCCCAGCGAACTAGGATGATTCAGCACTGCCTGGCAAGCTTTATTTGCATATTCTGGGTAATCTACTGGGTTAGTATTGTTTGGTCCAAAATCTTCAACCTCATAACCTGTATCAATTAGGTTTTTAACGAGCGCAGATTTCAGCTTGACGCCATGATGATCAGATGCGATGTAAATTTTTATTATCATGATATATCTTACCTTTTCCGCCTACTGACTAGTGATTGCAAGCTGCTTACTACTTAAGGAACCCTGAATTTTGACTAAAGCATTCCACTGCTTTTTTAGGTGTGCCAGAATTTAATCCAGAAATATACATAGCCGTAATATTATCGGAATTAGTACCAATTAATAGATATTTTTCATCGGCCGACAAATGAATGCCTTTTACGTTCCCTAATTTGGTAATTTGTGTTTCATTTTTACCATCTGTACCCGCAATAAATACATCTGTTCTGCCATTCCTAGTATCTATATATACGTATTTGCCATCTTTTGTTAGTAGGGTAGATGGCCCATTATAATCGTAAGGACCATCATAACCTACGTTACGACTGTAATCACGGTCTAGGATAGATTTTGTAGAGTTAGATTCTTGTGCAGAGGCAATGTTAATAGATTTGTAAACATATCCGTTGTTTTCATAAAAACTGTAACGTAAATCTAAGCTGTTGGCTGTAAAATACATATTGTATGCATACGATGACGCTGCGCTTAATCGCTTGTAATCAGCCCCATCACTTTTAGAAATGAATAATCCTTTTGTGTCGCTTGCTAAAGTTGTAATTTCGGCACTTGGAGTTGAGTTGTTAGTATAAGCGCTTTGCGTCCATGCAATATATTGGCCATTAGGACTTACTGCCAAGCCATCAATATTAACCGATATCGCAGTGTCTGCTACTGGTAATTTAGTCAGTACTATTCTTTTATTTGTGCTTACATTATACGATATTACAGCCGTCTGGGATGGGGATGTCTGCGCATAGTAGGTATAAATAATTATGTCGTCATTTAGCCATTGCACATGATATGGATTACTATCGTCAGTTAATTTTGAGATATTTCCTTTACTATCGCGCTGGTACAGTTTAAAGGTGCTGCTATTAGAAGAAGCACTTGCACCGTCTTTGTCTGAAAGAAAAATTAATCTTGTAGAGTTTGGCGAGGCCATCGGACTTTTGCTTGAATACACCTGCTTACCATCGGTTAGGGCAGTGATAGTTAGGCCATCTGCTCCTGCTTGATATATATCAACTTTGCCGCTTTTTTCTTGTTCAAAAACAATATTCATCTTAGGGAATAATTCAACTTTTACAGCATCAAATAGCTGGTTGCTGTTAAAAACAGCCGTGGCTACAATATCGCTATATCCGTCTTTTGTAATACTTATTTTAGAGGCGTCTGCCTTAACTTGCATAGTAAATGCGCCTTTATCATCAGAAACCGCTTCGATATCTCCAACCTTGGCGTGTGCTTTAGCGATTAATTCACCATTTAATGCATCGGTAATTGTTCCTGCCAATGAATATAGTTTATCTGGCGCTTTTTCTAAAATAATATCGGGTAAAGGGTTATTGCCACGATAAAGTTTAGTTGTATATGTAGACGGAATGTAGCCTTCTTTGCTCACAGTGATTGTTACATCTCCGCTTGATAAATTTTTAAATGATACAGACCCGCTAACATCGGTTTTAGCGATAGCCCCATCAATATTTATTGTTACTCCATCTAGAACTTTGTTACTATCTTTTTCAATAACCTTTGCTGTTACAGTTGCAGCAGAATACCAGCTGGTCGCCTTGGAAAATAAGCTATATTTCCAACCTACGAATCCACCAACACCAAGCACAACTAGGACAACTAAAGATATCATCGCCGCTCGGCTCATTGAGAATTTGATTTCTACTTTTGAGCCTTTTTTATGCGTACTTTTTTGGTCATCTGCATTTTCTGGCGCAGAATCTACCTCGTCCTCAAAGATAACTTCGTCAGTTTTTGCTTCGGATTCTTCGTCGTGGTGATGTTTATCATGCTCCATATTTTCCTCCATATATAATATAAGCGTAGAATAAATGTTGATATCTAGCAAGGGGTGACAAGAGTACACTTTTAGTGTTTATGCCCAATCTGCCACAACACGTCATTGCGAGAAGCGTACGAAGTAGCCGACGAAGCAACCTGGGCGGTGTAGATAAAAAGATTGCTGCGCCTTTTGCTGAGCTCAATGGCTCGCAAAGACTAAATAATCGAGATTAGATTTGAATTTGTCCACACACTCACGTTACAATAGTTCTAGGAAAAATAATGCAAATGTGTTATGATAACGTTAGTAAACGACTAGCAGCTGTTTATTGTATGCGGGCGTAGTTCAGTTGGTTAGAACGCCACACTGTCACTGTGGAGGTCGCCGGTTCAAGTCCGGTCGCTCGCGCCACGCTAAGCGTGGCATTTGTCCCGCTAAGCGGGACGCCATCTCTAAGCGTGGTAAGTCAAATTTCCGTCATTCCTTCATTACTAACAATAAAAAGAAGCAGAGTACTTCTTTTTTAGTATTAAGAAACCTAAATTTCTTCGGTGTTTATCAGGTATGCTAGCAATAGCTGTTCCACTGTCATGGAATTTGTTTCTTCTAGTGTTAATCCAGCTTTTTCATGTAAATAATCGGCCCAAACCACCATGTTTGTTAGCAGAGTGCCTTCCCTTTTCATTGCATCTATCTCATTTCTCACTTTAATTATTCGTGCTCGGTCTTTGTCTGTAGGGTTGACACCTGATTGTTCCGTTGGTATTAAATGTTCATTCATAATAGAGCCGTTTTAGTTATTTGATATTGTTCAATTCCACCGTTATTATCGAATGCAAATTCTGCTTGTAATTTTTCACCTTGTAGTACTCGCGGTAACCATAATGGATCGTCTGGCCACATATTCGTGAATGGTAATTCGTCTTTTATATACCACTTTGGCGCCATCTCATCAGACTCTTTTGGAGTACCCTTCTACTTATCACAAAAATAAACTACGACGCGCTGATTCCAATCTTTCTCAATTGGTTCATGTGGAAAGTAAAAGTCCAAATTTGCTACGTGCCAATAATTGACTGGTGTAACGTCAATTTCTTCTTTCGTCTCTCGTACCGCAGCAACCTCGAGGCTTTCACCACTATCTACTTTGCCACCAACGCCGTTATATTTTCCTTGTCCAAAACCACGTTTTTTCATTGCTAATAATATCTCATTATCTTTAATTAGAAAGAGAAGGGTAGCTTGCCGCAAAGGCTGTTGAACCTTTAATTTAAATGATGCTAACTGGTTATTTATTCGATTGCTTGCAGCCATACAAGATCCTTTGTTGCACTCAGGGTGACATTCTATAATGCGTAACGCAGTAAGAGATATGTTAAATTAGTTTGCGAATTTTAGCCTGGGTTCGCCAAATAGAAAAATCGTTATCACCCCGAACGTCATCGATAATCATTAAATGCCAACCGTATTGAGTGCGAACGGGCCCTAATAAATCTCCTTTTTTGGCTGCAAATACAGCAGTCTCAAAATCTGGATCTGCTTTTCCGCGGCTAATGTAGCCCAAATCACCACCATTTTCTTTGGTTGCCTCATCGTTTGTATATTCTTTAGCCATGGCCGAAAAATCTTTTCCGCCATTTATGAGTTTTAGCACCATATCAGCTTTTGCTTTAGCGGAATCGATAGTTTTTTGGTCTGCGCCCGAATCTACTTTGATTAGAATATGACGTACTTTGAACTGATACCATAATCCATTTTGTTCGTAGTAATCTTGAACTTTTTGTTTCAGTACTTGATTGTAAATTAATGTTTTAAATTGTTTTTCATTAATGCCGTACAAGTCGGATAATACTTTAGCAAGCTCGTCTTTACCGTTTTTATCTTGAAGTTTTGCATATGCATCGTCTACTTCACTTTTGCTGACTGCTATTTTTTGTTTTTTTGCCTGTTGTGCAATTATTTCGCGATCCGCTAACTGGTCCATCAATTCTCTATCTTTAATGTCAGCATCAAAATCGGTTTTAATTGCATCGTAATAGTGGTAGGTGTAATTTCTCGTAAAGTTAAAATCAGCCAAAGTTATTGGAGAGTTATTTACTAGAGCCGCAGGATAAGGTACCAATTTAGAAATAAATTTTGTAGTTTTATTATCTTGCTTAAAGCCATAAATTAAAATTGCAAATAGTACAATTGTTATGATCAAAATTGAAAAAATAGACCATAAAATAATTTTAATTGTTACATGACCGCCAATATTTTGCGGACGAAATGTTATCGAACGCAAGGCATTTTTAATAGATAATTTCATTCTAATCCTTATTTAATGAATTGTTGCCTCTATGGCTGGTTCCATTGTAACAAGAACAAAAATGACAAGCAACAGGGTGATGGTGATAAACCCTTTGATGTTTTTCCACCGAAAATTGTTTTCTGATTCAAGTTCTAGTGTTCCCCAACTTAAATACAATATCAATGTTAATATAAGAGCTTTGGTGGATGGGTCATTAAAAATATACCAATAGCATAAAACAACCGCAATTTCGGTGACGCCCAAGGCTACGATGTAAGCATGACGCCAAAGTAAATTCTTGGCAAATAACCTATGTCCTTGCCAAATTGTGATAATAAAAACTAGGCTAGCGCAAGCGATGATTAGAAATAATAAAGATAAATTATCGGTTCTATACAGAGAGAAAAATATATTCAAACCAAGATAAGATAGTAAAAGGCAGAGTAAATCGATATTTAATTTTACATATGCCTGCCATAATGCCGCTAACGCAAAAAGCGAAAGAACAACTTGTTGAATAAGATCGGCGTGAATTTTTGTTAAATAAATTTGCGCAAAAACTAAAAGCACCACCAGTGCAATGGCAATAATCGGCTTTGCAGCGCGGTGTGGAAAAAGTTTACTCCAAATTTCTGTGGAAGTGGGGGCTTTAATAATAAACCTCGATTATTTATTGCCCCTTCAGTTATTCTCTATTATCAACATAATGGTTATTTTGTCAAGCCTTGGGTTTGATAATCTGCTCCGATAATGATAACGATGTCGCTTAAAGTTGTTGCATCTGGTGATAATTTTTGGGCTTTTAGTTTAAAGCGTTTTTCTAAGAATGATATGGTAAATGGATTTTTGCCGTTAGAATAATCAATCAGTTGTGAAAAATCTTCTTTAGTGGCGTTGTTGGTAACGGTGCTTACATTGTATCCGTATGTCTTTAATAGGGCCGAAACTTTGTTACCAAGCCCAGATACGCCCGTAGCGTTTTTAAGAGTGATTTTAGAATTTTCCTTTGCTAGAAATGGGTTTGTGAAAATTTCGTGTGCTATAGTTTGCAGCGAAGCATAAGTGTAGTCTCCGTCTCGTGGGGTAATTATCCACCCTCGGCCATCGCCATTATCTCCACCAACTAACGGACCATTAGCTGCCGTGTCTAACACTTTGGTGATAATTTGACTACCGTCTATGTTCTTTATTTCTTTTGCCAGTGCTGTAATTTCGTTAGTTTGTAAATCGGTACGAATATGGTTACCAGCAATTGTGATCATTTCATTAATTTTTATTGGATTAGTAAGTATTCCTAAAGATAAAGCTTTTTCTTTCATCGCTTGCATTACGATTTGCTGACGTCTGCTTCTATCAAAATCGCTAGTTGTTTCTCTGGAACGAGCGTATTTTAAGGCTATGTCGCCATTCATTGTTTGTGTGCCAGCCTTAATATTAATTGGGGCGTAATTAATCATATCGGCAGCGGGATAGTACGGATCAACTAGCGCTTTATCCACTGTAACAGTAATGCCACCAAGCGAATCGATAATTTTTTTAAATCCATCAAAATCTATTTGTACATAATAATGAATTGGTAAATCTAGCAATGTGCTCACAGTCTCTTTTAGTACGTCTGGCCCGGTTCCTTTTTTTTGTTGTTCGCCAAATGAGCTTGCTGAATTTATTTTTGACGATCCAAATCCGGATATCTTTACATATAAATCGCGCGGTACAGACAGCACGGCTGCTTTATGATTTTGAGTATCGAGCGAAAGAATTTGAATAGTATCGGTTAAAGTACCACCAGGATGTGATTCTCCGCCAACCCCCATCAAAAGTATATTAACACGCCCGTCTGTATCCCCCGTCAGTTGGTCTGGCGAAACAGCGCCGCCTTGCTGAAACAATGCACTGCCACCGCTAATATTTTTGGTGATTATTTTATTTTTGGCATTTATAACCGAATATCCCAGCCAACCAGCTGTTCCAACTAAAATTAGCCCAATAATAACACTTGCCCAAAGGACAATACGTTTCCATTTATGTTTCATTACATTCTATTCTAACCTATCTAACCTAAATTTGGCAAGACATTTTGGCAACTATATGGATAAATATTACACGAAATCAAAACCCCTATAGTCTCATCACCTAATCACCTACGTACTGTCACTGACGCTGGACGATCGTAAATGACCGTAACGGGCTTGCAGTATTTTAACCTTGATGGCAATTGTACCAATTCTTTTTGAGGATTGACTGAGGCTATTACAGGTATATCTAAAGACCAGGCCAAGGTATTGGCAGTTACAACTCCTATACGGCTGCCAGTAAAAGATCCAGGACCAGGATTAACAATAATAATATTTATCTCATCTAATTTTATTTTTTCTTTACTTAAAAGTTCATCAATTTTAGGCAATAATTCTGATCCTAAATTGCGTCCAGCAACCCAAGTATTTTCTGATAATAATTTATTACTATTAAAAATTTGGACAACAGATGTTTCTTTAGTTGTGTCGATGTGTAGTATATTCATTCTTTAAGTCTCGATAAAGTGATTGATTGTTATCTTCTGTTCCATGGTGGCTTACGATAAATTTACGTTCAGAATTTTCTTGTTCGATATTAATGTGAATGTGCGGGGCTTTCTCTAAAACGGATACTTTTTCTGGCCATTCAATTATGGTAACTATCGATTCGTCACCAAGCTGTTCTAGAATGCCTATGCTTAATAAATCCTCAATAGTTGTAGCGCGATACATGTCACAATGTAATAAAATTTTGTCATAATTTGCATTGTATTCTTTAGCGATAATAAAAGTTGGGCTTGTCACTTGTTTTTTAACGCCTAAACTCTTTGCAATAGATTGCGTCAGTGTGGTTTTTCCGGAGCCTAATTCACCGCTGAGTAAAATTGTTTCACCACCATGACAATGTGAACCAATGAAACTACCCAAATTATGGGTTTGTTCAATTTTTGTGTTGTTTAAAGAAAAAGATGAATGAGATGACAATAGATGCTCCTATTAAGATGCTACTATACCACAATAAATTGATTTTGTCTGCAGAGGTGGAGGTGGTGGTGGTCAAAATTTTAATTGGCGTATTAACGATATCTTCAGCTCTACTAACATTAGCTAACGACGATTTAGTTTTTTCTTGCTTTGCAATTATGTCCGAAATTAAAATTGCAGAATTTCCAGAGATAAAGTTTGTCCATTCTTTAGTACTATAATAGATTGCATTTGCGCTAACTATTTGACCCTTCTTCCAAATGCCCAGTGGTTGGATGTGCCAATTTATTTTAATATCATTTTGACCGTTATTTATTACCCAATAATTTTTTGTCAAATGAGTAATCTTGCCCGTAATGCTAAACCACTGGCCTATAGCGGGAGGATATTGACTAGATACGACAATATTTACAAGAGGTGAATCGATTATCACCAGCGTTTTAGATCCGTGAATTAGTAGCGCTCCCTTATCATGATTTAGAGCGGCTAAAAATCGAATAGTTTGTCCTCTTTTTAAATTACTGGGCGGCGAACCAGTGGACCATTCTAAAATAATTGGTCTATCTAGCATAACTAAAATTGACTTGTCATTTATAATTCCGAGCTCAGCTAAAATGGTGCCTTGCCAAACTAATTTTTTACTAGGGTTAGAATTTGAAATATCAGCCAATACATAGTCTTCTAATTGTTGCGTTACAAATTGCTGGCAAATTGTTTGTCCGTTTCCAATTTGATCAATTAGCTTAATGCAGAGCTGGTATTGTTTTCCGGGGGTTAAATTATTGGTGGTTAAGGTATGGCTATAGGTTTGACGAGAATATTCGTCTGAAATTTCTTCTTTATCTGCAGTGATAATTATTTTGGCTATAGATTTTTCATCGGTGTGCCAATGTATTTTTACATCTTCTAACCCAGGAGTAATTTCAATCTCTGATGTTAATACTGGTGGAGCATGATCAATGGTAATGAATCCAAGAGAGGCGATTTGAGAAGTAGTGCCCATAAGTGATGTGGCAATTCCAGTCATTTGGTATTTGCCGTCCGGTGCATTTTGGGGGATAAGGGCAGTAGTTGACCAAAGACCATTTATTACGTCTGTAGTTTGCGAATAAACAATGCTTCCGCATGAGGCATAAATTGTTACACTCTGCGCATTTGATAATCCAGCAAATGTGGAGTTGTTAATCAAATTTAATTCTTGGGTAACCGATAGATTTGGAGTGGCAAAATGTTTTATTACAATATCGTCATTTTTAATTTCAGCAGATTCATAAGTATTATCATACAAAGTATGAAAAGATTTTGCATCAGGAATAGCGTCGGAATATGTTTTTAAAATACTAGATTGTAAATTGTAGCGATAAACTACATCTAATGTAACATCGACGAAGTAGATAGACGTCTCGTCTGCAGAGAGAAGGCGTTGGCCGTTAGGTAAAGCAATTAAGGGGGCAATTGTTAAATCGTTATAACGAATAAAAACATCTAAATTACCGAGTCTGTCGTCTTGCCAAACTAAATTATCGCCTGCCCACATTGGGTTAGATTGAATATCTGGTGTATTTAGAGGCCAAGCAGCATTAGCTTTGTTATGAAAAAGTATGAGAAAAACGAATAATAAAATAAATACTAAGAAACTCCTGAGTATTATTTTCATAAGTTAAACTTAACACTTAAAATAATAAATGCAAATAATGCTCTCTGGCATTACAGTTAGCGTTCGAATAGCGACAATTAGTGCGCGATCGCGCACTAATTGTCGCTAACGACTGACCGAACAAGAATATATTTACACTTTGAGATCAATTCATATATCAAGTTTCTACATAATTCATAACAAAAGCATGCAATCTCCAAATGAAAGAAAACGATAATCATTTTTTAGTGCATATCCGTAGAGTTCAAATAATTTTTCACGTCCTATAAAGGCCGAAACCATCATCAGTAATGTAGATTTTGGCATGTGAAAGTTAGTTAATAGTCCATCGATAACCTTAAATTCATATCCGGGAGTAATAAAAAGGTTTGTTTCTTCTTTTATGTTAGATCCTTCGGCTTCGCTCAGGATGACATGGGAAGATGGGGTTATGCAGCTTAACTCACCATGGTTGGTGCCAACAGATTCTAGTGCGCGGGCAACGGTGGTGCCAATGGCAATTACTCTGCCGCCATTTTCTTTAGCCTCTTTAATTTTTTGCATTAACTCAGCACTTACTTCAATTTCCTCGGAGTGCATTTTATGGTCATCTGTGTCATCTACTTTGACTGGCAAGAATGTGCCAAGTCCAACATGTAAAATAACTTCTCCATATTTAACGCCGCGATTTATTAATTCATCAAGAATTTTTTGCGAAAAATGTAGGCTGGCAGTTGGTGCCGCCACCGACCCTAATTCTTTGGCAGTAATTGGTTGGTATAGCTCATCTTCAAAACCATGAATTTGCGGGTTTTGGATGTACGGTGGAAGGGGAAGTTCGCCAAAATTTTCGCAATATCTTAAAAATTCAGATGATGAAACGTTTGTTTGAATGGTATAAGTTTGAATGCCTTGATATTGTTTATTTATTATTGTAGCGACAATTTCTTTTATATGGATTCCCGTTTTCACGGGAATGACAGCCTCATTCCAGATTCCATATTCCAGATTTGCCTGATTAGGAATAGATCCTTCGTTTCCACTCAGGATGACAGTAGAAAGGCGAGCGGTTCCTTTGTCGTCGCAGCGTTGCTTAAATATAATTTCTTGACCGACTTCAACATTTTTACCCCTAATTAAGCACTCAAATTGCCCATCTTCTAATAGTGGCTTTAATATAAGAACTTCCTTTATTCTGCAATCTGCATTCTGCATTCTGCACTCCGTCAACCTGGCATGCCGCACCTTTGTCACATTAAATACTAATAAATCACCCGCTTTAATGAGCGAGGGTAAATCGGATACCCGAAAATCTCGCGTTACATTTTCGCATCGATTATAATAGAGCATTTTCGCTCGTTCTCTTGGCCGAACCGGTGCTTGAGCAATCTTCTCTTTCGGTAAATTGTAATTAAAAAGTTCAACTTTCATAAGTTAGTCGGGTAGTGTGTTAGCCTGGTAGTCGGGTAGATTTTATTATTTAGATTCCTGCCTTCGCAGGAATGACAGGCGAGGGGCAAAGAACTCCTGCGAGGTGTGTGTCTAATAATGGTAACTCTTATTAGTTATTAGCGTGAATGATTTCGGTAATTTCTTTCATTTTTTGATCGACGATTTTTTGGTTTTTACCCTCAACATTAATTCTAAGCAATGGCTCTGTATCTGAAGGACGAACGTTAGCGCGCCAATTTCGACCGTCGACAATTTCTCCATCGTTAAACTCTGGGCGATATTTTCCGCCAAGTTGATTGACTATCGCATCTAGCGTAGCCCGTCTGTCCTTAACGGTAAAATTAACTTCTCCTGAGACAAAGTATTTTTGGCGTAAATCTTTAACCAGCTCACTTAATTTATTGCCCTCAGAAACCATTTGCCAAACCATTATGAAAGCTAACAGCCCGTTGTCGCAATAATAAAGGTCTCTCCAAAAATAGTGGCCAGACATTTCTATTCCGGCAATGGCATTTTGAGTGCGAACGCCCTCTTTCATAAATACATTACCTGCGCGCCAGATAACGTCTTTACCACCATTTTCATTAATTGTATCGCTAGCTGCCCAAATTACGCGCTGCTCGTGCAGTATTTTCTCGCCCGGATGCTTTTTTAACAACTGTTTTGCAACAAGTGCAACCATATAAGAACCGTCAACAAAATCGCCATTTTCATCGTAAAAGAAGCATCGGTCACCATCGGCGTCCCATGTTACGCCAAAAGCGGGATGGGTTTGCTTAATTAGTTCGCTTGTTTCGGCCCGATTTTCCGGTACTAGTGGGTCTGGGCGTCCTTTTGGAAAGTTACCATCTGCTTCGGCATTTAATGGTATCAACTCGAAGGGAATTTTTTTAACTAATTCTTTTAACACCATACAATCTGCCCCAAAATTTGGATTGACCACAATTTTAAGCGGTTTTAGAGTAGTTAAATCAATCATGCTGGTAATCTTGATAATATAATCATTTAACAGTTCTCGGGACGACAAGTTCCCTGCTTTTTCTGCATCTTTAAACTCACCATTTTTTATTAGCTCTTTTACATCTTTAAAATCACCATCTGGTGATAATACAACGGACCCCTTTTTAACAAACTTTGTTCCATTATACTCTGCCGGATTATGCGAGGCGGTAACCGAAATTCCGCCATCGTAGCCAAACTCTCCAACCGCAAAATAAAGCATTTCAGTGCTGATTACCCCAATATCCACTACATCAACACCGCTTTTTAATAAGCCATTTATTATGGCTTTTTGCATTTGTGGGCCATGAATACGCACATCGCGCCCAACAACAACGGTTTTAGGCTTAATTACTGCCGCGAAAGCTCTGCCAATGCGCTCAAACATTTCTTCGTTAACTTGATCTGGATATGTGCCCCTAATGTCATATGGTAATTTTAGGGCTGGATTATCTTCGTACATAAAACTCCTTAGTTAGGTGATTAGGTTATCAGGTTATTAGGTGATTAGAAATTATAAGTGAAATTCCACAATTTTGCATTTTGCATTTTGCATTTTGAATTACAACAGGTGGTGTTTTCCTTCTTCTTTTAATTTATCAATTATTTTTTTAACATCTTT
>CAJBMM010000017.1 GCA_903954185.1 uncultured Candidatus Berkelbacteria bacterium | reverse complement strand
TATGTAGCGGGTGGTTTATCCAAAAAATTAAAGCATATTTAATGTTTATATTGCAATTACCTGAAGTTTTAATGAAGAGAATGCATAATAAACGAGTTAAGAATGATTATGAGCTTAGCCAATATATTGATGCAGAGATAAATTTTGCACTTGTATCATTACCAGGGGTTTTTATTTATAATAAAATAATGGGAATTTATTGGGGATTTGTAAAATATATTTTACGCATTTTATCATGAAAAAAATTAGTCAATTATTATTGTATGTAAGTCCGGCGATTATAGTCATTATACTTTTTGTGATATGCAATAAATTGGACATTATCTATCTTGAATATGTTAAAGTGCTTCTTGCTACATTACTGATGTTTATTTTACCGGGGTATAGCTTGCTGCAATTGATGCCATTTTTAAGTCAGCGATTTGGCAAATTTGGTAAAATTGCGCTCGTAGTATTTTTATCCATCGTCACTTTTTCTTTTTTGCAAATATTTCTTAGAACTTTGGATATAAGTAATAGTAATGTAATTTTGTTGACTGTGGTTACTAACATGGCGTTGGTTTTTGCTGTCATTGTCGCAAAATTCAGCACAGGGTCTATTAATGTAAAAAGTCATTTTTCTAGGCCTGAAATTTTCACACACTGGCCATTACTATTAACTTTTTTCGTAATTGCAGCTATGGTTATAATTAGTCCACTTGCACAGGATGCAGACGGGTTCTTGACCGCTATTAATCGCAGTGTTATTGCTGGCCAAGTAACGGCACCTTTGCGACAACTTTTTGTGTGGTATTATTCATTTTCAGCAAAACTACTAGGTGTTCCGCCTATATATATATTTCGCTTACTTCCGCCGTTTTTATATTTTATTTCTACCTTATTTTTGTATGATTATGCCCAAGCTAAAATAGAAAATAAAAAATTACAAAGCCTTGTATATTTATCTTTGCTTATTGCTCCAGTAATCTTGATTGAGGCGAATATAATTCGTCCGCAAGTTATGATGGTGCTTTTTATACTGCCGGTATTAATTATGAGTCAACGGGCCATTAGCGAAAGAGACTCGGTGTTAGCCGCCGTAGCAGTGGTATTTAGTTTTGTAGCAACCGTTTTTCATGAGTTAGGAATTGTGTTATTGGGTTTATCAACATTGTCCTTATTAATTTGCCTTTGTCAGCTGATTTTTATTGAAAAGGTAATTTCATTCAAAAATGCATTAATATCGTTAGTAATTATATTCCCTTATTTGATCATATTTAAGGTCGATAGCTATTTTGGAAGAGTGCGCGACATGGCTACGTACGCTTTAGGTTTATTTGGTGGTTTTCATTGGAGATGGTGGTTTATAGACAATTACGTATCTATGGATGGTCATAATTTGGGATGGCCAGGAATAATGGGGTTGTATTATTATGCTTATAATGGGTTACAGTTGTTTGCTACTTTTGCCATATTATTTGTAATCGTTTTGTTTCGTAGGAAATACATAATTTTAAAACACGCTTTAATTCCTGGATTGTTTGTTTTTGTATTTCTTATTGTTGCCGAAATTATGCCAAGAATTGGCTTTTTCTTTCTACCCAATAGGGCGTGGGTAAATATTGCAACAGGTCTGTTGGTTGGGCTAGTTGCAATAGTTTCCGTCTATGAGGAGCAACTAAAGAACAGTAAAATCTTTATAACATTAATTATTATAATGTGCACAATGGGCGTTGGCGGAACTATGTATGTTTCTCAAAATAATGTTTCAGAAACATACCGAGAGGAATCTGGCTCCGTGCAATTTATTAAAAATACAGCCGCTAACAGCATTTTTATATCATCACAAGAAAATCGCACTATCGTAACTTTATATGGTGGGCGCAACTATTTGCAGTTTGAGCAGAATGGAACGATTGACAAACAGGAGTTTGAAATTAAAGTTGAGGCGCTTTTGCATCAAGCCTCTTTGAGAATTGAAAAACTTGTATCTCCAGACGAGATTGAGCATGTAGTGTTGTATCGTGATGGATTGCGCGTAAGGGAATTTGATCGTGTAGTGTCGGTGCGGACGATTGCGGTTACGGAGCCTACATATACAAATACCGAGCCAGTATACTTTTATTATTCGATGCGTAAGAGTAGTAGTATAAATGCTACAAGAGAGTATCTAAAAGCAAATTTAGATTTATTAAATAAAGACAAATATATAAATATGGGCTACGATCCTGTGTATCAAGATGGAAGCGTGATAATATTACGCTTAAGGTAAGAAAATAACTTAATTGGAGTTTAGCATATGAAAATATTGATTACTGGGGGAGCAGGTTTTATCGGCAGCCACTTATCACACAGATTAGTCGATGAAGGGCATAGGGTGACGGTTTTTGATAACTTGTCAACTGGCTTAAAATCTAATATTGCTGATCTGATCGGTACAGAGAACTTCACTTTTGTCGAGGGGACTATTTTAGATGAGCCTACTGTGATTCAGGTTATGAAAGATAAAGATTTGGTTATTCATTTGGCAGCATCGGTTGGGGTTAAATTAATCATGGACGAGCCCTTGAAATCAATCATTAATAATCTAACTGGAACAGAAAATGTATTAAAGATTGCTAATAAAAATAAAATCAAAACTATTATCGCGTCAACTTCAGAAGTCTACGGCAAAAATTCAAAAGTACCATTTTCAGAGAGTGATGATAGAATCATGGGCCCTACCCAGAAGACAAGATGGAGCTATGCTGAGTCTAAGGCACTTGATGAGTTTATTGCTCTTGCATATTATCATGAAGAAAGTTTACCTGTTGTGATTACGCGTTTTTTTAATGTTATTGGGCCAAAACAACGAAGTGAGTACGGAATGGTTGTCCCAAGGTTTATTTCCAAGGCGCTTCGGGGGCAAGATATTGAGATATATGGAGATGGCAATCAGTCTAGATGTTTTAGTTACATTGACGATGTAGTTGAGGCATTGGTGCGTCTAATAAATTGCGACAAAGCAGTAGGAGAGGTTATAAATGTGGGATGTGATCGCGAGATTAGTATTAACGAATTAGCAGATATGGTAATTAAATTAACCGAGAGCAAATCTAAAGTTACTCACATCGATCCAGAGAAAGTTTATGGGGAACACTTTGAAGATATGCAAATACGTAAACCAGATCTTAAAAAGATTAAAAATTTAGTAAATTGGTCACCTAGTACAACAATAGACCTATCTATTAAAAGCATTATTGAATCGGGAGATTTAGCAGCTTAGAATAAGTATTGCTGATTATCTTTTCCATTTGTTGCCACGAGTATTTAGACGTTCTTTTTGAATCTAAGCAATACGATATTTTACCGGTTGAAATCTGAGATAAAACTTTTTCTAATTCACCCTCGTGATACTTTATAGCCGAACCCCACTCGGTAGAATTTAATATATTCGAAGTGGCCGTTTCATCAGATACAATTATGGGCTTAAATAATCTGAAAGCCTCGAATAACTTTGTTGATGATGCGAATTTGTAATTATGAAAATTAGGATTCAATAGCGATATCATGAAATCTGACTTTATATTTATTTCCATAGCCTTTTCGTGACTTACTCGCCCCCAAAACTTAAAGTTAGAAGTTTTTAATTTATTAAATCTCTCTGCGAAATATTGATAATCAGCTCCCATTCCAGCGATCTGGAAAAATATGTTAGGAAATTTTGGTATTGCGTCTAAAATAAACTCTACCCCGCGTATATTTCGTGTCAGGTTGCCCACATAAGAGGCTACAAGCTGTTTTTTACTAGAAAAGGTAATATTCTTGGTTCCAGCTGTAATAATGTCAGAATTGTAGACTACAAAGCATTTGTTAGTAAGTTTATCGCGAAGATCCTTTTTTAACTCAAGTTGGTCCATGCGTTCAGGATCTGGCATAAAAACTGCATTGGCTTTGATAATCATAACTCTATCAGCCCAAAGGAATAATCGTCTGAGTGAAGATTTCGGATTGAGTGCATATTTCCCTTCGGTGACATCATGAATATCAAAAACAAATGGGGTTTTGCGGAAAACAGAATAAATATAAGCAGGTATAACACCATCCAAATCGCATCCGTGAATTGCATCTGGCTTTAATTTAAACAGTTGCCAAACACAAACAATTGTCCAAAGCGGAAAAAATAACAAAAACTTTTTAGAACCAAGCGGTACATTAAAATACCATCTAATCGCTTTTGGCTCGGTTTCTCTTATATTATCTCGGTTCCAAAGTATTGGAGTGCACTCGCTAAATTTATTTAATGTCTGATACATTTTTAGGGTTCTTGTATCGGATCGAATACTATTCGCGCGTATTAAAACAATTTTAGGAATATTCTTATGCATATCTAATTTATCTGCCTCATGGTTTTAAAAACGCCATAATATTATCTGAGAAATTCGCCTTCTTCGGCCAAATTTTGTCCAACCTTAAGATTGTAATCTGTAAGTACCTTATCAAGCTCTTTAGTGGTCATGATTGAATGTTCTGAGCTGTATTCGTCTTTTAGCGGGCGAACGATATTTTCGTCCTCGATAAGTTCTGGCAACATTGGTTGTATTGCGTAATAATTACCACGGTCATATGTGCGCCAGGCTTCTTCTATTGAAACCATAATTTCGTGATACTTTTCACCTGGTCTTATACCAGTATATTTAATTTTAATTTGTCTGTCTTCAATTAACGCTTTTGCCAAATCGGTCATATTTATAGATTTAACTCTCGGAACGTATGTTTCGCCACGCTTCGCGGATTTTAGCGCAGCGATGATGGTGTCCACAGCCTTTTCTAGCGGTAATAGAAAGCGAGTCATTTCTTTTGTGGTCACGGTAACAGGGCCGCCGTTTTTAATTTGTTCATGGAATAGGGGAATGACAGAACCTCTTGAGGCTAATACGTTTCCATATCTAACACAAATAAATCTTGTATTAGGCACAGATATATTGCCACTGATGAATATTCTTTCTTGAAGCGCCTTAGTCATGCCCATAACGCAGACTGGTTTGCATGCCTTATCTGTAGATACTCCCAAGACGGTTTTAACTGGATACTGGTTTTCCCTAATCGCTCTAATGATGTTTTCTGGTCCATTGATATTGGTCCGAACTGCCTCAAAAGGGAAGTATTCACATGAAGGTACTTGTTTTAGGGCGGCTGCGTTAATTACAATATCTGTATTAGTAAGAGCAGAACAAATCGTATGATAGTCGCGAACATCACCAATCCTAAATTCTAGTAAACGCTTAAAGTTATTGTAGATTACTTCTTCGGTTGCAGCATGTTTATTTTCATATTCAAGACGCATATAATGTTGTTTGGCCTCGTCGCGAGAGAGTATGATTATCTTTTTTGGGGTACCTTCTTTGCCAGATAGCAATCGCTTAGTCAACACCTTACCTAACGAACCAGTTCCACCAGTGATTAAAATTGTCTTATTATCAAGTATTTTCATATTATTTCCTTATTATTTATGCCAAACTGTGCGATTTATAAAGTCAGTATAACTTAAAATTATTCTTGCTACCTTTTTTGAAACGTTGTCGACATTATAGTCTGGGACTATTTGAAAAGGTCTTTTATTATTTTTATAATGTAATACTGCCATATTGACTGAGTCAATAACTCGTTCAGGATCCAATCCAGACATTATCACTGTACCAACATCCATTCCTTCTGGCCTTTCATGCGCCTGTCTAATCATAACAGCCGGAAATCCCAATATTGATGATTCTTCTGTGATTGTTCCACTATCAGATATGACACATTCGGCACTAAGTTGTAACTTGATATATTCAAAAAATCCAAGTGGTTTTAAAAATTGAATTAACGAATCTGCTTTAACATGCTCGGTGGATTCTAATTTTTTTCGGGTTCTAGGGTGAGTTGATACGATGATGGGTTTCTTAAAAACTTTAGCTAATTTATTGAGTGATTTAAGTAAGTTATTAAAATTTTCTTCACTGTCGATATTCTCTTCACGATGTGCGCTCACTACAAAGAATTGCCCTTCCTCTAGTTTGAGGTCATCCAACACATTTGATTTTTCGATTAATGGGTGATAATAATTTAAAACCTCTTGCATTGCTGACCCAGTTTTAATGATTGTTTCTGGCTTCAACCCCTCAGCTATAAGATATCTTCTGGCGTGTTCAGTTAGGGGCATATTAATGTCGCT
Organism: uncultured Candidatus Berkelbacteria bacterium; assembly: GCA_903954185.1. Taxonomy (GTDB): domain Bacteria; phylum Patescibacteriota; class UBA1384; order CAJBMM01; family CAJBMM01; genus CAJBMM01. The sequence goes on along the minus strand of CAJBMM010000017.1, from coordinate 52,230 downwards.
TAAATGATCAACAATTTTACGATTAATATCCTCCGGAACGCGTTGATCAAAACAGCGGTTTCCTGCTTCCATGTGGAATACTGGTATTTTGCGTCTTTTGGCAGAAATAATAGCTAAACAACTGTTAGTGTCTCCGTAGAGCAATACTGCGTCTGGGGCAACTTTATCCATAATTTTGTCGGATTTAGCAATGACATTTCCGATTGTTTCAGCGACGGTATCACCGACAGCATCTAAGAAGTAGTCTGGCTTCTTAACCCCTAATTGTTTAAAAAATATTTCGTTTAGCTCATAATCATAATTTTGACCTGTATGAACTAATATATGCTCGAAATTTTGTTCAAGTTCGGCCATTACTCTCGATAATTTAATTATCTCAGGCCTTGTTCCTACTACCGTCATAACTTTTAAAGACATAATTGATCCTTTGTTGATTAATTATATTTACCATAATAATTGCATCTTTGATAATCTTCAAACATTGCATTAACCAGCTCGCTCCAAGATTTCGGCGTATAGCCAGTCATTTGTTGAAATCGATCTGAATTTAATGATCGGTCAATTATTACCTTATCGTCTGCTATGATATTTATCTTCTTGTCATATTCTTTAGCAACAAGGGTAATTAGGTCTAGTTTTGAAATCGGCAGGGCTGAAAGATGGTATAATCCGCTTAGTTTATCGTTCTCGATAACATATTTATCTAAAATATGTGCAAGTTCAATGGTTGGTACACCGGAATATATAGCCTTAGAGTATCCTTTTGCTGATTCTTTTTGGGCCATGAACCATTCAATTAGTCCGTGACTGGTGCCTAATTCGTGGCCAATAAATGAAGTACGAAGGGTTAGGCAGTTAGGATAGCATAACTCACCAAGATTCTTGGACTTACCGTACATATCCTCTGCGTCCGATGGGTTTTGCTCTGTGTAGTTTCCTCTATCTCCGTTAAAAACGCAATCTGTCGTAAAGTGTATTACGCGAGCATTATTAATTGTTGCTAATGAAGCCAACTTATGGGGAAAAAGAGAATTGACCGCTATTGCCTGCATTGGACCGTTACTATCAATTAGTTGTTTAGTAATACCAGCGCAGTTAAGTACAATATCGGGTTTCGCTTCTGCAAAAGCATATATTATCGAGTCAAAATTATTAATATCAATATTGTTAATCAGTAGTCTTTGCAAATTATCTGGTAAAAAAGTTTTCGCTGGGTCGTATTGGCGAGTTGTGCCCCTAACTTGGTATTTGTTTGAATTGCCAAAATAATCTAGTAGTTTGTGACCAATTAGCCCAGTTGCTCCAATAATTAAAACGTTTTTTTTTCTCATTTTATTTACTTTCCTTATAAATTTTATCATAGATTGCTACTACTTCTTTACTTAGTTTGTTCTGATCAAGCCTGCTTTTAACAACTTTTGCATTAAGTATTGCGGCATTATCTACCAGCGGATCGTCAGATAGGGCATGTTTGATCGCCTTACTAATTTTCTTTATGTCCTCTGGCGGTACTAATATACCAGTTTGACCGTCTTTTATCCATTCATTAGCACAAGACGTATTTGATTGTATAGGAAATGTTCCCATAGCCATTGCTTCTAGAACCATCGTACTTATTCCATCGCTAATGCTTAGTCCGATAGCTATCCTTGATTGGCCAAAAAACTTTAACATCTTATCATGCTCGGTGCCCGCGGGAATAATAGTAATGGGTATTTTATATTGTGATTTAAATTTGTTGGCGGCAATGCGCACGACAATGTCAGATGAATATATAAATATATGGAAGTTCCTTAACTCTTCGACGCAAAGTTCTAGTGCTTTTAGTGCCACCAGTGCCCTTCCTGCCCAACCGTGATATCCTTTAACGATTATGTATTTCCTGTTGGATGGTTTGATGTTTTGTTGTACTTTAGCCAATTTGTCTAAGTAAAATCCACCACTATCGGGTAGGACCGGCAATGATATCCCTTTTAAACCAAACTTGTGAGCCAACTTAATATCCCGCTCGCATTCACAGTGATAATAATCACACTGTTTTAATAGTGACCTTATCTTTTTTGCATGGTCTTTAAATTGACCGAAGTAATAAATATCGCTGCCCCATGTTGTAACAATCCATGGTGGTAAGTTACCTTTTAACAACTTCTTTGCTTCCATGGTTAAGTATCCGGCACCTTGCATTTCTAATGTATGAACAATGTCAGGTTTTAGTTTTTTAATTAGTCTTGCTAGTTTAATAACTCGATAATGAGGATAAATTCTGCGTGTTATTTCCCGAAAAAATAAAGCTACAAATTCCGACCAAACATATATCCCTTTTTGTTTAACGCTAGGATGGGCGTGAGTGAGGCGGCCTATAAAACTGTGATACACTGTCACGTTCGTTAGCTCGGGACGTACTGATCCGACATCGTAGCTTGGGAAAAGGTGAATATCCCAACCTTGATCAACTATTTGAGATAACCATCTGGCGGTATGAATACTATTAGACATAGCGATAACAAGTATTTTCATGTTTTTCCAATTTTGGTTTTTGCTTTTCGGCCTGAAGAATGAATTATTTTATTAATTGTAATATGTGTTCAAGCTTTTTAATATTGATTTTCGGATCATGGTTGCGTTCAAATTCCTTCATTGCTTTAGAAATCAGCTCACTTCCTTTTTGGGGGTCCTTAATAAAATTCCTAATAACCTTAGCTAGAAACGTCGGGTCATTCTTATCTACTACTATACCAAGTTTATTTTTTTTAACATATTGAGAAATGTACGCATAGGTTGGAGCGTGAACTAGCATCGGTCTTCCCGACTTTAAATACTCTGTATACTTTCCTGGGGTTGCGGTCTTGATTATGTCGGTCGAGCGTGTATTCCATGAGAGTGGCAAAAAAAGTAGAGTGGCTTGTTTTTGAATTGATGGCATTTTTCTCTTTGGAGCTTGAGTAAGAATAATATTATCTCTTGCTTTGACGCAGTCAGCAATATTTTTATTGCCATTGGGGATATATAATTCTAGCGTAATTTGTAAATCATTAATTTGCTTAACCGCATTTATCAGATTGATTAAAGATTGTTCTTGTGCCCAATAGACATGGCCAGTATATATTATTTTATATGGGGGTATTGGTTTGTATATTTTGGTAACTATTTTGTCCACCCCGCTGTCACCAGAGTTATTTATCACGTGAATATTTAGCGTATTTTTATAACGATTCTGATAAAAATCTTTCGTTCCATCATTCGTTACAATTACTAACTTAGCACTTTTAATAAGAGTATGTTCCCAAAAGTATGACATTATTTTATCAATAAACTGTAAATTATTTCCTTTGTAAATATCAAAAAGATAATAAACCAACGGCCTTTTAGAGATTTTTGAGATCCAATAAGAAGCAATCATTGAAGGCCCATTATCAGACATCCCAAAGATGATATCTATCTCTTCATTTCGAACGACTTCAAGCCCCTTTTTAATAAATGAGGTAGTTTTAAAAATAAAAAATAAAAAGTATAAAAGAGTATTTAAAACTGGAATTGCTTGAGTTATATTGTACAATTTATAGGCATAATCAGTAATAAAATTTGTTGGGGATATTGTGCCGACCTTATCTATCGTTTTGTTCTTGGTGGGCATATCGGGGTGATCAAAAAAGAAGTACTTGCCATCCAGCCAGTCTCCTTGGTTTTCTCCATCGTTAATAATTGTTTTATAGCCTGTTAAAACGCAGTAATTTCGGTAATCCATTAAAGAGAACAAACTATATAGGTTTTGTGGGCCGCCTATCATTGGCGGTGCCCAGCTGGTTACTATTAGGGTTTTTTTTGTATATAAATTATTTTGCATAGTTTGAACAGTATAATATTTATTAGTGTTTTGTGATGATGGCTTGGTAACTATTTAAAAGTTGGTCAAATTTGTTTCGAATGATTTTTAAGTCAAAATCAGATTCGGCAATTGACCTGGCTTTCTGTCCTAACTTTTTTTGAAGGCCTGGGTTGGAAATTAGCTCTCTTAATTTATTCGCAATAATTTGGGGGTTGTTTTCGTCTACAACCATCGCTGCTTTGTGATGTTTAAAATACCAAGAAATGAATGAATTACTTGGAGCATTAACAAAAATCGGTTTTGCCATGGACATATATTCACCCATTTTACTGGGTGCTGAGGTGGTGATAACTTCTTGAACCGGTGATTTGAAAGCCAAAGGTAAAAATAGTATTGTCGCTTGTTGCAATACCCAAGCTATTTCAGATTGGTTGACATGTCCATAAACTTCTAAACAATTATGAGAAATGCCCATTTTCTGGAGCTCATCTTTTGATTGTCCAGTAAAAATGTGTAATTTAATGTTTTTATTATCTATTAAGTCGATAGCTTTCAACAGATTGATAAAACTATCGTTATTGGCTCTATATACGGCTCCAGTATAGACAATATTAATTTCTCGACTATCTAACTTAATACTATTTTTTATAACATCTATAGGGAGTTTTGGCATATCGCATGGGTTATGGATAATATCCATATCTTTTCCGTATCGCCGTTTAAATTCTTTAGCAATATATGTATTTGGACCAATAATACGAAAACTCCTTGGCATAACAAACCAAGCTACTACGCGGGCGAATAAACGGCTTGATCCTGTCCACTGATATACATAATCGTCGAATATATATGGGACGAACGGTATCCCAGCTTTTTTACAGGCAATATACCCAGCAGGCATATCAAGTAAATCGGCGGTACAGGCGAGAAGGCAGTAAGGGCGCTCTTTCCTCAGAATATCCGCAATGCAATTGGCTCTTGCTTTCACTCGAGGGATGACGCTTAGGGCAATGTTTAGAATGTGCTGTATTACCGGGTAGGAGTAAACACGCATTGGTTTGGCGTCTGAGCATAAAAAATAATATTTGGCAGGTAGTGTTTCTGAACCGGTGTTATCAATATCGGAGTTGTTATAATTTTGCCGTGATATTAAGATGTAATCATTCTTAGATCTTTCTTTGAGGAGGCGATAGAGCATAATTGCCTGCCCCGATGACGATGGTGGCAAAATATGTGATAATATTGCAAATTTGTTACTGTAATTAGTCATAATTTATAATGAAAAATAGGTAATATCGATTGGTTTTGAAGCAAGATCACTCCACTTGCTTTTCACATCAATTATAATTCGTGGTTTTTTTAAGGAAGTAAGAATAATATTCTTTTGATCATCGAATATCTTATGAGGAGTGGCTAAAATTGCAGCATCATATTGTTTGCTGATCTTGGTTATTCCGCTTATCGCGAATTCATGCTCGATATCATGTTGCGATACATAAGGATCATAACCATCGATATTTATTCCGAACTGCTGCAATTTCATGATAGTATCCTTGATTTTGGAATTTCGGATATCTGGTACGTCTTCTTTAAAGGTTAACCCCAAGATTAGTAGTGACATGTTTTTTATTGGTTTGCCAGTTCTTATCAATTCTTTAAGCGTAATGTCGGCAAGGTATTGAGGCATATAATCATTAACTCGACGCCCAGCGGTAATTAATTGAGGATGGTATCCAACTACCTCGGATTTATATACAAGGTAATATGGGTCTACGCCAATACAGTGCCCACCGACTAAGCCTGGCGTAAATGGTAAGAAATTCCACTTAGTTTTAGCTGCCTCTAGCACCTCATTGGTTTTTATTCCAAGTCGATTAAAGATTAGAGATAACTCATTAATTAATGCAATATTTAGATCTCGCTGCGTATTCTCAATCACTTTTGCTGCCTCAGCGGTTTTAATATTTGTTGCAACGTATACGCCAGCATGACAGACCTTTTTGTATATGGAGGTAATGTATTCAGTGCTTTGTTTATCCATGCCCGAAACCACTTTAACTATACTGAACAACGAGTGTTCCTTGTCACCGGGGTTGATTCTCTCTGGCGAGTAGCCGATTTTGAAATCTTTACCTATTTTATAACCAGATTCTTCTTCGATGACTGGTCCGCAGACTTCTTCGGTTGCGCCAGGGTAAACGGTAGATTCGAATACTACCACGGCACCCTTTTGAAGATTTTTGCCAACTAATGCGCTAGCACTTCTAAGCATGGCTAAGTCTGGCTGATTAGCGTTATCTATAGGGGTTGGAACGGCGACAATAACAAAGTTAGATCGTTTTAATACCTTAGGATCAGATGAAAAATTTATTTTAGATTTTTCTAACTCGGCCAAATCCGTTTCCCCCGTGTGATCCTTATGTGACTGCAATTCTTTTACGCGCTTTTCATTTACATCAAACCCAATCGTTTCTAACCCCGCCTGATCAAAAGCAAGGGCAAGTGGCATACCAACATAACCCAAACCTACAACGGCAATTATCGTTTTGTTGTCTGTATTGTTCATTGATTCTTGTACCATTCTATTGTCTCCCTTAATCCGTCCGCAAAATAAACGGAAGGCTTGTACCCAAGCATGGACTCGGCCTTCTTTATATCGGCTTTGGAGTGTTTAACATCGCCAACGCGCGGTTCTTTATAAATTGGTTTGATATTTGTTTTTAAATTCGCATTAATCTCAGAAATGAGTTTATCCAGTGTTATTGATTCTCCGCAAGCAATGTTTATTGTTTCGCCAGCCCCTTTATTGGATAAGGCAGCAGCAATATTTGCCTCTACGTTATTTTTAACATAGGTAAAATCGCGACTTTGCTCTCCGTTACCGAAAACTGTTGGACTCTCACCTTTCAACATTAAATTGATAAATAATGGGATGGCGGCTGCGTATTGATTATTCGGGTCTTGACGAGGGCCAAAAACATTAAAATATCGAAGTGATACTGTTTCTAAACCGTATAATTTTGTAAATAGTTTGCAGTACACTTCACCAGTGAACTTAGTTAATGCGTATGGGGAGAGAGGATTTGAGGGGAGGGTTTCGGTCTTATATTCTACATCAGTATTACCGTAAGCAGAGCTTGATGAGGCATAAATAACCCGTTTTACTCCCTTATCTCTTGCGGCTACCAATACATTAAGTGTGCCATTAACGTTATGGTCATTAGATGCGATTGGGTTATTTATTGACCGGGGCACAGAGGGAAGCGCTGCCTGGTGAAATACTACTTCTGTTTTTTCAAAGTGTTTATTAAGGGTATTTATATCTCTAATATCCCCCTCGATAAATTCAATATCACCCAAGATATCTTCGATATTCTTTTTTTTACCTGTAGATAAATTATCAATTACCTTCACTGAAAATCCGCGCTTTACTAGCTCGCGGACTAAATAAGACCCGATAAAACCAGCCCCCCCGGTAACGACTGTCTGCATAAACTCTCCTTATTTCGTTACCAATATATCATATTTTGCGGCAACTTAAATAGTTTTTGATGGTAATTATAGCATCTACGCATAATTTCGTCAGTTTAATTTATTGGCGCTTGTGGCGGTATCAATTACTAGTTGCTTGATTGCGGGAATATTTTTCCTACTATCCGCATCTTTTCGCGCTCTTATCAGCCCATTTTTTATAACGGCATTTACCAATTTACTATTTTTATTATTGATAATAAACAAAATTGTTTCAGCTAATATCTTATGATCGCGTGGTGGTACTAAAAATCCAGTGTGTTTGTTGACGATCCATTCACGAAGTTGTTCAATATCTCCAGCAATTACTGGTGTTCCGCAACTGAGAGATTCTAGCATAACGTTTGGTAACGAATCATTGCTCGATATTGTGATCATGGCATCTGCTGCATTATAATAATCCGGCATAAGTCTATGATCTACTTGTGAGTCAAATCGAAAATTATTATAGATATCACGTTTTTTTAATTCGTCTGAAAACTCCCTAATTGTACTTTCACCAACCTTGGATAAAATAATAAATTGGGTTTTTGGAAACTCCTTGATGATTATTGGCGCCGCGTCAAGTAAAATGTCGCTGTTTAAATAACCCCCAAGACCGCGTGGCCATAATAGTATGTTTTCGTATTGAGTATTCAAAATCTTTCTCGAAGCAGCTTTAACTTTGGGCTTAAACAATGCCATATTTACTCCAGGATAGCGAATCAGGCTAATTCGCTCTTTTGGTGCCCCATATTCAATACACTTATCTAAAGCCATTTGGGAGTTAACCGTAATGGCGTTTGCTCTTCTTACCCCGGTAATTACGATCTTTTTTTTCAAGGCGCGTTCTATGCCATTCCATTTTGCCCACCATATTACGTCACCGTTCCAGAAGGTGATAATTATCGGTATACGTTTTGGTAAAAAGTATGCTAGGTAGCACGGAAACATAAGGGTGTGCAAGAATATCACCTCTGGCTTAATGCGGGCTACCGTCGTAAATAAAATTACCAATGCTTTAAATGCAATCCACCATGTTTTGAATATATTCCAATAACCTGGCAGTTCGCGCACATTACAGTCGCTAGGTAATTTTACATTATTGGCTGGTGAAAATTGATAATCAAACGTGGAGGCTACACTTACCTTAAATCTCGGATCGTCGCAGAATATTCGTATTCTTCTTTTGGCATGTATTGAGAAACCCCAACAAATAAATAGAACATTCACTCTATTCTTAATCATCCAACACCTCTCTAGCCCAAAGTTCGGTAATGACTAACAGCCAAATACTTGGCCAACTCATTTTATTTTCTTTAAATAATTTTGAAATAGATGCCACTTGTGTAGGATTAAAGTATCCGCGTCGTTTTACTACATCGCTTGATAGAGTATCCTCCACAACATCTTTTAACGACCCTTTCAGCCAATAATCAAAAGGCATGCTAAATCCGCGCTTAATTTGCAGATCAATATCTGGAGGAAGCCATTTCCTGCCAGCATCTATTAAAATTCTTTTTGCCCCCGTGCTACGGTATGTTGCGTTAGTTGCATCAGCTACGTTAACAGCTTTCGGTAATTTAGCTTCAATTGGAAGTGACAGCGCTACGTCAACAACGTATGGATCAAGGAATGGCACTCGAACTTCAAGTGAATGCGCCATTGAGGCAACATCAATATCACGTAAAAGTTGATTTTGGGTATATCCTCTCAAGCATAGCGCTGTGGCCCGATCAACCGCATTTTTATCAGACAATTCATCAGCAATGTTAATGTCAATTGATGGCTCTCTCCCCAGTTCAACCTTTCTCCGTATGTTATCTGAAAGTATATTTGATGCGCGAATGGTTCCAAAAATCATATACTCGCGAGCAAATTGAGGTAAATAACCGGTCATTTTCCTAATTTCCTCAATTTTTGATGCAAAGCGAGTAAGTACAAATTTGTCAAAAAGAGAATTTCTGGCTAGTTTTGATATAAACTCCTCGCGATTGTTTCTACTGTTCTGTGCGTATTTAACCATGTTAATAAACCACGGATAGCCCGCAAATAACTCATCTCCTCCGGTGCCAGATATTGCTACCGTCACTCCTTCACTGGCTGCTTTAGAAACAAAATAGGAATTAAATCCATCAACTGTAGGTTGGTCCAATGAGGATGCAATTTTCCGAATGTTGTCTCGTACCTCTTTCTCTGATACTACGACTCGTTTGTGAATTGTACCTAGGTGCTCCGCAACCTTTCTTGCGTCGTCTGTCTCATCAATTTCTGATCCTTCTCTTCCGAACCCGATAGAAAATGTTTTAACTTTTGCCTTGGCTGATTTTGCCATGATGGCGACTAATAGTGAGGAGTCTACTCCTCCGCTTAAGAACGCCCCCACTGGCACATCGCCAATCATTTGCATCTTCACAGATTCTTCAATAGTTTGTCGAACGTAATCAACCTGATCATGGTAAGGCTTACTTCTAAGATTAGCTATGCGGTCTGTATCCATGGACCAATATTTATTAACAGATACTTTTCCGTTCTCTATCACCATATAATGAGCAGGCAAAAGCATAAATACGTTTTTTAACATAGTTTGAGGTTGTAGTACGGACCCAAAAGTCATAAGTAGCCTTAGTGCCTCTGGATTAATTAACTTTGGAATAAGATTGCTTGAGAGCAGCGCTTTAATTTCTGAAGCAAAAATGAATACATCATTAATGTAATAGTAGTATAGCGGTTTGATCCCTAAATGATCACGCGCAATAATAATTTTGCCACTCGAACTTTTTCTGCGGTCGTAAATTGCAAATGCAAACATGCCACGGAGTTGCTTAATAAATTCTTCCCCATATTCTTCGTAAAGTTTTATGATTACTTCTGTATCTGTACCAGATTTAAAATGATATCCTTTTGCAATTAGTTCGCGACGTTTTTCCTGAAAGTTGTATATTTCACCATTAAAAACAATTCCAATCGTTTTTTTCTCATTGAACATTGGCTGGTGACCTGCGGGTGATAAATCTAAAATAGACAACCTGCTCATGCCAAATGAAATATAGTTATCGGTGTAAACCCCACTATCATCCGGACCCCTATGGTGCATCGCTTCCACCATTCTTGTTACGGAAGATCCATTGTCTGATTGTTGACTAATAACTCCGCATATTCCGCACATGATTAGCCTTTCTCAGTTACTGACTCACAATAATCAAAGATTTTCTTAGTCTGTTTGATGTGATCAAATCTATCCAATGCAATCTTTCGTGCATTCATCCCAAACTTAGCTCGTTTGCTCTTATCCGAAGCCAATAATAAACCATTTGCAATTCCTTCTGCAGAGGGATTGCAAAGAACTCCCGCATTTGGAGTGAGTGCCCAACGATGAGGGGCGAGATTGGTTGCCACAATTGTTTTGCCACAAGACATATAGTCTAGGAGTTTTTGTGGAATAGCCAAGTACGTACTGAACATAAATGGTCTTGGAATAACTAACACATCAGCGGAACGATAATAATTTGCTACTTCTCGAAAATCGACTGATTGTTTGAAATGTACAGATTTACTCGGGAGCGTACTTTTCCACGCATTCATAACTTCTTCGTTAACACCGACAGATCCAACAATAGTAAACTCGAAATGAGGGTTTTCTTTAAGAACAAGCGGTATTGCTTCAATTAGCATGTCTATACCCTGCCATTTATAAAAATTTCCCGCGTATAACACTTGAGTTCGGTTAGTTTCACCCAACGCCAACTTCTTCCCTTCGGGGGAGAAATACGTAGTGTCTGTCATACCGACAACTGGGATGGTATGGCGATTAAAAGGTTTAATGAACGAGACGAGTGTAGGGTTTGCAATTGTCACAGCATCGGCAAATAATACCCGGCTTAGCCATTTTAGTGATCTCTTAATTCGTGGCCAACGTGGACCAAATCCTTTGCCGAGTTCGAGAATTTCAACAAAGCCAAGTCCGTGAAGATCGAGAATGTACTTGATTTGAAAATTTCGTGCTACCTGGTAAACAGCGTCAGTTCCTGCCTCAGTGACGCCGATAATCACATTGGGTTCAAATTTTTTTGTTGCCGTATTTAAGGTATCATACCAAGAATCACCATCTTTCATTGTGGTAAAATCAATTCCTTTTTGAACAAATTCGGGTGGAACTCCCCCACAGACCACGTGGACATCAGCTCCATGGTATTTTAATCCGAGAGAAATAAGCCTGGCGCGTACTTCACTGCCACTGCCTACTGATAAATTAGCGGTACAGAAAACTATTATACGCAAGTAAATTCCTTAATTATTTTTTACATATTGCCAATAAGTTTACATCAAGAATTGAAGGGGCATCTTGACCAGTAAGCTTATAAAGTTTTCGAATCCATTTGTAAATCCTCGGTTCTTTCTTAGTGTGATTCTCTGCGATAACTTCTACTTCTTTAAAACCAACTGCAGCACATACTTGACGCAAACTATATTCGGTAAACCCTGTTGAATGAGTAAAATCTACATAGCGATTCCTTGGGGCAAAGAAATTTCCCATGTTTGGCGTTTTTAAATATAGTGTACCTTCTTTTTTAAGGGCTTCGAAGCAAAGAAATAAAAATTCAATGATTCGATCTTTGTGCAGGTGCTCAATAATATCGTTTGCCACCAAAATATCGTATTCGTTATTGTGCTTCTCTAAGAACGACAGGGCATCTTCATTGGTAACTTTAGGATGTATTTCCTTTTTCACAAATTCAACTAAGCCGGGGGAAAGGTCTACTCCCTCAATGTTTTTATAACCTCTCCTTTTTAAATAAGCTAAAAAGTGTCCGCCGCCAGAGCCAACGTCTAAGATCTTTGTGGATTTCTTTTCGGGCAGCAGAGAGTTATAGATTGCATCGTAATATATACTGTTTTCTTTGACTTTTGTTTTATCGTTTAATTTCCAAAAGTGATTCTCGGAATATGATTTCCAAAACATTTTTTCGTAATCTTGTTTCACTTTATCCTTTCGTTTTGTGATTGATTAAAAACTTAGTTGATGAGTTGATGAAGTTAATAATATTTTTTGCAATCAATTCATGGCCTTCAACTGAAAAATGAACAGTATTTTTTATATACAAGTCGTTAAGTGAAGCATTGTGGTTGTTTTCGATTGAATTAATTAATTTAACATCGTGTCTTTTTGCAACCTTAACTAAGATTGAATTATATCTAGCCAAAGACTGATTATTCCCAGGAATCATATTATTTATAAAGTCTTGGGATAGGGGTGCTATTTCTAATATTCCGAATTCGATATTATTCTCTTTAACCTTTTTTATTATACTGGACAAATGTGACTCGAATTGGTGAAGATCGAGCTCGTAAAATTTTAGACGGAAAATATTTAATAATTTCATCCATTGTCTTCGGCGATTTCGAATACTTCCGGTTATATATTTACCACCAGGCAGCAGCGCAAGTATATTTTTTAGACCTCTTGGTAATATTCGGAGTGAACCCTCAATAATTCCGCATTGAAGAAAAATAATATCTGGGTATTGTTGCAGCACGAGCTCATTAAAATGATTATCGATATTGGCTACGGAATTATCTGATTCAGCCCAGATAACACATTCAATCTCAGGGAAATGATCTTGAACTCTATGAGGATAACTTTTCCAAAATGTATCATCAGCTAATCCAGCAGATGTTCCCTGGGAGTTGCTCAAAAATAGCACTCGAGTTTTTGTATGCTTCTTTATTCTGATTGCCATTATTTCACCTTTATCGATTGCCACTTAAGCAAAGGTTTAATAAGGCCGCTTCTCGAATCGTAAGGCACGTCACCTCGTATAAAACCTTCCTCATGTACACTAAAATTAATTACATTGTTTTCGATAAATCCTTGTTCATAAAAACCTTCCCAAAGTCCCACGGAGATTGAGTAGTCTCCATCGCTAAGAAGGTTTGGCGGAATTTCACAGGTATTTATATATGTTCCAATGGGGCGGTTTTTACCATGCCATTTCTCTTCGTGGTTTGAAAGTGACGCGAATAACATCTCTCCATCTGAATTATTAAGAAACACCGTAGTACCAATTTTTGCGTTTTCTTTTTCCACCAGAAAGGTAATTTTAATCTCCAGGGGTTTTTCTGTAGAAAACTCGGTTTTTTCTTCGTTTGATGCATCGCCTATCTCAATTTTTCTAATCTGTGCCGATTTAGTTGATGGCCCCAAGCTGTCATAAATTTTAACTACTTGTTTTTCATCTGTTCTGCCCTGATATTTGCTTACTGCCGTAAGCACGTCCCCCTCAAATTCCTTGCGACCATTTTCAAGATAGATCGCTCTATTACAAAGTGCTTTTACCGCACTCATATTATGACTAACAAAGATAACTGTTCGCCCTTCTTTTCCAACATCGCTCATCTTGCCGAGGCATTTTTTTTGGAAGTTTAAATCCCCGACTGCTAAAACTTCGTCAACAATTAGTATCTCTGGTTCTAGGTGGGCAGCTACTGCAAAAGCTAATCTTACGTACATTCCAGAAGAATACCTTTTAACCGGTGTATCAAGAAACTTCTCGATTTCGGAGAAATCTACTATCGCATCAAACTTCTTTTTTATCTCTTTACGGCTCATTCCTAAAATGGCCCCATTCAAAAAGATATTCTCTCTTCCGGATAGTTCGGGGTGAAAACCTGTACCAACCTCGAGTAAGGATGCTATACTGCCATTAATGTCTATACAACCGCTAGTTGGAGCAGTTGTTCGTGATAATATTTTAAGTAGGGTGCTTTTACCAGCTCCGTTTCGTCCAATTATCCCAAGCGCGTCACCCTTTTTCAACTCGAAATCGATATCTTTGAGCGCCCAAAAGTTTTCTACAGGGCTCTTCTTCCATTTAAAGGTCATCAAATCGTTAATTGAATCCCGAAGAGTCCCACCAGCATTAAATGCTCCAATTTTATATACTTTACTTATTCCCTCAGCTTTTATTGCAAAAGACATGATTCCTCACAGTGCGTCGGTAATTAATCGCTCGGTTGATCTAAAGTAAATAATACCCACAAATACAAAAATCGCGGTTACCGCCACGGAAAGCATTATTAAGCTTGGTTGAACAGATGCTCCACCAATAAGAAATGATCGAGCAACTGTAATTACGGATGACATGGGATTAATATACAGAATCCATTGGTATGGTTGCGGGATTAAACTTATTGGATAGATAACGGGTGTAAGAAAAAGTAGTAGCTGTATAAAGAACGGTAATATAAAACGTATATCTCGGAATTTTACGTTCACAGATGCAAATAGTACACCAAGTCCACTAGCGGACAACAAAGAAAATAATAATAATATTGGAATTAGTGCGATTCCTAAAACAGATGGAGTGTAGTGGTAGTAAAGCATTATTCCAAGTAGTACTACGAATGCACATACAAAATCGATAATTGGAGTGACAAGGGTGCTTATGGGTAAGATTAACCTCGGAAAATAGATTTTTTTCACGATGTTTTCATTATCTACTAATGAATTGCTGGCATTGGATAGCGCAGAGACAAAATAGTTCCAAAATAGCAGCCCAGAATAAACAAAAATCGGATAGGGTATATCGTCGGATGGTAGTTGAGCTAATTTTCCAAAAAATATACTAAATATTAACATGGTTACAAACGGTTGAAAAATTGCCCATAAAATACCTAGAGCAGTTTGTTTGTATCGTACTTTAAAATCCCTCCATACAAAAACAAAGAAAAGTTCGCGAAAACGCCACAATTCACCAAGATCAATTCTCACAAGCCCTTTTGGGGGAAGTATTTGGTATGTCTTATTCATCTCTATAGTTTATCCTTTGCAAACAAAAAAATAAATCGAAATTCGATATAGCTACTCTATTTATATCACTTGAACAGCACAAAAAGCAATGTGGGTTATTTGCCAAATTGTGTCTTAAAGTACTTTACCAACAAATCTATCTCTTCAAAAGTGTGTGTGGCGCTAATTTGCACTCTTATCTCGTCTCGTTTTTGTGGCACTATCGGATAATTGATATTGGTAATTAAAAATCCTTCTTTAAACATAGCAGACTTTAACTTTTTAGTTCGTTCGCCATCGCCAATTAACAAGGGTTGAATAGGGTGGGCGGAATCGGCAGCTAACTCTAAATGAGCCACTTTAACTTTTTCTTTAAAGTAGGTCACATTCTCTTCAAGTTTTTTCAATAACGCTTTTCCTTCGGTATGTTTTAACAAAGTAATGGCTGCTAGTGCCGCACCAGCGGTGCCTGGAGAAATGGAATTTGAGTATATATAGGTAGCGGCCGATTCTCTTAAATAGTCTATGAGAACTTGACTGCCGGTGACATAACCACCATCTGCCCCGAATGCTTTACCTAGCGTGCCAATTAACAAATCGGCTTTGGAATTAAATATCTCTTCACAACCACGGCCTGTTTTGCCACATGCACCAACGCCGTGACAATCGTCTACTACAAGCAAAATGCCTTGCGAATATTTGGCATCATATTTTTTGATAATAGTATTAATTTTGGCGATATTTTGTAGCTCTCCGAGCATACTAAAAACGCCATCGGTCACTAAAACAACGCGGGCAAATTTGCCAACATTCTCTGAAAGGACACGGTCAAGGTCGCCATAATTTAAGTGTTTAAAGATAGCTTTTTGTTCGGGTGCTAAGTTAGCTAACCTTATGCCGTCTATAATACTGCGATGGTTTAGCTCGTCAGATACTACTAGTACATCTGAATTGACCAAACTAACTTTACTTTGCCCCTTTGTGAGGCAAAATAGGGTAGCTAAATTGGCAGCAAAGGCGCTCGAAAATACGATCGCATCGTCTCGGCTGTGAAATTTGGCAATCTCACTCTCAAGCTCTTTATGTACTCGCAGAGTACCAGAAATAAATCGTACTGCCCCAGGCCCTGTGCCAAATTTTTCGCTTGCCTCGGCTTCAGTTTGTTTTAATTTAGGGTGATGACGCAAGCCCAAATAATCGTTTGAGTTAAAGACGGTGTATTTTTTACTACCAATGATAGCTTTTGGATTAGCGTCGCTGGTATAGCCATCAATTATCATTTCGCCGCGTTTAGCAGTATGCGAATCGTCAATCCTCTTAATCTCACTCTTCAGCAAATCTAAAAATTCATTTCTTGCCATCATTAACTCCAATTTTCTCACTTACCTCTTTAAGCATGATATTAACCAATTTGGGTAAATCCACGGTATTTTTCCAGCCCCAATCTTTACGTGCTTCAGAATCGTCAATTGTCTTTGGCCAAGTATCGGCTATCGTTTGGTGGTGATCTGGCTTGTATTTTACCTTAAGCGCGATATTTTTGCGTATTTCTTGAACAAGCTTTTCTGGGCTAAAACTTATTGCGGATAAATTGTAGCTAGTTCTGATTTCTATAGCATCGGCACTTGCCTCCATAATGCCAATCGTAGCCGCTATTGCATCATCTATAAACATCATCGGTAATTTTGCATCAGGTTTAAGAAAACATTCAAACTTCCCAGTTTTAAGTGCATCGTAAAAAATGGCGATAGCGTATTCGGTTGTACCATTTCCCACATCGCCTTTATATTGGATAATTCCAGGATAACGTACACTACGCACATCTACACCATATTTAAGAAAATAGTACTGACAAAGTAATTCACCTGCCACCTTGGTGACGCCATAAATTGTAGTTGGTTCAAGAATATTATGCTGTGGTGTTGGGTCGTAAAGTGATGTTTTGCCGAATGCAGCGATAGAACTTGGCCAAAAGCATTTAATTTTATGATCGCGTGCAATATCTAACATTGTTTTAAGGCTGCCTAAATTAAGTGTCCACGCCAAATCTGGATTTGCCTCTCCTCCAACCGAGAGTAATGACGCAAGATGATAAATTGTATCAATTTTGTTATCAACCACGAATTGCCGATATTTTTCTGCGTCACAAACATCTAAAATTTCTGCATTTCCCACAAAATTTTTAGGTAGGTGTATGTCGGTCGCAATTACACTATCTGTGCCGAATTTATTTTGCAAAGAATTAACTAGTTCAGAGCCAATTTGTCCAAAAGCGCCCGTAACCAATATTTTAGGCATAGATATCCTTTCGTAATT
This sequence comes from uncultured Candidatus Berkelbacteria bacterium, assembly GCA_903954185.1. GTDB lineage: Bacteria > Patescibacteriota > UBA1384 > CAJBMM01 > CAJBMM01 > CAJBMM01. The sequence goes on along the minus strand of CAJBMM010000017.1, from coordinate 34,789 downwards.
TCATCTTATACGCTAGCAAACTAAGTAAAAAGAATAAATAGACAGTTGAAAAATAAATTTTAATTTGCTTTAATAAAGATAAGACAAGCATGAAGAGAGAATGTCTAGGCGGCACCACGCTGAGCGTGGTGATTGGAACGCTTAGCGTTCCAGCAACCGTGAAACTGCGGTGCTCGTCTTGCACTAGAGCGATAGCGACTAGTACAGGGCAATGCGGTCCCGCCTAGGCGGGACAAAAGAAAGCTCTTCTATATTGTTTGGAGAGTTTTTTATTTGAAATAATATGTTAAATACAATGTTTATCTTGAAAATGGCGGGATCTCTCGTCCCGCTAAGCGGGGCATATGAGACGCTAAAGCGTTTCGCCGCACTCGAGATGACAATATGAGTGGAGGTTTTATGAAAACAGCAGAATGTGTTGCACCGGGGCATCCAGATAAAGTGTGTGACCAAATATCCGATGCGATATTAGATGAATGTTTAAGACAAGATCCAAAATCGCGTGTTGCCATTGAGACTATGGGTGGACATGGAGTTATTGCTATTACTGGCGAACTGACCACAAAAGCATACGTAAATATGAATGCTGTAGCTAGAGACGTATATCGCCAAATTGGATATACAGATGAAGTGGGCGTAATTGTAAATGTAGTTAGCCAAAGCCCAGATATTTCACAAGGTGTAGACACGGGTGGGGCAGGCGACCAGGGGATTATGGTTGGCTATGCTACTAGCGCCAATAAATCGATGATTCCACAAGAATTACATTTAGCACGCGAAATATTAAAGAATTTGCCAAAGGAATTTGGACCAGATGCAAAGTCTCAAGTTACTTTAGATGATCAAGGCGATGTCGAAACTATTGTTATTTCGGCTCAACACAAAGAAGGCCAAAGTTTTGAACCCCTAAAGGCATTAGCAGCAAAATACAAGGCTAAAAATATCTTTGTTAATCCAACTGGTGCGTTTGTGCTTGGTGGGTTTACTGCTGATACAGGCTTAACTGGGCGTAAATTAATTGTTGATAACTACGGCCCACAAGTTACTATTGGTGGTGGCTGTTATTCTGGTAAAGATCCATCAAAAGTAGATAGAAGCGCTGCTTACATGGCACGTAGAGTAGCTTGCGACTTTGTGCGCGATGGGTACGATGAGGCCACAGTAAAAATTGCCTATTCAATTGGGGTTGCCGAGCCTGTTATGGCTACCGCACACTTAAAAGCCAAAGGTGTAGATGAGGTAACCGAGGTCAACATTTTAAAAGAAAAGAAGTACGACTTGCGACCAAAAGCTATTATTGAATTTTTAGACTTACGTAAGCCCCAATATTTACAAACCGCTGCTTGGGGGCATTTTGGCCATGGATTTAAATGGGACTAGATAGGGCAGAGCTTATAGCTTTTAGGTGAGGTCGTAGGGGCAGACCCAAGTGTCTGCCCGATGTGTGAGAACAGTGAACAGATTCCCTCTCCTTGTTACCTTTACCAACTACCGTCGATCAAACAATTAAAAGAAAAAATATGAATCATAAGCTTCTACAACCTACAACCTACAACCCACAACCTAGCTTGGTCATCATCGGTACCATTGGTTTAGACGATTTAGAGACACCTTTTGGTAAGCGGATGGGCGTACTTGGTGGAAGTGGATCTTACTCTGCTATAGCTGCCTCATTATTCACTAATCCTGGTCTTATTAGCGTAATGGGGCAAGATTTTCCCAAGGAATTCTTAAAAACATATCAAAACAAATCGATTGATTTAGTGGGTGTTACCATTGCGGAAAAGACGTTTCGTTGGTATGGAAGCTATGAATTTGATATGAATTCGGCAAAAACTCTTAAAACCGAACTTAACTCACTGGCCGAATTCCGTCCAAAAGTGCCAGATAGTTATCAAAATGCTAAATATTTGTTTCTAGCCAACATCGATCCTTGCCTACAGCTTGAAGTAATTTTGCATATGAAAAATCGTCCATTTGTATTGCTTGATACAATGAACTATTGGATATCGACCAATAAAGATGAGCTTTTAACAGTGATTAGCAAGGTTAACGCGCTTGTGTTAAATGACGCAGAAGCAAGACAATTCACTGGACTGCCTAATTTAATATCTGCTGGTAGAGAGTTGCTTAATTTAGGACCAGAATACGTTATTATCAAAAAAGGTGAGCATGGTTCTTTAATGTTTAGTGAAGGCGTTTATTTTTCGGCCCCAAGCTATCCTTTAGAAGATTTGGTAGACCCAACTGGTGCTGGGGATTCATTCTCTGGGGCTTTAATGGGTTATTTATCGCAACAGAAAACAGTAGATCAGGCAACGATGCGCAAAGCCATAATTTATGGTAGCGTGGTAGCATCATATTGTGCAGAGGGTTTTAGTGTGGAGAGATTGCAAAACATAACGCACAAAGATGTAACTGAAAGATACGAGATATTGCAGAAGATAAGAGAGTTTTAACGACAATTTGCAAGTTTCAATTAACAATTTTCAATGAATTATCATTGTCACAATGTTGCATTGAAACATTTATTGTAAATTGATAATTGTAAATTTTTAAATTAAACGACAAAGGAGTTTGCGTGGATTATCATGTTAAAGACATTAAACTTGCGCCACAAGGTGAATTAAACATTGCTTGGGCAAAAAGCCAAATGGGTGCATTAGTAAAAGTGCAAGAGCGTTTTTTTAAAGAAAAGCCACTTAAAGGTATTGTTATTGGTATGGCTTTGCATGTTACAAAAGAAACCGCAGTTTTAGTTGAAACGCTACAGGCTGGGGGCGCCGAGGTAGCCATAACAGGGTGTAATCCACTTTCGACTCAAGATGATGTTGCGGCTGCGTTAGCAAAAAATGGGGTAAAAGTTTATGGTTGGAAAGGTGAAAATACTGAGGAGTATTATGCCAATCTCGAAGCAATTGTGGGGCATCTTAGAAAAGGTTTAGCTGGCGGAAAAAGAATCGCAACCATTGATGACGGCTGTGATTTAGTGACACTTATTCATCAAAAACATGCCGATTTGATTCCGCAATTAGTGGTTGGCACCGAGGAAACTACAACGGGTGTAATTCGCTTGCGAGCGATGGAAAAAGACGGCGCATTAAAATGCACTGTCATTGCTGTTAACGATAATCAGACAAAACATTTATTTGATAACTATTACGGCACCGGGCAATCTACAATTGACGGTATATTGCGGGCTACATCAATATTGTTGGCTGGTAAACGAGTGGTTGTAGCTGGTTATGGGCATTGCGGTCGCGGTGTTGCCAAGTGTGCTCGTGGCATGGGCGCATTGGTTACAGTTACAGAGGTAGACGAAGTTAAAGCCCTGCAGGCCCGCATGGACGGTTTTGAATCTATGCCAATGAAAGAATGTGCCCCCATTGGTGATGTTTTTGTGACAGTCACGGGCGATAAGCATGTCATAACAACCGAGATAATGAAATTAATGAAAAATGGTGCCATTATGTGTAACTCAGGCCATTTTGATATTGAGATTGATACAGCCGGCCTTTATAAAATGGCAAAGAAACGCGTTAAAGTACGTCCTTTTATGGAGCAGTTTGAGCTTGATAATGGTAAAAAAATTGCATTGCTTGCAGAAGGAAGATTAGTTAACCTTGCAGCTGCAGAGGGCCATCCTTCAGAAGTAATGAGTTTATCATTTTGCGGTCAAGCGTTGGCTGTTGAATACGGAGTAAAGCATAAAGGCAATCTTCCTGCTGCAGTTATTTCGCTTCCTACCGATGTTGACCATGATATTGCAGCACTTCAGATGACAGCAATGGGGTTAACAAAAGACAACTTAACCTCGGATCAAATTGCCTATCTTTCTAGCTGGCAAGAAGGAACATAGAACAAAAATACTAAATTCGAAATTCGAATGACGGAAACTGGATATTTTTTAGTTACTAGCTTTTAGCTGATAGAAGTAAGAACGTCAGGTTGTATCGGGTAGCTTGCACAGGTGATAAGGAATAATTATTCATTTTCCTGGGGACTACCAACTACAGACTTTAGTTGGTACAATAAAAGGGTGAAGAAATTACATATTTCTCCTTGGTTTCTGTTACCTTTAGTCGCTATTATCTGGCGGCTTATTTATGCGTATTATCCTGTTATTCATTTTCATTACGTTACTCCACCTGGTGATGACGGCGCAGTACATATGCAATATATAACTAATTTAATAAGTAATGGTTTAAAAATTGACATTAATGGCTATCCTACTGGTTTCCATATAATCGTTGTCTATTTTTCAAAGATATTCCATCAAACACCATTAAATGTTTTAGTTTGGTTTACACCCATTTTGATGGTAATCCCAATTATAGCTATATATTATGCTGGCAAAAAATTGTTTGATCACCCGGCTGTGGGTGCTTTTGCAGCTTTATTTTGGGGTTTTATTGCACTCGGCCCAGTTAGGGCATATGGCGATGGTAATTATCCTAATTTAATTGCCAGTGGGTTCTATCTACCCTTAGCTATTACATTTTATTATTTACTAATTAATAAACCGAAATGGAAATACTTGATATTGGCCATAATTTTCTCGGTGCTCATCATAATCACGCATCATTTGACGGTTGTTTATTTGGTTATCGCGATTATTCCTTGGTTAATCTCGGTTTTTATTGGCTATGTTACAAAAGCAAAATTACGTCGAAAAATGTTATTAATAATTTCAGTCTTTGTAGCTTTGATTGCGTTAACTGCATTATCGTGGATAGTTATTGGGCCTTTAGCTAAGCCGTTCGTTGATGTTTTGCTCAGTGGCGGTTCTTTAGCTTCAGTGTTTGGTGCAATAAGTAAACCTGTAACATTATGGCAAATAGAGGAGTTAAATAATCCGCTACTTATTATTGCGGGTTTAATAGGTTTACTAATTCTGATGGTTTCTAACGCCAATCGGCCCATAAAGTACCTTTTTGCATTTTGGATTCTTATTTTATTTGGGTTTAGCATTACATCTTATTTTGGTTTGCCCGGTAGATTTGTGAGGGAACTGGCCTTACCTTTGTCGCTGACATTTGGCTACGGTGCTTTCGCAGTTTATAACTGGGCAGATAAATACAATCGTGGTTGGATGGCTAGAATTATCATAATATTGGTAATATCTATTGATTTTGTATTAAGTTTTTCGCGTCCGTTTGCATTGCCGCAGCCTTTTGAGTTCATACAAAGAGTACAAGAAGAGCAAGCCGATGCATATAAATGGGTTAATGATCACAATATTGATAATAAAATCGTTATATCAAATAACGCAAATCTTTATGTACCATATTTAATAAATAGCCCAGTCGTCACAGTACTCTCGCCCAGCAATATCCCAGCCAGTGCAATTGTGAGTAGCGCACGCTATATAATAATTGGAGCTCGTCCTTCACAGTCTGGTGAAGATTTATACCCCTACTTCGCTGGGTTCGATCAAATAAGCGCCGCCTTAAAAGCTATTCCTAATGTAAAGCTTGTTAAAGAGTATAAACTTGGCACACTAATTTATGAATATGTCGGTAAATAGTTAATCATTTTTAGCTTCGTCTAGCGTGGACGTGCACTTAATTAATATAAAACTATTCTATAGTCAGTAATACAAATAATCTGCTAAAGATGGTTGAAGCTATATTGCGGTTACGTCCCAATAGATGCCGTAGTCTTCCATCCAAGTTATACCGTCAGCCACAAGTCGGAAATATTCGTGGTACACTCCTGGTGAAACTCCATCATTCTTAATCCAGAATGAATAAGTTGCCGTGCCACCAGGGGCAACGGATGCTTCTTGAAATCTAATGCGGTTACCCTTTATCCATCCACTCGGTCCATTTCCTTCACGAGTAAAGACTGGTATACGATCGCGAGATCTATCGGTTCCTAAATTAACCTGGTCTTGTTGCCAAGTTGCAGTTCCAGTATTTCTTACTCTAACTACAAGGTTGTAGCTTTCGCCACTTGATAGTGTTGGGTAAGCGCTACCGTTTATAAAGCTGTGACGGTACGTGTCTGCTGTGGAAACAGCGCTAACATCCCAATAGATTCCATAGTCTTCCATCCACTGTATACCATCTGCTACGAGGCGAAAATATTCACGGTATGTGCCGATTGACATTCCATCATTTCTCATCCAAAAAGAAAAAGTGGCATTTTCATTTGGTGCAACGGATGCTTCTTGAAATCTAATGCGGTTACCCTTTATCCATCCACTCGGTCCATCTCCTTCGCGCGTATATGCAGGAATCCTGTCTCGGCTTCTATCTGTGCCTAAATTCACTTGGTCTTGCTGCCATGTGGCGCTGCCTGTGTTTTTTAGGACTAAAACAAAGTTATATGATTGTCCTGGACCAACTGTTGGATATGCATTTTGTCTAACGAACGAATGGCTATATGTTACAAAATAAGAATTAAAAAGGTTATAAAAATTATAATTTCCGTTATAAACGTGAGGAGTATAGCGATACAATGACGCGGTAGCAGCGTTAGCAAAAGTTACAGTGTAACTATCTAAACCAACAGTTTGCCCTACGGATCCTGGCTTACTCGCAAAAGTTTGGCTGCCATAATAAGTAGTTCTCCAAGAATCATCTTTAAATGCTGCTTCGTAATTATATCTTAATTGCCATGCACCGTTCTCTACTTGTTTTGTAAATCCTGTATAAGATGGATTGCAGCTGCTACCATCTGGACAACCATATCCCATTGCAGCGTTTAAGCTTGAATCGTTACGAGTCGGCATTGTAAGCAAACCTTGTTCTTTTTGCAGTGTTACCAAAATAATTTGAGGACTTACGGTGCCAGTGCTACTATTTAAGGCTATTCCATTGATGGTGCCGGTGCCGTCTCCATAGCCGTGTGCAGCATCGTAGATAATTTGCGCTGCCGATCTACCATTCTCTGAGAAATCTTTTAAAAACCCACCTTTTGAGGTTAAAAAACTTTGAATCGAGGCAACAGACATGGCGTCAACATTAACGAATATATCGTCACTTATTAAATTATTTTGGTTAAATGAAGAAGCTTTGGCGGTTGGCAGTGTTTTGCTAAAGCCGTTTGGTAAAAATCCAAAATTGGCAATACAAATACCAACTATTAATAATTTAAGAGGTTTGCTCATTTGTCACTCCCTTTCAAATTTATTATAACACAACCAACTGACAACCATAGCACTCCTATGGTATGATATATGCATGGGTTTGACAAGAAAAGTTGCATTTAATTCATCTGTACAAATAATTGGGCGCGTTGTAACAACGCTTATTGCTTTGATTACGGTTAAACTTCTAACCAATAAGCTTGGGCCAGCCGGATACGGTGAATATGCAGCTATCTTAAATTACATAGCTTTGTTTGGCACATTGGCTGATTTTGGGTTTTATTGGATTTTAGCCAAGGAATTGACTGAGGCTGAAGGCGATATGGCCAAAACTAACTACATTATGGGCAATATATTGGCATTGCGCTCATTTTTTGCCCTTATTGTGCTAAGTTGTGCCGTGGTTGCGATTTATTTATTACCCACTGGCGCTATCCCTATTCTTAACGGTCCGGTTAAGCTGGGTGTGTTAATGGTTGCAATTTCTACCTTTTGGCAAACGCTAAACATGACTTTTGTCGCCATATTCCAGGCAAACTATCGCATGGATAGACCAGTAATAGCTGATATTGTTGGGCGAATTGTATCATTGGCAGTCTTGTTACCGTTTTTATGGCTCGGATTAAATGTTGCCTGGTTAGTTTCGGCGATGATTTTTGGGGCTGTGGCAAATTATTATACTAATGTTCTTTTTGCCCGCCAATATACAATAGTTAAATTTCAATTTGATCGAGGATATTGGAAGCGAATATTTCGTGAAAGCAGTGTGCTTGGCATAGTATCTGTGCTTGCGCTGATCTATTTTAAAATTGATAGCGTTATCTTATCAATTTATAAATCTGCAGGTGATGTTGGCATTTACGCCGCACCGTATAAGGTTATCGAGATTATCAATTTTTTCCCTGCTGTTTTTATGGGAGTGGTATTTATCTCTTTGGTACAAAGCTGGAAAGATGACCATAAGCGCTTCCAATTCTTAATTTCACGATCTATCGAAGCTATGTTTGTGCTTGGGTTACCTATAATTATTGGTGGTATAATTTTAGCCCGTCCAATGATGAACTTTATTACTTCAAGCGATTATTCGCATGCTTCTACTGTGGCAATTCAGTTGATGGGGTATTCGGTTGCCATTGACGGCGCGATGGTTTTAAGGCTGCTATTGGTTGCCGTATGGTTTGACTTTTTTGCCAATATTTTAGGTAAGGGTGTAATTGCCATGTCGCGATCTAGGCTGCTACTTATTGCTAATATTATCGCAGTAGTAGTAAATATTGGATTTAACCTTTTTGTAATTCCGCGATGGTCATATTTGGGCGCCGCATTAGTAACTATTTTGACTGAAGCGTTGGTATTGTTAGCACAATCCATAATTATTTCAAAATTCATAAAAGTGCATATTCCTTGGGCGGTTGTTGGGCGTACACTGGTTGCGGTAATTATTATGGCCGCAATTATTTATCCTTTGCGCAATAGCAATTTACTTTATGGAATAGCCGTTGGGGCTATAGTCTATTGCATAGCTGCATGGAAAACGAAAGCAATATCGGAAGATGTGATAAAATTAGTCGTAAAAAGGGTATAAATGAAAATTGGCATAGACGTACAAACAACAAAAGGTCAGCCAACTGGCTTTGGCTTTTACGTGAATAACCTTGTTAATGCGCTGAAAAAAGTGGCAGATGATGACAAGCTAGTTACTTATTCACCATCTGAGGAGCACGATTTATCTACCCCGCAACGATGGTGGTGGGATCAAATTACTTTGCCCTCTATGGCATATCATTCAAAATTGGACATATTTCATCAACCAGCTTTTTCGGTGCCAGTTTTTTATAAGGGTTTAAATGTGGTAACAATTCACGATGTGATAAGCATGCTGCGTGGTGATATTCCATTTTATTCACGGCAGTATTACGCCAAGTGGATGCCATTTTCATATAGATATGCCGATCATGTTATTACTATTTCGGAGCATTCGAAGAAAGACATTATTGAGCATTTAAAAATCGCTCCAGAAAAAATCACTGTAATCTACGAAGCAGTTGATAATACCTATAGAAATAAAGTGTCTCTGAGCCAAATAGATACAGTTTTAAAAAAATATAAAATTACAGGGCCATATATCTTAAATGTTGGTACCATTAACCCTCGCAAAAACCTTGAGTTTTTAGTTCGCGTTTTTGCCGAGGTAAGGCATCGTAATAAATCTAATCATAAGCTTGTTTTAACTGGCAAGAAAGGTTGGCATTATGATCAACTTTTTGAACTGGTAAAAGATTTAAAATTGAGTGATGAGGTAATTTTTACGGGTTATGTAGATGAAGCAGACAAGCCAGCATTGTATCACGGGGCAACGCTTTTTGCCTTTCCTTCATTATACGAAGGATTTGGGTTGCCGCCGTTAGAGGCAATGACTTGCGGCGTACCGACAATTTCTAGCAATGTCTCTTCACTGCCAGAAGTTATTGGAGACGGTGGTATTAGCCTATCGCCAAATGATGAAGAAGCATGGGTTAAAGCTATAATATTGTTATTAAATAGTGGAGTTGAGCGTGAGAAACTCATTAAACTTGGGCATATTCAAGCCGAAAAATTCTCTTGGGAAAAATGTGCTAAAGAAACACTCGATGTATATCATAAAATCCTAGACGAAAAACAAAAAAGTAGATAGTCTTTGATTAGATACCGATGGAGGGGAAATGTCATCTATCAATAATATATTAGCTCGAGAAATTATCGATTCTCGCGGAGACCCTACTGTAGAAGTTGAAATTACGCTTAAAAGCGGAGCGAAAGGTACGGCAGCGGTTGAGAGCGGGGCATCGATTGGGTCTTACGAAATGCACGAGTTGCGCGATGGCGATTTGGGCCGCTTAAACGGTCGTGGCGTTACGCGGGTAGCAGAAAATATTAATCACTATCTAAGTGCTCAAATTGTTGGGATGGAATTTGAGAGTCAGCGGGAATTTGACCAATACATTATTGGTTTAGATGGTACACCAAACTTAGAACACTTTGGTTCTAATGGAATTCTCGGAGTTTCATACAGTTATGCTATAGCTTGTGCCAACGAAAATCGAGAGCCACTTTTTCGTTTTGCCGAGCATTGTTTTGGACAGAATAATAATAAAAAACTGGTAATTCCAAGCCCAATGTTTACCATTTTTAATGGCGGGAAATTAGCCTCATTTTCCACTGATACACAAGAATTCAATGTCATAATCAAAAAGAATCTACCTTTTTCAGACTCGCTGAGAATTGGTACCGAAATTTATCATGCAGTTGGTAGTATTTTAAAAGATCAAAAATTTGGAATGCAGGTGGGCGACGAGGGTGGCTATGCTGTTCCTGGGGCAACTACCGATCAGGCAATGGCCTTAATTGTTCAGGGTGCTTCTTTGGCGGGTTATACTACTGATGATATTGGCATCATTTTAGATGAAGCTGCTAGTAATTTATTCACCGATGAAAGACTTTACCATTTAATTCATCATGCTGGTGATGTGCCCTCGGAATACTTAATTGCTAAGTATGAGAAGTTGTCCACGCTATTTCCACTTTCTGGTATCGAAGACGGGTTGGCAGATCAAGATTGGGATGGATGGATAGAACTGACTAAGCGGGTTGGAGACAAGATGATGGTTATCGGTGATGATATCTTTTCAACTAACGATATTCGTTTAAACAAGGGATACACTGATCATATCGCTAATGCCATAATGATAAAGCCGACCCAAATAGGTACATTGACAGGTGCCTACGATGCTGTTGCCGAGGCAGTAAAACTGGGTTACACACCTATTCTTTCGCATCGTTCTGGTGATACTGAGAGTGCATTTATCGCTCATATTGCAGTTGGTTTTAACTGTCCATATGTGAAATTTGGAGCTCCTGCTAGGGGCGAACGTGTAGCAAAGTATAACGAGCTTTTAAGGATTGAAGAAATACTCGAAAGCTAGTTGGGAGCTGGTAGAGGTGATAAGGAATATTTGTTTTGTCATTCCGGACTTGTGATCCGGAATCTATATAATTAATGAAGAATGGAGAATGCAGAGTGGAGAATTATGGATTATTTAATTATAAATAATAATTCCTATTGAAAATTGAAAATTGACACTTGAAAATTCATTTTTGCTTACTCCATTCTCCATTCTCCAATTCTATGTTATAGTGCAAACTAAGAGGGGCACCTTTAAAAAGGAGCCTTTTAATGTCTGCACAACCAAAAATTCTTACCATTGTAATTGCCTGCGATGATTTAGCCAAAACTTACACAACTCTACGCTCAACGCAGGGATTACGTTATCGAAATCACGAAATAATTTGCTTGGTCCCAAACTCCTCTACAGGCATACTGCATAGTCTGAAGCGCGATTTTAATTGGGTTACTTTTGTCTGTGATAAAAGCCGCCCGTTTAGCGATTTAATTAAGGTAATGGTTGAACATGCTCGGTACTCATTTATTGAAGCAATCTTATTTATCCAATCTGGAACCACGCTCGAGCGAGATTTTATCAATCGAATGGTTGTTCACTTTAATCAAAATCAAAATATAGATCTTTACTATCCAGCCATAATTCGCCCAGATGCAAAGGGCACAATTTATGGTGGGCAAAGCATTGGTCCTTGGCCACATCAAATTAAAGCTGTTAGCGATGATAATGAATTCACAATCGACCCAGAGCGACTGCATTTTTTGGGACCAGTTTGTTTAATGCGTACACAAGTTTGCTATAAGCATTCTATTAGTAACAACGATGATGAACTTGCTTTGTTTTACTGGATTGAAAAAATGGTTTCGGCGGGCGTAACATCATTGGTAACTATGGGTATCTCGGTTTTCTACGATGGCGTACTTTATTCAGATCTTTCCGAAACATTAATTGTGCCACGTAGCTGGTATAACGATTTGGAGCGCTATATTTCTACTTACGGAACATGGTATGATAAAGTTGTATTTTGGATGCGTTATCGTTGGCGAAGAGAAGGGAGCGTTATTGCCCGCATGATTGAGAGTTGGTGGCAAGGGCAGGCAGTGTATAAGACTCCAGAGGATTAAGTAACAGAAGTGACGGAAATCAGAAATCTGAATGACGATTCAATGACTAAATCCTAATGTCTAATGACTAATGGATTGAATGATGAGTTTAGAATTACGAATCAAATTCGAAATTCATAACATTTCATTATTCATAGTTGGAATTTGAACCAACAATAATTATTATAAATTTATTATTAAAAGTGAAGATTCTGGACCATCCTCCGCGTAAAGATATGGACGGCACTGCAAGCCAGAATGACGTTTCCGCAAAGTTTTAAAAATTCGAATTCAGTAATTAGTGCTTGATTAATCAGCCTTCGGCTGTAGTTGTTCATAAAATTCACAACCATCATTTAAAATTTAAAATTAATCATTATTATGTTAACGATAATGGAAAAACAAAATCTAATAAACATTCTAATTTCTATCGGGTTGGTTTTAACTGCAACCGTCTATGGTTTTTTTATTGGCCGAGGGCTAGAAATTATCTCATATGCTCTTGTTGGCGCAGTATTATTGCTAGCTTACATTATTTTCTCTATTAAATATCCAATTCATGGACTATTAGTTTTTATCTTTTCTATTCCATTTGAGCGAATTCCTTCGTTGCCAATTGGCGGAGCTAACCTACGCATTAGTCAAGTTTTATTGGCAGGAATGATTGCAGCATTTTTAATAAGAAAGTTAATTTCCAAATCGTTCATTTTGCGTTATTCACCTTATTTGTGGGTATACATTACCGTAGTCATTTCTCTACTTCTTTCATTTAGCCATATGTTGGCTATTAGCCGCGGCATGATGGTATTTGCATTTATAATTTTTACTTCACTTACAATTTGGGTCATTCCTGCCATATTGCAAACCAAAGATCATCTTTGCTTGGTTATTAAGGTTTTGTTTTGGGTAACTATTATTATTTCGATTTTTGGGCTGTATCAATTTGCGGGCGATATGATTGGCTTACCTATGTCTTTAACTGGGCTAAAAGATGTTTACACTAAAGTAGTTTTTGGTTACCCTCGCGTACAATCGGTAATGCAAGAACCACTTTATTTGGCTAATTTTCTTATCATTCCGTTAGCGTTAGTAATTACACTATATATTCGTAAAATTAATGTTTTTTCTAGTAAATTCTTTATTGGCTTTATTGCACTAGTTGGCCTTGTGTTTTTAATGACAATTTCGCGCGGCGGGTATTTAGGGCTTGCGGTAACACTGGCGGTTATATTCTTCGGTAGTTTACTTGCTTTATTGCGTCCTCATGTTATAACTGGTGCCATTATTACCACTATGGTTTTGGCAGTTGGGTTAACATTAGTCATTAACTTTTCCAATGCTGGTCGCAAAGCAATAGAAGAAACGCAAAAGCACTTTTTTAACGCACTAGATACTGCCTCTACTTTGCAGCGTTTTAGTACGTTTGATCAAGCTAAAGAAGCCTTTAACGAACAGCCTTTAACTGGTATTGGCATTGGCAACTTTGGTCCGTGGTCTACTAACTATCCCGATCAGCTACCAATTAGCGGATGGCCAATAGTAAATAACCAAACTTTAGAAACACTAGCCGAAACTGGCATGATAGGGCTTGGGGCGCTCTTAATGTTCCTGCTGGTTTTGTTTGTACGGTCTTTTGGCGCACTATTTAGAGCTAAAGATCCAACTTTGCGCGCCATAATATTAGCCCTCATTTCTGCCCTTGTAGGGGTTTTGGTGCAATATCAATTCTTCTCAACTTTATACATAATGCACATTTGGGTACTCATCGCCCTAACGATCGCCACACAAAATATTATATTCAATTCTAAGCTATCAGATTAAGCAATTATGAAACTTTACCAATACCCCCTCCTTTTAAGGGGGGGGTATTGGTAATGGAATCGATATCAGTGTAATGATGTTGTTAAAATGCGCAAGCGTTTAGATGCACTCGAAAAACAAGTAAAACAACTGCAATCCAAAATCGCCTAATTTTAACAGCAGAAGTTCTTCGAAGCTTAGCACTAACATGATTAAAATGGTACAAATAGTACGCTATAGCACTTAGCTATTTCGTAGCGTAGTGCTAAGTGCTACGGTATCCGACCTAAGCACTATAGCGTGTTATTTGTACCTTTTTGAGAGTAAATAACATTTTTAGATAAAAAAAGCCCCGGGTGCGTAGCACGCACCCGAGGTGGCTGGCCAAGGTGGCCATGGGGCGCCGTTAACTAACGGCGAAGATGGAGGAGGAACCCCTGATAATCGGGGTCCCTTAACGGACAGGAGGGCTGGCGGCCAGCGGATTGGCACCATGCGTGGTAACCGCCACGGACGCGATGATAGTGATCCATCATCGCTTCAAGAGTAGGTTCCTCGATGTTACCAAGAAACTCCGCGCTGGCAGCGGCATAGCCACACGATAGGAATTGCCCGTCAACATCAACAGTTATACCGCGGTTGAAATAGCTACATGCGCCTTCTGCGATGGAGCTGTGTCCGCCAGTGTCGGACATCTCCCGCGCTAGCTTATTGAAACGATCTAGGTTCGCGTCGCCAACTGTCTCGTCCCAGTTGGCATAAACGGCGAACCGCCCCGCCGGCATCGGGGCGTTAGCGACGAACAGCATATCACTGTTGGAAAACTCGCGGATTTGCTCCAACTCCCCAACATTGGGACGCTGGATGGTGCAGTTGATGCCCAACCGCACCGTTCGCACGCCGCCCTCTTCGCGGGCAGTGTTGTGATATACCTCGCGCAGAACGGCAATGTTCTGCAGAGTGTGAGCAAGGTTGCCGTTGCCCGTCAGCTTGCGATACGTTTCGGGCAATAGCGAATCGAGGCTTACCACAATGGTGACCCCATGGTCACGGTAGAAAATCGCCTGCTCTCGATTGATCCCGAGTGCAGTGGTGAACATCACGGTCAACAGGCTGTGACGGTGCGCCGTCTCGATGACTGGTCGCACGAAAGCGGAAAAGTTTTGCGGGGTGCTCGGCTCTCCTGCGCCGATAATCACCAGTGCCTTAACGCCGCACTGTGCCGCCACTTCGATGATCCGCTCACGCTTTGCCAAGGTCAGCGGTGTACCAACTTGGCGGCCTTGCCCAGGCTGGGCACACTTTAGGCAGCGAAGCGGGCACCCCGTTTCCAAATTCATCATCAGATAGAGTGGGCGATCACTCTCTCTGACGCTGGCAGGAAAGGACGCGGGCATGCCGGCTAGGATCTTACGGGTGTTCATTGTCCCCTCCTTGGGGTGTCGAAATAGGCTTTAAAGGAACTGATCTTGCGATCATGAGGAGGTATTATATGCCAAAAGGTCACAAATGTAAATGATATGTACACAAAGTGTTGTTATATAATGGCAACATTTGACAAAACAAGCACGGAAGAGTTAATATAAATATGTATGAAAGAGCAATACAATAACGAAGAATTAGCAACGCAGTTAGAAGTATTTGGCTTAACCAGCAAGCAATCCAAGGTGTATTTGGCGGCGTTGCAGCTGGGGGCATCGTCAATCCAAAACATCGCCCAAAAAGCCCAAGTAGAACGCACTAACGCATACGATGCGATTCAGCACTTAATTGATTGTCACTTACTAAGCACTGTAACGGTTGGCAAAAGACGGCTTTTTGTAGCCGAACCGCCAGAGTCAATCAGCAAAATGTTAGATGAAAAAGAGAGCAAATTAAAAAGCTTGTTGCCCGAGTTGCGGTCATTGTACAATTTGTCCGAGTTTAAGCCGCGCATAAAGTACTATCCGGGTATCGAAGGATACAAAACTGTCTACGAAGACACGTTAACCACCTCTAACAAGCGGCTTTTTGGCATCTATTCTAATAAATCTATCATCGAGGTTTTGGGCGAAGAGTACATAAACGATATGGTAAAAAGACGGGTGGCTAAGGGTATATTTTTGCAAACCATTCACCCTCGTTCAAACGATTTACCGGGATTTTGGGGCACGTCGGGTAACGAAATGCGCGAGGTGCGATTGGCGCCGGCAAACTTGGACCTGCCAGTTGTTTCGTTTGCATACGATAATAAAGTAATCAATCTATCATCCAAAAAAGAAACATTCGGATTAATTATCGAAAGCCAAGACATGGCTACCGCCCAGCTCAGTTTATTCCAATCGCTATGGCAAATAAGCTCTCCAATTTCCGAAATTAAAATCAAATAAATGTTTGTGCTATAATTTAGCTGTTGAAAGTTGACGGGGTGAGCCAGCGAAAGCGAGTCCGAATAGGGCACACTGGGCTTAAGTATTCTCGTCATGCCTGGGGGGCGAACTGCAAAGAGCATAAGTAGGCCAATGGCCGAACCGCTCGCAATCGCCCCCACCTAACCCTGACTAAGACAAGCTGTCATTTCGAGTTTGGCGAGAAATCCCGTCAGTATCGATCAAAGCGAGATCTCTCACCGAGTTCGAGATGACAGGATAGAAGTTGCGCGCGTTCAATCATCTAATCTTATGGATTATTATGAATAAATACATCAAATATCTAATTCTATTGCTGCCCGGGCTTTCTATCCTCTATTTAATTAAATTTAATGTAGCGGGTTTGCCAACCAATGTTTTTGAAGTACTAATTTATTTATGCGCCATTGCAGCTGTAATTTATAATCCTGGTTGGCGTAAATTATCCAAGTCAGAAAAGTTGTCGATAGGGCTAATAGGGCTTATAAGTCTGATAAGTCTTATTGTTTCTCCGCAAAAGCGCGATGCCTTAGGCATTATTAAGGGTTGGATAGTGCCAGCCATTTTAGTCTATTGGATGCTTAAGAATGCCTTAGATTCCGAGAGCAATGTCAAAATAATGCTAAAAGCGATGGCTTATCAGGGTGTATTAGTTGCAATAGTCGCCATTGCCCAGCAAATTCCGGCTGTGCAGCAGTGGTGGATTAACCAATATCCAGATTTAGGGCAATACTTAAATACTGGGCGTGCAGTAAGTTTATTTAATTCACCAAATGCGGCAGCCATGATTTTGGTTCCGGCTTTAATCATTTGTTGGCAGCTACAATCGCGTAGCTTAGATAACGCAAAACCAGATAAAATAGATTGGCTAAACTTTTTAATATTTATTATTACGGCTTTGGGTTTGTATGAAACAAAATCGCGCGGTGGCTTTATTGCCCTAATTGTTGGGTTATTTGTTTATATTCTCTGGATAAAACGTCAGCGAGTATGGGCACATATAATTGTAGCTGGTACATTCTTAATTTCTAATCCTATTGTCTATTCAATATTGGCTAAACAAAATCCAGATAATATGGATATTCGGGTAAATATTTGGCAAAAGAGTTGGGAACTAGTGCAGTATAATTGGTTTTTAGGGGTTGGACTCGGGAATTTTCACAATAAATTTGCAGAATATACTCTTCACCAGCCAAATTATGACGAATATATAACGCCATATGCGGTTCACCCACATAATATTATTTTATACATCTGGTTATCTTTTGGATTATTGGGCTTTTTGGGTTTTGTTAATTTTATTTATTGGCTACATAAGTCAACTTTGGGGACAAAAAGCCCGCTGGCAATACTAGGTGCGGTTTTGATCTTAACTATTTTAATACACGGTATGATAGACCTAACCATCTTTAAAAACGACTTAATAATTTGGTTTGTTACCGCATTAGCGATGGTTAAAGCGAAAGATCGTCTTAACGTCTGATTGATTGGACGGTCAGAATCTTATTAGCCTCTAAAACCTACTACCTAACATGCCTACTTGCTTCTTGTTTCTTGATGCGGTAAGTTTGGGGTGAGCTGGAATAGAAGTAAATTATGAATGATAAATGATGGTTGCGAATTTCATGAGCGACTACAACCGAAGGGCGACGAATTTAGAATCAAATTCTAATTTTGAATTTCGAAATTGATTAGTCATTAGTCACTCGGATTTAGTCATTATAATAAGGATATTCCACAATTTTGATCTTCGTTCTTTGATCTTTGATTATTATGGAGTCATATGAAAATTGCTATAGATGCCCGGGTGATCGGGGAAAAATTTGGTATAGAACAGTACTTTGCTAAGAATTTGGTTGAAGCGCTGATGGCTTCTAAAAATTCTGATCATGATATCACTGTTTATGTACCCAAAAATATTTATAATCCCAAAGATTACAGTATTAAAATAATTGAGACTGATATTAAGCCAAAAAGCGTAGCTGAGCAGGTAGAATTTGGCAAAATATTAAAAAATGAAAAGTACGATTTGGTGCACTTTCTAAGCATAAATCATCCCAGAAGTTATCGCCAAAAAGCTTTATTTACGCTTCATTCTTTATATAAGAGTGGGCAAATAGGTCAAGAATATTTAAATTATCATCACGCTCTAGACTCTGGCTACCCCATTATTGCCACCAATATTTTGTTAGAAAATAGGCTAAAGAGAAAGAATAATCGGCAATTAATTTTTGGCATCACACTCGGAATAGACGACAATCTAGTAAATAATACTGCTGATTTAGTTATCAATGATGAATTTATAACCCATCTATTTTGTGGATGTGAAAATGGTGAATACGATTATCAATATCTTCTCACTTTAATAGAAGCATTTGCCATTTTGCATGCTAGGAATAAGTCTCTCCGACTGACTATTGCTTCTACTAGTAAATTAAGTGCGATTGTTAAATTGCTATCCGAAAATTATGCTCGATTGAGTAGCGCGATTGTGGTTATGCAAGATTGTGACGAAATCGCATATTTTGCCGCACAAAATGAAGCAGACTACTGTATTCTGCCATGGGGCGGTAGTTCCACTTTACTTTCTGCCGCGTTAGCGATGTCTAGCGACAGTTTGATACTGGCAGCAAATACTTTGAATATGCGTACATATTTAGATCAATGCGCTATTTATTATAAAGTCGGAGACCCGCTAGATATAAAAGACAAATTGGAAGAATTAATATCACAAGATGCAGTGCAAGAGTGTTTATTTAAAGAAATTCGCAAGCGGGCGAGCACTGAGAGCTGGGGTAATACTGCGAGTGACTTGTTAAAATTCTACGAAAAATTATAAGTTACTTAAGCAACTTAAGTTACATAGGACGGTGAAAAAGCTTGATATTTCACTAAAAAAGTTGTATTAATTAGAAAAGTTAAGAATGAACAGTGAACCGATGTTTCGTCGCTGGAAACTAACAACTAAAACTAACAACTAACAGAACAGGAAAGGAAAGTAGAATGGACAACTATCCATTAGCGCTTTTATTAGCACTTGGTGGCGGTGCATTGGCTGTAGTATATGGAATACTATTGACCATGGTTATAACCAAGAAACCAGTTGGAACTAAAAAGATGGCAGATATTGCACTGGCCATCCAGCAAGGGGCAAAGGCTTATTTAACTAGACAGTATTCTACTGTTGCGGTTGTGGCTGCTGTTTTATTTGTTGTTTTGCTATATATGAAAGATTGGAAAACTGCCCTTGGGTTTTTAATTGGCGCTGCACTTTCTGCCTTAGCAGGATTTATCGGTATGAATGTATCGGTTAGAGCTAACGTACGTACAGCCGAGGCTGCCAAAAACGGTTTGAATGCTGCATTACGCGTTGCTTTTCAGGGCGGCAGTGTTACTGGTTTGCTGGTTGCAGGCTTAGGATTACTAGCAGTAACCGGATTTTACGCTATTTTTAAAGATACCAGTGCTTTAATTGGTCTTGGATTTGGTGGCTCATTAATATCCATCTTTGCCCGATTGGGTGGCGGTATTTATACCAAAGGCGCCGATGTCGGTGCCGATTTAGTGGGAAAAGTAGAAGCTGGTATTCCAGAAGACGATCCACGTAACCCTGCCGTTATTGCCGATAATGTAGGTGATAATGTAGGCGATTGTGCTGGTATGGCTGCCGATTTATTCGAAACTTATGCAGTTTCATTAATAGCGGTAATGCTGCTAGGTTCAATTTTGTTTTCAGGGAACGAAAACGCTTTGGTTTATCCATTGGCACTAGGTGGTGTTTCGATTGTGACTTCAATAATCGGAACATTCTTTGTTCGTCGGGTTCGTAATCAAAGCATTATGGGAGCGCTATATAATGGATTGGTTGTTGCGGGTGTGCTTTCAGCCATTGCATTTTGGTTTGTTACCCAAAAATTCATGGGTGATATGACTGCATACGGATCTAGCTATACCGCAATTAATTTATTCTATTCTTCATTGATTGGTTTGGGTGTTACGGCATTCCTAGTAGTAATTACCGAATATTTTACTAGCACAAAGTATGCACCAGTAAAATCTATCGCAGCTTCTTCCCAAACTGGTCACGGTACCAATGTGATTACTGGTTTAGCTGTTTCTATGCGCTCTACTGCTGCTCCTGTTTTAATTATTTGTGCTGCAATTTTAAGTTCGTATTATTTAGCGGGTGTTTACGGAGTAGCAATTGCCGTTGTAGCCATGCTTTCGCTTACTGGTATGATTGTTGCCATTGATGCCTACGGTCCAATTACCGATAACGCCGGTGGAATTGCCGAAATGGCCGAGTTACCTGCTGCTATTCGCACGGTTACCGATCAATTAGATGCTGTTGGAAACACTACTAAAGCTGTTACTAAGGGATATGCTATCGGATCCGCTGGGCTTGCCGCAATTGTTTTATTTGCTTCTTATGTTGCAGATTTAAAGAATATAACCGGCACCGAATTAACCTTTTCGTTATCAGATCCAAAAGTGCTAGTTGGATTATTTATTGGTGGTCTTTTACCTTACTATTTTGCCGCTCTTTCTATGGAAGCTGTTGGCAAAGCGGGCGCTGCAGTTGTAGAAGAAGTTAGACGTCAGTTTAAGTTATATAAAGGTATTATGAAAGGCACAGAAAAACCCGATTACCGAGCTTGTGTAGATATTGTGACCAAAGCTGCAATTAAAGAGATGATTTTGCCTGCCATTATCCCAATTTTTGCCACAATTTTAGTGGGATTATTACTTGGCGCATCAGCCTTGGGTGGGTTATTAGTTGGCTCAATTGTTACGGGTATCTTTGTTGCCATCTCTATGACTTCTGGCGGTGGCGCTTGGGACAATGCCAAAAAGTATATTGAATCTGGAAACTTTGGTGGTAAAGGTAGCTTTGCACATCAAGCAGCTGTTACTGGTGATACTGTTGGCGATCCATATAAAGATACTGCTGGTCCCGCTATCAATCCAATGATAAAAGTAGTTAACATTGTTGCTTTACTGATTATTTCGCTGATGACCGAAAATGTATTATCACTCACAACCAAATGGATAACCTTTGCTGTGGTTGTAGCCATTGTACTAGTTATTTGGTATGTTAGACGACCAAAAGAAACATCTTTAGTACAATAATGAACAAAAATTGGCGCTTAAAAATTGACCAATTAGATAAAGATAATGTAATATTGCTAGATGAATCATTAAATATTACGTTGCCTGCGTCGATGGTTCCTGACGGTGTGGCAATTGGCGATCAGTTGATACTTACGTTAAATACCAAAACAGAGTACGAGCTGAACCAACATAATAACGCTAGGGATGTTCTACAAGAACTGCTAAAAGAAAAATAGTTAGAGAGAGATAATATGCCAGCAGAAGTCGTAAAAAAAAGTAAAAAGGCAAAATCTTCTGTTGAAAATACGGTATTAAAAAAGCACAGGAAAGCCATTATAATTGGTGGACTTGTGCTTTTGTTTTTATTAATAATGTCTATTTCTACTTATTCGTACGCCTATTCACAGCAAACACTACCGCATATTACTGTTGCGGGGATAAATGTCAGTGGTAAGAATTTACCAAATTCTGCTCAATATATCAGTGATAAGGTGCAGGAATCATATTCTACACCGTTAACTATTTCTGCTTCTGATAAAACCATGGACGTTCATGCAGCTGATTTCGATTTGGTGGTGGATTCTAAAGCTAGTGCTGCCGCTGCTTACGATTATGGTCGTCGCGATAGCTTTATATCTTCTGTGTGGGACTATGTTAGACAGCCTTTTAGCGATACGAAACTACAATTAGTGCTAACTTATAATCAAGAAAAACTAGATATATTAGTTGAAAAGTTCGCTGCATTAGTCGATCAGCCGGAAATTAACGCGGGCGTTAAGATTGCTAAGGGCAAGGCTGTAGAGACCAGTGCATCTGATGGGAATCGCGTAAACAAAGATGAGATAAAATATAGTTTAGTTGAAGCTTTTAAAAATAACAGTAACAGCAAAATTGGCTTTGAAAGATATGTAGCTAAACCAATAATTACATCTGGAGATGCAAAAGACGCTCTTGCTCAAGCAGAAAAGCTGCGAAAAACTAAAATCGTATTGAATTTTGAGAATAAAGAAGCATCGCCCGATCAAAATACCCTGGATAGTTGGATAGGATCAAGTTTAATCGATGGTAAACTATACGCTGGAGTTAGCGCGACTATGGTACAAGATTGGTTAAATATAATATCGGCTGATTTGAATCAGGGGCCCGTAGAAGCTCGTTTGGTGATGACAGATGGTAAATTGAGCATTAATGGCTCTGGAAGCGATGGTAAAGCCTTAGATGGATCTGTAACGGCAAGCAAAATTAAAGATGCGGTTCAAAGTTTTGTTGTCAACCAATCTAACGATAAAACAATTTCTGTTATTGCTATTATAAAAGTAACAAAACCTGATGTTACCGAAGCTAATCTATCGTCTTTTGGCATCATTGAACAGGTTGGAATTGCAAATACAACTTTTGTCGGTAGCCCAGACAATCGAAAGCACAACATTACGGTAGGGGCTAATGCATTAAGTGGGATTATTATTAAACCTGGTGAAGAATTTTCGACACTAAAAAATTTGGGCAAGATAGATCAGTCTACAGGATACTTACCAGAGCTGGTGATAAAAGTTAACAAGACAGTTCCGGAATACGGTGGGGGATTGTGCCAAGTTTCCACCACCCTGTTTAGGGCTGCTATGAACTCTGGTTTAAAAATTACTGAACGACAAAATCATCGTTATCGCGTTAGTTACTATGAACCACCAGTTGGTATGGACGCCACAATATATGAGGGTAGTCCAGATTTTAAATTTGTTAACACTTATACAAACAGTATATTAGTGCAATCGTCTGTTGTGGGCACTAAAATTACGTTCGAAATATTTGGGAAAAAAGATGGTAGAACAGTGAACATTCCCAGCCCTTCAGTTTACGATGTGGTAAATCCTCCGGACGCAGAATACACTGATACAGATACTCTGCCAGAGGGTACTACAAAAAAGATAGAGAGTGCCCACCCTGGGGCTAGTGCCTCATTTATTTACACTGTGTTTAAGAGTGATGGCTCGGTTATGAACAAGCAGACATTTGTGAGCAAATATGTGCCATGGCAAGCCAAGTATCTACGTGGAACTGCTAAGCCCGCTGACGCAACGCCAACACTAAGCGCAACTCCATAATAGAACTAAGTCACTTAAGATACTTAAGTAACTTAAGTAAGGTACTCTTTTATATACCCCTATTGACAACCTATTAACAACCCTCTACTATCAGGGTATATAGAGGGGTAGCAAATAGGGTAACGTTGGAGGTCTATTATGTCCGATAAATACGATGTGTCTCTGAGAGAGGCTATGCTCATTTTGGGCAAGAAAGCTGCTACAGTAAGATCATACATTCGCAGTGGGCGTCTTACTAAAGAGTACGTAGAGGGTTTTAATGGTCAAGAAATTCGTTTAAGTCGCACAGAATTAGAGGCTTTAAAGAAGTCTCTTAAAGACACTCCTGCACACACTGGAGAAAGAGTATCAGATACCGTAAAAGAAAAGAGTGTCAAAGATACCCCATCTAGTACCGTTACTAATACCGTTATTACAGACTCCAATGTCGCACACGCTATAGAAGTGTTAGAAAAAGAACTAGAAGAACTGCGTAAAGAAAAAGAAGCTATGCGATTAGAGACTAAAGACATTAATGAAAAAAACTTTCAAATGGCTGGCCAATTAGGTTATTTTCAAAATCAAGTAGAAACACTAAAAGATCAAGTTAAGCAACTCTCTGCCCCTGAAGAAAAATCAAGCCGTAAAAAACAACCTAGTTTTTGGGATATGTTTAGATCTAAATAGTAAAATTGTAATGAAGAATTTGTAGTAGATATTACTCTTCAGCATTTGGTATGTGTTTTGTTTCGAGAAAATTGTTTTGAGTACCTGTTTCTTTATTCGATCTGAGTAAATTAACGTACTTTTGCATTGCTACATCTGCTTCCCCTGCTCGTAATTTCTTTTGTATTTTATTTAAATCTGCATAATCTATTTCGCAGATATCATTAAACCATGCATATAATATTTTGTCAGAGGATTCAGTTAGAACATTAAAAATCAGTTGATCCCTGGATAACGTTTCATCATTTTTATACTTTAACATATGGTCTAGCTCATTGTTCATAAATTGCTTTGCATAATAATAAAGACGTAAAAATTCATGATTAGTCAGGTCTTTAATACCAAACTCGCGAGCTAATGCCCGTACGATCATCGAGACATTAGTATTTAGCTCTATTTCTGACATTGGGGCATCAAAATTTTCAGCATCTGGTCCATGTCCAATATTTTCTGACATAATTCCTCTTTCTTCTTGAAGATTATATTATTAAGGTCTATTTTACTATCATGAACGAGATTGGACAAGCAATTATTAAAACATTAGCCTACTTTGAACAATTCGGGCGGGCCTTAAATGCTAGCGAATTGCATAGTTTGCTCTGGCGCCAAAAATGCACTATTACCCAGCTTACCGACAGCCTCTCTTCTGACAAAAAATATTTATTCCGCGATCGCGCCATTAATATTTATGAGAGTGAACGGGTTTATGGGTTAAGTGAAGAAAGTTTGACGAAAACAATACAGCGTCAAAAATTGCTTGGACAACGTAGGAAAGAGGCGTTAAAGATTGCTGAGATTATTGTCAGTACAAGCGGGGTGATTTCAGTGATTGCCATGAATAGTTTAGTCATGCAAACAATTACTAAAGAATCGGATTTAGACTTTTTGATTATTGTTAAAAAGGGACTGTTATACAAAACTCGGTTAAATATCTTGTTTTATCTAAAAAAAGCAGGACTGGCTAAATCAAAATATAATCAAGAGGGAAAAGCTTGCTTGGGCTATTGGCTATCCGAGGATAATTTAGATGTGAAAAAATATCAAACAGATAAATTTACGGCTGCCTATTGGATGGCAACAATGGTACCTTTGTTCGGGATAGAAGGCTATAAAAAGTTTATAAAAGCGAATCTGTGGGTGTACGGATACTTACCGAATTGGAAAGAACACGCGGTGGGGCATATAGAAGAAATGCAAAATGCAGAATGCAGAATAGGTTCGACAGGCTCACTGCAGGTGCAGAATTATGGAAATTCGATTATTGAAAAGGTTGCGTATTGGGTAAGTAAGGTGAAGATTATGATGGATCCGGAATTTAGAAATTCTAAAGAGTTGGTGGTGAGTAAAGATACTCTCAAATTACACTCGGTTGATAAGCGGCCTGGGTATGGGAAGATGGCGGATGAGATTGCAAGCAAATGCAGAATGAAGAATGCAGAATAGGTTCGACAGGCTCACTACATGTGCAGAATTGCGGAAGATTAAATTATACAATATTTGGTTTAACCACCCCCCGCCGGGTAGAGCTGCCAGCCAGAGGCTTCTAGCCGGCGGCCCTCTGGGCGGCGCCTAACCCCTCCTTGAAAAGGAGGGTAAACCAATTAGATGTTTGCAACTACATTTTAGTTTTTAACGTAAAGTATACTTGACATTTAATCTCACAAGGATTAAAATCCTTTTGAGTAAATGTCAATTATCAATTATCAATTTTCAATGAATTACCAACGCTTCAATGGCTCAATATAAGTATATAAATAGTATCGATTGAGAATTGAATAATTGTTACATTAATTGAAAATTGAATATGAAAGGAGTTCGTATGTCATTCAAACCTTTAGGAGACCGTGTATTGGTCAATCCTTTAGCTAAGGAAGAAATGTCTAAGGGTGGAATTGTATTGCCAGATACCGTTAAAGAAAAACCACAAGAAGGCAAAGTTATTGCAGTAGGCGTTGGTAAATTCGATGATGGTACATTGGTACCAATGGAAGTTAAAGTTGGTCAAACTGTTATGTTTAGCAAATACGGCCCGACAGAAATAAAAGTAGATGGCGAAGAAATGTACGTTTTATCCGAGTCAGACATACTTGGAGTGATCGAATAATCCTAAAATTATGAATTTATAATAACGAATGATGAGTAAAATCTTAATTTCGAATTTCAAAATTGATTCATTATTAATCATTTATCATTCATCATTTATTGAGTAAGACATCTAGATCAAATTAAACATAAAATATTAATCAGGATTACAAGGAAAGGAAACATATGGCTAAACAAATTTTATTTTCAGAAGAAGCACGCGCTGGTCTAAAGAAAGGCGTTAATATTGTTGCCGATACAGTCAAATGCACCTTGGGGCCCCGTGGCCGCAATGTGGTTTTAGACAAGGGTTATGGTTCGCCTACATCAACTAACGATGGCGTAACTATTGCCAAAGAAATTGAGCTCGAAGATAAGTTTGAAAATATGGGCGCGCAATTAGTTATCGAAGTTGCTAAAAAAACAAACGATGTAGCTGGTGATGGCACCACTTCGGCCACAGTTTTAGCGCAAGCATTAATCAACGAGGGGCTTAAGGTTGTAGCAGCTGGAGCAAATCCGCTAGCTGTGCGTCGTGGTATTGAAAAAGGCACTGCGGCTGTTGTAGAGGCGATTAAAAAGGATGCCAAGCAGGTATCGGGCAAAGGGGAAATTGCCCAAGTAGCCTCAATCTCTGCCAACAATGCTGAGGTTGGCAATTTAATTGCTGAAATAATGGATATGGTTGGCAAAGACGGCGTTATTACAGTAGAAGAATCACAAACCTTGGGGCTCGATAAAGAAGTAGTAGAAGGAATGCAATTTGACCAAGGTTATGTATCGGCATACATGGTTTCTGATACCACTCGTATGGAAGCGGTTTTAGATAATCCATATATTTTAATTACCGATAAAAAAATTGGCAGTATTCAAGAAATTTTGCCACTACTCGAGAGTTTAGCGCAAACTGGTAAAAAAGAGCTTGTTATTATTGCCGAAGATGTAGAAGGCGAAGCGCTTGCTACCTTGGTAGTTAACAAATTACGTGGCGTATTTACCGCTTTAGCTGTAAAAGCCCCTGGTTTTGGCGATAGGCGCAAAGAGATGTTGGTAGATATTGCTACACTCACTGGTGGACAAGTTATTTCCGAAGACTTAGGCCTAAAATTAGAGAGCGTAAAGATTGAACAGCTTGGACAAGCCCGTAAAGTGGTTGCGACCAAAGATAACACCACCATCGTTGAAGGCAAAGGAAAAGCAACCGAAATTAAAGCTAGAGTTGCTCAAATAAAAGCTCAAATCGAAAAATCTACTTCCGATTATGATAAAGAAAAATTACAAGAACGTCTTGCTAAATTATCTGGTGGCGTTGGAGTTCTTAAAGTGGGTGCATCTAGCGAAGTAGAGTTAAAAGATCGCAAATTCAAAATTGAAGATGCTTTAAATGCTACTCGTGCAGCTGTTGAAGAGGGAATTGTTTCTGGCGGCGGAGTTGCGCTTGTCGATGCTATATCGGCATTAGATGGTGTTGCCGCAGAAGGCGATGAAAAAACCGGTTTGCAAATTCTAAAAAAGACTTTAGAAGCTCCACTTAGACAAATTGCCGAAAATGCTGGCAAAGATGGTGCAGTTGTGGTTGAAAAAGTTCGTAATATGGAAAAAGGCGACGGATACGATGCTGCAAACGATAAATATGGCAATATGATTAAATTTGGCATCATAGACCCTGCCAAAGTGGTACGCTCTGCATTGCAAAATGCCACCTCGGTTGCTGGAGTTGTACTAACCACAGAAGCGGTTATTACCGATATTCCAAAGAAAGAAAGTGCTATGCCAGCTGGCGGCGGTATGCCTGGCGGCATGGGTGGAATGGACTACTAGGTTAGGTTGTAGGTGGTAGAGAGTGATATGAAGGGGCGATTCACGAATCGCCCATAACTCAAAGCAAAAAAGCGGCAGTATTCTCCGCTTTTTTGTTTAGTTAAGTTCTTGAATTAATTTTAAACAGTCATACGGGGAAATGACTTTTACATTACCCATCATACATTTATTCTATTCTTAATAGTGTTGTATCAAGTGTAACGAGTGTAGAATTAGCCAAATAAGCTACTATCAGAAAAAGCTCGTCTTGAGTTTTGTGAGCAACGAGCTCCGGTTTTTGTTTAATATGTCCGCGCCAAACTTTCCAGAAATCGTTATCTAGGCTGTAATAATGCGTGTTTTCTCTATTCTCAAATGCGTCACATATTTTTAATGAGTTATCGATTCTTAATTGTTTATCTTTCCTCGTGTTAGTTTCCGGCGCGCTCCTTGTAACGGCGTTTGTGAACTCAAAAAATAATAAGCTGGGTTCGATTATTTCTACCAATTTCTTTTTGTAAGCAGTAATTAGTAAATCGTAGCACAGCGATCCATGAGTGCCCTTAACAACCGCCTCGACAAAAATAGAACTATCAATGGTCAGTTTCATATTTAGGTTTTAGCAAATCTTGCCAAGTGAGGCCGGGTTTACTGGTATTTTGCAGATACTTTAAGGCATCCTCAAGCTCTTTCGTGTTCTTAGGATTTATATCTTGTTTGGATGTCTTCTCTATTAATTTGCTCATTTTCCTCTTTTTTATCATTATACACCTTTTATAGTAATACTATATAAAAAATAAATTTATTGCAGACCAATTAAATAATGTCCCCAAAGCCTTCATACATGGATATCATTGAATGCGTTATGGCTCCAGAACCAAAGGGGAGCGTGCATGTCTATTGGATTGATACCGGAACCGGCGAGCAAAATACGCCAGCGTTCAGCAATTTCATCGCGCGAAAGCTTATCTGCTTCTACCTGCGTAATTACCCCTAATTTGAACGATGCCTGAATTATGTGGGTGTCTGGCGCAATGCTAATATATTCCCGATTTTTCATGTTTACTTTGCCATAGGTACTAATAATAAATGACCAATAATTAAAAATCTTAGGGCCAGAAAGGTAAGGAAAGTCCCTTTTGTATTTGTGCTGGATTAATTGTTTAAGTTGAAGAAAGTCGGCGGAGTATGCGTCAATTAGTACTTTTTGATGATAAGGAGATCCTTCGGTACCCTCAGGATGACAGGTATTGGCGTCAGTTGACGCAAATAAATTTTCAATAGAGCCCCAATTATTATAAATTGTTTGTGAGATAGTTTGCCAGGTATGCGTGTGTTTGTTAGGTTGGAGGGCTAATTTGTACTTAAGAAGCTTTTCTTTTAGTATATCTGGCGGCATTTCTTGCACGGCTTTAATATCAAATGCATCTTTCGTTTCCGCATCCATATATGTATTTAATGCAGCTTGTCATAAACTGTAACTATTTCGCTGGTAATTAAGTGCCATGGGTAGTGTAAAATATACCAGCCTTTCCTCTGCATTAGCAAAATTACCAGGATTACTGTCTTCTGGCATGGGGCATTCGCCCAATTTACCTGTTTTGTATGCTTTAAGTAAGCTGTGGCATTGATCAATAATTTCCATAGCTAAAATATAACACAGCCATCGTTGTGAAACGAGTAGAGAAATCCGCTTTTTTGTTTTGCAAAAAAGTGTATATTAATATCGAGACACCTCCTTACTCTCAGAAAGGAGCATTGCCCATGATCAATACGATCAACGGGTGAGACTATTGGGTCTGGCCGCCCCCAGCCGATGCGTCGGTTGGGGGTGTATCTTTTATAAACGTGCAGAAATCGTTTGGCGATATTTGATTAAGTGAGAATGAGTAGCACAAAATGCAAGTCGCCAACTGGAGATTCAAGTTTGTATTAATGTCACTATTGAAAATATGATTATTATCTATTTTCAAGCCATTCTGTAGACATGGCAACTATTTTATGCTCAATATATGATAGATTAAATTGAATGGCAGCTGTGGACAAAAATCTATTAGTCAATCTCGAGAGTCTTTCTATGTCCGCGGTTCATCACGAGTAATAAATCACATTTTAGGTTATTATTATTTTCTCGCAACTACGAGTGTTTATATGTTATAATTAATTAAATTAGAAGTTGGGGTTTAAGGTGGGAAACAAAGATAGCAGGCAACTATTTCAAAGCATCCTACGGGCCTTTGCTCGTTTTGCAATTATTTTTGTTGTGCTTTTTGCAAGTGTCTACTACCATGGCAGTACTAAAGTATATGCTTTGTCTGATTGCCCTGGAGGAGCTGGCGATATTACTATCTCCGCAAATACTTCTTGGGCGCAAGGAGATTATTCATGTAGCTCTCTTACGGTAAATTCTGGGGCAACGCTTACAATTGCGGGTAACACAACAATTGCACTTACGGCTGCGGCAGGAAATGGCATATATGTGACGGGTAATTCCACACTTATTACAAGTGGTGATATAACCGCTGGAACTGGCGTAACTTTTACAGTTGCGAGTGATGTTACGATTGATACGGGCTCAAAAATTAGTGCAGACGCTAAAGGCTATGGTGGTACTGGCCCCGGATCTGGACCCAATGGTTCATGGACTGGTGGTGGATACGGTGGAATGTCTACGAGTGGTGTAACATATGGATCGGCTATTGCTCCTGTAAGTTTAGGCTCTGGTGCATATAACTCGGTTGGTGGAGGAGCTGTTAAGATTAATATTGCTGGTAATTTAGTTAACAGTGGGACAATTACCGCCAACGGAGGAGTTACTTCGACGAACGGGGGTTCTGGTGGATCTGTTTGGATTAATTTTACAGGTGGAGCATCTACATGGACTGGAACGAGCGGAATAGTTACGGCTAGTGGAATTTCATATGGTGCCGGTGGACGTGTTGCTGTTACTGAATATGTCTCTGATACAAGAACGGGGGGGTCTGTATTAGCTACTGGCTCTAATAGTAGCGCAGGAACTGTTTATACAAAATCAACCGCCCAATCAAACGGTGTACTTACTATAGACAATAATACTGCTATTTCAACTACAGGAAAATACGCTCAAACAGATATTGCTTCTTTAACGCTCGATTCATTAATTGTTAAAAACAAGGGGGCGTTTAATCTTCCTAGTGGTTCAACAATTACAATTGCTGCAAGCGGCTCAATTGGTGGCACCAGTGATGCAGCTGTTAATATTGCGAGCGGCGGGATTATCGATGCATCTGGTGCAGCGACATTAGCAGGACCAGCTGTCACAAATAATTTGGGCGCAACATTCACTACTGCTGCCACATGGACGCTTGCACTTCCTCTGATTCAAAGAGGAACTCTTACTCAAAACACTGCTTTAACCGTTGCCTCTGGTGGAACTCTTACTGCAGATGTTGCGGGCGACACGTTTGCTAGTATTTTGGTTCAATCTGGTGGAAATATTACTCATACAGCCGATCCATTCGTTGAAACTTATAAAGTAGATCTTGTTGTTACCGGCAATGTAACAGTTGACAGCGGTGGAACCATTAATGTCAATGGCTTGGGTTTTGATTCAGTCTCTGGGCCAGGATCTGGTGGAAATGTAGTTAACGGAGCTGGTGGTTATGGCGGCATGGGCACTAATGGGGTAACTTATGGCTCAGCGACTGCTCCTGTTAATATTGGTTCTGGTGCGTATAGTCAATTTGGTGGTGGCGCAATCAAGCTTTCGATTGGTGGTAATTTATCGAATAGCGGTACCATTTCTTCGAATGGCTCCCAGAGACTAAATTTAGATGGAGGAGGTTCTGGTGGATCTGTTTGGATTAATTTTACAGGTGGAGCATCCACATGGACTGGAACGAGCGGAGTTATTACTGCAAACGGAGGAATACCGGGTGCTGGTGGCCGTGTTGCTATTACTGAATATGTCTCCGACACAAGAACGGGTGGCTCGGTTTTGGCAATTGGCAACTGGAAATCTAGCGCAGGAACCGTGTATACAAAATCTACTGCTCAAACAAATGGTACGCTAACAATTGATAATAATAGCGTCAACGCAAGTGCAACTAAATACGCCCAAACAAATGCAGCTTCTTTAACCCTTGATTCTTTGATTGTTAAAAACAAGGGTGCAATTAATCTTCCTACTGGCACAACAATTACAATTGCTGCAAGCGGCTCGATAAGTGGTACTAGCGATGCGGCTATTAATATTGCGAGCGGCGGGATTTTAGATTCATCGGGTACAGCAACTCTTTCAGGTCCAATTGTTACAAATAATTTAGGTGGAACATTAACAACTGCTGCCACCTGGAGCCTTGCGACAAGCTTGATTCAAAGAGGAACTCTTACCCAAAACACTGCTTTAACCGTCGCCTCTGGTGGAACTCTTACTGCAGATGTTGCTGGCGACACATTTGCTAGTATTTTGGTTCAATCTGGTGGAAATATTACTCATACAGCAAATACTAACGCTGAGACATATAAAATAAATCTTACGATTACCGGAAACCTTACTGTTAATTCTGGTGGAACGATCAATACTCTTGAAAAAGGTTTTGGGGCTGGTTTTGGATCGGGAACTGGCGATAGAGCCGGGTATGGCGGTGAGGCAAATAGCAGCACTGGCGGTGGAACATATGGTTCGACAACAGCACCTGAAAGCTTAGGTTCAGGGAGCACAACTAGAAGTGGTGGTGGCGCAATCAAGATAAATGTTGGCGGCGATTTTTCTAATAGTGGAGTTATAAGTAGCGATGGGTATAGCGCCGTCGGTGGAAACAGTGCATCGGGAGGGTCAGTATGGATAAATTTGACCGGAGTTGCATCTGCTTGGGCTGGCACAAGCGGTCAGATCAACGCTAAAGGTGGTTGGGGAGCTGGCGGCGGCCGTATTGCGATAACTGGTTATGTAACTGATACACATACTGGTACTCAAGATGCAGCTACAACTACCGCAGGGGGAGCATCTGGTACAATATTTACTAAATCGACTTCTCAAACTAATGGCACACTCACGATCGATGCTAAAGCGGCCGTTATTGTTGCTGGTAAATATACAAAAACAAACGCAGCGTCTTTAACTCTTGATGCATTATCGGTAATAAATAAAGCTATGTTTCAGATTCCATCTGGTACATCGATCACAATAAATTCTGGCGGAACGATTACGGGTAATACCAACAGCTATATTTACAATGCAGATACTTTGAATGTTGGTGCGGCCGTTGGAGCGGCTGGCGGCGGGCCAGTAATTACCAACACTGGCACTATCGCAACTCCTGCAACATGGAGTTTAGGTACGCAAATTATTCAGCGGGGAACAATTACACAAAGCACTGCTCTCACGATTATTTCCGGAGGTATTCTTACCGCAGATATATCTGGAGATACTTTTTCAAGCGTTACAATTCAATCTGGCGGAAAAATCAATCATTCTGCTAACGTAGCTAGCGAAACATATAAAAATGTATTAAATATTGGCTCATTAACAATAAATAGTGGCGGTAGTATTGATGTTGCAGGCCTTGGATATACCGGAGGTTCTGCTGGTGTAAAAGGTAATGGCACTGGTTTTGGTGGACTTGGGGGTTCGAACTCTTCTGGTGGAGGTGCGGGATATGGCGGAGTAGGCGGAGCGGGCTTGGGGGGAAGCCCTGGTAGCGCGGGCACGACTTATGGTTCATCGACCGTTCCTTTAAATATTGGTTCTGGCGGCGGCGGCGGCGTTTCTGCGGCTGGTGGTGCAGGTGGTGGTTCAGTAATATTAAACATTACCTCAAATTTCATTAATGCAGGTACAATTACAGCAAATGGTGCTGCTGGTTCCTCTGGTAATTATGGTGGAGGTGGTGGTTCGGGCGGAACAGTTAGCTTAAATATTGGCGGAAATTTTGATTGCACTGGCGGCGCGGTTACTGCTAATGGTGGCGCTGGAGCAGGATCACCTACCAAGGGTGGAGGCGGAGGCGGAGGCAGGTTATTAAGAAGTGTCTCTGGAACATATACTGCTTGCACTACATTTACTGTTTCTGGTGGCACCGGAGGTGGTAATTCTGGATCCGATGGGACTTCCTCAGTACCTCCTGCGGCCCCGATAATTAGTGCTGCATCGGCCATTAGCGCTACGTCGATAACCTGGAATTGGGTAGATAATTCAACAACTGAAACACAATTTATTGTTCATGATGGTAGTGAAAGTGTTATTACTACAGTTAACTCTTCTACTACCGCTGGTACTGGTACTGCTTATAGCTACATCGAGTCATCCTTAACTCCTAACACAAGCTATACTAGACATGTTCACGCTACAGATGGTACTTTTAACAGCTCTGCTTCATCTACTGCATCTGCTTATACTTTAGCTAATGCTCCAACAGCACCGACTCTATCTGCCCAAACTACTACTGGCATGGTGGCTACGATTGCCGTAAACTCTAATCCTGTTGGTACCCAATACGTCATTCACGAGACTAGTACTAATAAATATGTTCAAGCAGACGGTACGCTAGGTGTTAGTGCGGTGTGGCAAACATATAATAATTGGGGTGGAGCAAGCGGCCAAGTCACTTCAGGCCTTTTGGTTAACACTAACTACGTGTATGAAGTGAAAGCTCGTAATGCGGATAGTGTCGAGACTGCTTATTCT
>CAJBMM010000016.1 GCA_903954185.1 uncultured Candidatus Berkelbacteria bacterium | reverse complement strand
TAATTTCGGCACTGGGCACATAAAGTCGTATAGCATTAGTGCCGGTCCAAAACACTTCGTGCGAGCTGTAAGGGGAAATCAGGGGTATGGAATCAACTTGTTACAGAACAATAATGATGGGACCATTTCTGATTTAGCTACTGGATTGATGTGGCAAAAGTCTGATAATAGCTCGGGTGTGAATTGGGAGAATGCACTAGCATATATTCAAAAACAGAATAAAGTAAATTACCTCGGTCATAACGATTGGCGTTTGCCTAGCTCCAAAGAACTTCAAAGTATAGTGGATTACACCCGATCACCTTATGCTACGAATTCAGCTAATGTCGGACCAGCCATCGATCCACTATTTAGTTGCACTGCCATTAAAAATGATGGTGGAAAAGAAGATTTCCCATATTACTGGACAAGTACATCAACAATCTCAAAAGCCGGTGGAACTTACGATAATGCATGGTATATGGCTTTTGGACGGGCAGAAGATGGGAACGGCGAAGACCTCCATGGTGCCGGTGCAGTACGTTTCGATAAAAAGGCAGTAGGAACAGGTGAAGGTGAGGAAAGAGTTTTGAATTACGTTCGACTAGTAAGGGATGTCAAATAGATTCTCTAAGGTCTGTAACATAAAGTTGCTTCCAGCTACCTAATTCTCTTATTATTAATTTCCAACTATTTTCGACGCAGTCCACCACGAACCATTCGCTTCGCTCAGATTCATGGCATTGTCACGCTGAATTAGCAAGGAAATTCATGCTATTTGCTCAAAGTGTTTCATGTCCTGTACTCGAACGCAGTAAGTGGTACTGCGGAAGTCAAATTGTACCTTGCAATTCCTGTTGGGTGGGTATATTTAATATTATTGCTATTGACTATATATATTACTAAAAAATTCTTTGAACTGTTATATAGGTGTAAAGCCATAACACCTGAAGGGTGTAATAAATTACAATCGCCTCAGGGGGTATGAGGCGATTGATTTGTTATAAAATAGTAGAGCCCCCTATGTCTTAGAGTGGCCCATATATAGATCCACGGTGGCCAAAGTTTGTGATTATTTTGTTGAAGGTGGTAAAGCTTCGGAATCATCTGGGTATTTAGCAACATGACCTGCTTCGAAAACTATATAAATATTTGTCCCCTGCCCTGGTTCATAATTTGTAATTAATTTGCCTTCCATTAGCCTGATAGTTTCCTCGGCAACCCAATAACCGATACCCATCTGAGATGCAAAATCTACATCGTGACTATTTTCGCGTGGGGCGTAGGTTTGCGAATCAGTAAGCTGAGTTGAAACGGGTTGAAAATTGGGACTAAATAGCGAAATAACCCAATTTTTATCATCAGCTGGTTTGTATGAAATTATTATATTGCCATGGCTCATTTGAGAGATAAGCGTATTGAGGATTGAATTTATGGCCATGCGTAACTTGTCTAAGTCAAATAAGCACAAGCCTTGAAGTGCTGACACCTCGGTCTTAATTGTTATTCCTTTTTCTTTGCAGATGTTTGAAGTATCGATAATAGATTGTTGGCAGACAACCATTGGGTTCGAAAGAGTGCGATTAAGTTTAGCGGCACCAGTTTCTAACT
This sequence comes from uncultured Candidatus Berkelbacteria bacterium, assembly GCA_903954185.1. Taxonomy (GTDB): domain Bacteria; phylum Patescibacteriota; class UBA1384; order CAJBMM01; family CAJBMM01; genus CAJBMM01. Next base: position 9,926 of record CAJBMM010000016.1, on the reverse strand, counting down.
GGCTTAAATTAACTAAATTATTAACCATGCCAATTATGCTACTCGAAGCGATGTGGATAGTATTTATCGAATCTTTTTGAGTTTTAGATAGCGAAACATCTTGTTGTAAACTTGCTGAATAATTTCGAATAGTTACTGCCGGGTTTTGTAAATCGTGGGCAACATGATATAAGAACCGATTTTTAATATCATTGATATTCTTTAATCGATAGAATAATTTTGCAATACCAACAAATCTAAAGTGATTAATAAGTAAAAGCATAATGAAAAAAATAGTAATTGCTAAAATAATTAATGTTTGTTGGGCGGTGTTTTTTGCTAACAAATCTATGTCTGCTGTAGACATTTTTGTTAATAGAAGTGAGCGAAAATTACCCACCTCATCTTTTAAGGGTATGATTACTGTCCAAACTTTATCTCCGCCAAAAGAATCTAAGAATGCGACAGAGCGTTTTTCTTTCCAGGCAAGATTAGATGCTGGGTTTGAAAGAATGGACAGCTCTTTTTCTGGGTTTGTGGTAGCAACCGCGCTAAAAGTATCATTATTAAATTTGTAAACAGTTATTTCTTTTACTAAAGATTCTGCTTCCATTACGCTATTAATTTTTATATTTAGAGTGTTTGGCTGATCGATATAATCTACTACATTTGCACTAAAACCTTCAGAAAAAAGTACTGCTTTGCGTTGTAATTCTTTATTTAAAACTGTGTTAAATGATCTGACGTGCAACACTAAATTAGAAATTATTAATATGGGAATTAACACAACTAACAATATTGAATAGAAAAGTTGTTTGCGGTATAAAGATCCCAAATTGTGCCCCACTATGTCTTAGTATTCTAATGCTTATCACGCGAACGATACATTATAAACAATATTGTAATAGAAATTATCATCATGCCGGCAATTAAATAAATATAAAGTGGGCTCAAGATATCAAATATTCCAATTGGTTTAATATCGTATTGGCTTGAGTTTAAAGAAGATGCAGCATCTATTCTTGGCGCAATAAAATTTCGAATGATTTGAGAATCTAGAATTTTAATATAAAGCTGGTGCTCACCTGGCGCTAGATAGTTATTGACGTTAATGTCAATTTTGCCATTCGCGACGCTTGTCGGTATTACAATGGGGTCTTCTGAGTGAATCTCTATTGTTACAGCTTGGCCGTCAGGTATATTGGGGATTTGAGCAGAAATATGCAGTGCAATTTTATTGGTAGATGACGCTACGGATTGTGAAATTGCTTCGATAATAATGCTTTTGTAAACTACATCTTCAAAGCTGTCGAGCTGATACGGTGAATCACTAGAAACTGTAGGTGTTGGGTTTGCTGATTTGGTAGTGCTGGCTGTGGTGGGTTGTGATGTAGTTTTTGTGGTAGATGGTGTGGTTGGGGGGGTGCTAGGCGTTGATGATTGTGAGGTAGTAGGAGTGACAGATGTTTGCGAAGTTGATGGAGCGGTTGTGGCAGTGGTTGATGTGGTAGTTGCGCTAGTTTGTGTAATTGTAGTCGTTGCGGTGGACGTTGAAGTTTGAGTTATGGTTGAAGTTACCGATGCAGGGGTGGTTGTCTCAGAAGGAATTATAGAAGATGCCTGACCGCTTAAACCATTTAAATAATATGCGGAAAAAGCAAACCCAGCTAATAAAATAATAGTAGGGGCAATTAATTGCAAAGTTTGCTTACCAAAAAATAATTTTGCTTTGTGTTTCATATAGATATCGTAGCAATTTTATGTATGAAATGTCCAATTATTAATGCAGGAATAAGAATTCTGAATGTAGAGTGCAGAATGTAGAATAATGGAATTTACTTTTGTAGAACACGCTTTAGTGTGGTTACGGACAAGCTCCATCCTACGCCAAGGCTACGATGATCACGAAGTTAAAAGTTGTGGAATTTTCAATTTTGTCATTCCTGCCTTCGGAACGCTAAGCGTCCCAAGCAGGAATGACAATTTATTGTCCAACTCTTCAAGCATTTGATTACTAAAATCAATGTGCTACAATTACAAATCGACAAAAAAAAGGAGGGGTTATGATTACTCAAATTAGTAAAAGAAATGGCTCAATTGTAGATTTTGAACCGAATAAAATCCGTCAAGCAATTTATCGCGCAGCGATAGCAACTCGAGAGAATTTTAGCGAATTTGAGCTAGATGAATTACATAATGATGTGCTCAAAAAGATTGAATTTAAATATTCATCTACCGATGTTTTTCCGAGTGTTGAGAGTATTCAAGACATTGTGGAAATTACTTTAATGAAACATGAGTATTTTGACATTGCTAAAGGATATATACTTTATCGCTCTGAGCATCAAAAAGCACGACAAAAATCTAAAGATGAAATGCTGCAGAAAATTAATCATTCGGGCTTAGAAATAAGTGCCAAATCTGGTAAAAAGACAGGCGTTAGTTATGATTATTTACTTAATCTTTTTAAAAAATATGCTCATGGTTTAAGCGAATTAGATTTAACAATGTTGACTACTAGTTGTGCCTCCTCTGTTTTTGATGGCATGACCGAAGAGGACTTGCGTCAAATAATGATCATGTCAGCACGCTCGTATATTGAGAAAGATCCTGAATATTCGACGCTAGCTGCGCGTATTGCTTTAGATAAATTATACAAAGAAGTTGTAAGTGTTTACTCTGGCAAATTTACTGATGCATATAAGCAAGCTTTTAAGCAAAACATCGAAAAAGCTGTGGCAACCAACAGACTAGAGAAAAAATTACTATCTTATGATTTAGATAAGTTAGCAAATGAATTAGTATTGGATCGCGATGGAATTTTAGATTATTTAGGGTTTCAGGTTCTATCTGATCGATATTTCTTGCAAGATGAAGGTGGCAAAAATAAGCTAGAGACTCCTCAGGCTTTTTGGATGCGTGTTGCAATGGGTTTAGCAATGAATGAAGGAAAAAATAAATATAAATATGCGTTGCAGTTTTATCATACAATGTCGCAACTAGAATATGTTCCATCTACTCCTACCCTATTTCATGCGGGTACTACATTCCCTCAGTTATCTTCGTGTTATTTAAATACGGTTGAAGACGATTTGACGCATATATTTAAGGTATACGGCGATAATGCACAGTTGTCTAAGTATTCTGGAGGAATAGGAACAGACTGGACTAACCTGCGTGGCACCGGCGCATTAATTAAAAAGACAAATGTTGGAAGCCAAGGAGTGGTGCCATTTTTAAAAATTGCTAATGATGTTACGGTGGCTATTAATCGTAGCGGCAAAAGACGTGGGGCAACTTGTGCATATTTAGAGGTTTGGCATTACGATTTTGAAGACTTTTTAGATTTGCGAAAAAACACAGGCGATGAGAGACGTCGCACGCATGATATGAATACGGCAGCTTGGATTCCCGATTTATTTATGAAACGCGTTTTAAATGGCGGAGATTGGTTTTTATTCTCGCCAAACGAAGTTCCTGATTTGCATCATATCTATGGCAAAAAATTTGAAAAACGCTATGCAGAATACGAAAAATTGGCAGAAGCGGGTAAAATGACACTTTTTCGTAAAATTAGCGCCAAAGAACTGTGGCGTAAAATGATTACAATGCTTTTCGAGACTGGGCATCCGTGGATAACTTTCAAAGATTCTTCGAATGTTAGATCTCCACAAGATCACGCTGGTGTTATTCATAATTCTAACCTTTGTACCGAAATAACACTTAATAATTCTGCTGAAGAAACTGCAGTTTGTAATTTAGGTTCGATAAATTTATCAAAGTTTATTTTGGGCGGTAAATTAAATCAAGAAAAAATTGCTGGCACAGTTAAGGTTGCAGTTAGAATGTTAGATAATGTTATTGATATGAATTATTATCCTACAAAAGAGGCAGAAAACTCAAATATGAGACACCGTCCAGTTGGTTTAGGCATAATGGGATTTCAAGATGCGTTATATTTACAAGGTATCAATTTCAATTCCGATGAGGCAATTAACTTTGCGGACGAAAGTATGGAGACCATCTCATATCACGCAATTTTAGCATCTTCCTTATTGGCTCAGGAAAGGGGGGCGTATCAATCTTTCAAAGGCTCAAAATGGGATCGGGGTATAATGCCCATTGACACGTTAGACTTACTCGAAAAAGAACGTGGTGAAACTGTGGCTGTAGATCGAGGCTCAAAATTAGATTGGGGAATAGTTAAAAAATCTATTACTGAAAATGGATTGCGAAATTCAAATTTAATGGCAATCGCTCCAACGGCAACAATTTCAAATATTAGTGGTTGCTACCCTTGTATCGAGCCAATTTATAAGAATTTGTATGTGAAATCTAATATGAGTGGCGAGTTTACTGTAGTCAATAAATATTTGATAAATGATTTAAAGAAGATTGGTTTATGGAACGACTTAATGTTAGAGCAGTTAAAGCGAAATGAAGGAAGTGTACAAAATATCACATCCATTCCTCTAGAAATTCGCGAAAGATACAAAGAAGTGTTCGAAATTGAATCGGCACAATTGATTAAAATTGCAGCTCAAAGAGGAAAATGGATTGACCAAAGCCAATCAATGAATGTTTTTGCTGCGACAACTTCGGGAAAATATTTGTCGGATGCTTATTTTCTAGCATGGAAGATGGGATTGAAAACTACTTATTACTTAAGAACTATCGGGGCATCGTCTATTGAGAAAAGTACCATTACCTTAAAAGCCACCGAAGATCCAATATCTCAAATAACGGTTGAACAAAAATTGCCAAAATCAGTTGTGGCCAATGTGGCATTGCAAGCGCAGCTGCCAGAAATAGAAATGAAAGTATGTTTAATAAACGATCCTGAATGCGAAGCATGCCAATAGTTAGGTTGTAGGTGGCAGGTTGTAGTCCGCCAGCTGGCGGAGTAGCTTGCAGAAGAAGCAAGGAATATTCTGTCATTCCTGTAAAGGAGCGTCTGACGTCCCGGAGGCAGGAATCTAAATAATAAATAATTATCTAAGTACCTTAAATTACTTAGACCGATAAGGAAGAAGAATGTCTAAAGAAAAAACATTATTAAATGCCACAGAAACAGATCCAAATAAAATACTGCCCATGAAATATTTATGGGCTAGACAATATTATAAAAACGGAGTTGCAAACAACTGGACTCCAGAAGAAGTGCCTATGCAAAATGACGTTGAGTTATGGAAAAAGCATGGTGGGCTAACTCCTGATGAAAAGCATTTAATTATGCGCAATATGGGTTTTTTCTCAACCGCAGAAAGTTTAACAGCAAATAATATTGTTTTATCAATTTATCGACATGTTACAAACCCGGAATGTCGTCAATATTTATTGCGCCAAGGTTTCGAAGAAGCAGTCCATACTGACACGTTTATTTATTGTTGTGATACTTTAGGTCTAAACCCAGAGGAAGTTTATGCTGCGTATGAAACAATCCCCTCTATTAAAGAAAAAGATGAATTTGTAGTTGAGATTACAAAATCATTGCTCGATCCGACATTTAAAACAGATAGTACAGAGGGCATGCAAAAATTTGTGCATGATTTGATTGGTTATTATGTAATTATGGAAGGCATCTTTTTTTACGCTGGATTTGTAATGATGCTTTCATTTGCTCGTCAAAATCGCATGGTTGGAGTATCGGAAATGTTCCAATATATTTTACGTGATGAATCTATACATTTAGCCTTTGGGTCCGATTTAATAAATGGAATCGTAGCAGAAAATCCAAAAATTTGGACCGCAGAATTTAAGCGTCAATTGTCAGTTAACATAAAGAAGGGGGTTGAGTTAGAAGAGGCATATGCTAGAGATTGTTTGCCAAACGGAATTTTAGGATTAACTGCCGATAATGTGGTTGAATATGTAAGGCATATCGCAGATCGTCGGCTAGAGCGCATTAATTTAGACAAGATATATGGTGCCAACAACCCATTTCCGTGGATGAGCGAGGTGATAGATTTAAAAAAAGAGAAAAACTTTTTTGAGACTAGAGTAAACGAATACCAAATAGGTGGAAATTTGAATTGGGATTAACGGTTGCGTATCGCACGTCGTGCAATGCGCAACGCGTTTAGGTTTCATTATTGTCCACCTTGGATGTCCACTGTTAGCGAAACGGGTTAAGTTTATTCGATTAAAATACTGATTTGTATGTCTGCTGCACTGGTAGGAAGCTATATTATCAGTATGCTGTTGACAGTAGTTTGTAATAGACAAATCGACTTTCTTAGATAATACAAGCATTTGTGGTACTATAGAAATATAAAGGAGCTTGTATGAAGAAAAATATGTTAGTAATGTTTGGTGGTCCTTCGGTAGAGCACGATGTTTCTTTAATTACCGCAAATCAGGCCATTAAACAAATTGACGAAAACAAATATCGGATAATTCTTTTTTATTGGACAAGAGATGGGCGTTTTCTAGTTACGCACTATCACAATAAACCAATAATTTCTCTCGCTAAGTTTTGTGAAAAAGGACAAGAAGCATCAATCAAAAAAGGTAAAGTAGTAGTGCGTAGCTACATTGGCGCAAGTCAAATAAAAGTGGATGTGTGCCTACCATTGTTTCATGGCACATATGGCGAAGACGGGGCAATTCAAGGTTTACTAGAGGCAATGGACGTGCCATATATTGGTTGCGGTGTAACCTCTTCTGCACTTGGGATGGACAAAGTATTATTTAAAGCAGTTTTAAATGAAAATAAAATACCAGTTTTAAATTATTCCAAAGTCACCAATATTAGTCAGCTAACAGATATTAAATTGAGTTATCCAATGATCGCAAAGCCTGCACATCTAGGATCTAGCATTGGCGTGAAAAAGGTAAATAATGAAACCGATTTAAGAGATGCTGTGAACGTAATTTTAAGTTTAGACTCAGTTGCAATTATTGAGCCGTATCTTTCGAATATGATGGAAGTTAATTGTAGTGTTCTTGGATCGACAAAAGAATGCAAGGCATCGGTTACTGAACAGCCAATCTCGACAGAGGAAATTTTGTCTTTTGCCGATAAATATATGCGTGGTGGCAAGGGAAAGAAAACAGGATCAAAAAACGGTATGGCTGGGCTTGATAGACGTATCCCCGCTCCAATTGATAAACTGCAAGAAGATAAGATTAAAAAATATGCCGTAGAAGTTTTTAAATCACTGGGCTGCTCTGGGGTTTCGCGAGTAGATTTTATGATTGATAAAAAAACCAATAACATTTATGTTACCGAAATTAATACTATCCCCGGCTCTCTATCATTCTATCTTTGGGAAGCAAGTGGAATAACATACAAAGAGCTAATTGATAAATTAGTTGGCATTGCCGATTTTGAGCATGCTGAAAAGAATAAGCTTATTCGGGCTGTAGCCACACCCCTGTCATAGAACAGAGAACATAGAACAAAGAACTTGAAGCTTGGAACATGAAGTGCAAGAACGGATCCTTCTCTTCTTTTATGAGTGAGTAAGGGTGAGGTCATGTTCTTGGCGGCGAATATGTTGCCTGTACCACCCCTAACCCCTCCTTGCAAAGGAGGGGAAATGCGATGCGCGATACGCGATACACGTACTCAGTTCCAATACGTGTCTGGTAGTTCGTTTTGAATAAGCACAATGTCGCCACTCTTTAGTAAATTCTTCAATATTTGGGTGGTGTTGGTGGGGTGAGCAGAAATAATAACTTCGCACTTTTTATTATGATTTTTAATTGTATTAGATATGACGGGAGCAAAAATATTGTTCGCGACAATAACTATATCAGCTACCTGAGAAATTAAATCTGCAAACTTAGAGTTTTCTTTCCACCAATTATCACCTTGGTCTACAATCCCACCTGTTACCACAATTTTGCGCCCTTTTAATGACATTATGTATTCAAAAGCATCTTTGGCGCTTTGTGGATTTATATTATAACTATCGTCTATGATGGTAATTTCGTTTTGGATTGTGACATCCATGCGTCGCTCGGTGGTTTGCATGTGCTGAACCCGCGCTAGAATTGCATCGTTTTCTAATCCTATAGTTTTAGCTACTTCAATTGCCCCTGCAATGTCCTCTTTTATGTGGCTAATGTCTAAATGAGCTGGTAGTGATTTTATCCCAACATCTAAGAGTGAATTTTTCGAAAAATGTTTGTAGCTCGAATCCTGCCCGTAAAGGGTATTAATTGTCGAATCGTCATTATTCAAGATAATAGTTTTGGCTTTTGCTACGCTAACCAAAGAGGAAAATTCATTATTTATATTTTGTTGAGTTCCAAATGTGGCAATATGTTGCGATCCTATAGCGGTAATAATAACAATTTCTGGGTCTAAAAGATTGTAAAATTTAAGTAAATCTCCTGGTTTATATTCGCCCAATTCAACTAGATAGTATTTATGCTTTTGATTTACGTTTTGTAAAATGTCTTCGGATAATGAGTATAGCGTGTTGTAATTTTGTTGTGGGGTGTGAATTTCAAAATCTGGTTTGAGCAATTGATAAATAAAATTTCGTGTTGTTGTTTTACCATAGCTACCAGCAACGGCAATAACGCTACATTCTGGCAATGATTTAATTTTAATTGCAGCATTCTTGATGGTGTTATTTTTAATTAGTTGATCTAGGGGTGAAAAAATAATATTGGCCAGCGCAACGTATAACGGAGTGAAAACTGTCAAAACGATAATAAATGCAATTTGGTAAACCAGGTTATTTGGCCAAAATAATATTAGAGTGCCAATAAATAATCCAATTATTAAAACTAAAAGAAGCTCACTTTTTCTGGTCCATGTAATTTTTCCAACTTTTTGCAAATTACGTTTGTAGTACCGCGTTTTAACCCAGTTTAAGTAAGCTAACGTATCGTACTCCTCTAATTGTAAAATATAGAGAAAATCGATGAATGGGAAAAAAGCATTAATTATGTTCATTGTTTAAAATCGCAAGTAATTTTCCGCTAAATAATCTGGGGTTTTCTAAATGAGCTAAGTGGCTCAATCCTTCTAGCGGAACCATATTTGAGTTTGGAATAATTTTTAGCATCTCTTTGCCAATTTTAATGGGCACAATATTGTCTTCCGTGCCCCACACTAATGTAGTTGGCTTAGAAATTCCCTCCATATCGGGGATCAAATTGTAATGAATAGTTGCCAAAAATATATCTTTTAATTCCCCTGCTTCTTTATAATCGCTAGAGCGCATTTTATCACGCAATTTGTGCATAAAGCTCACTTTATCTATCACTTTTGTATGCTCAATAATATTAGTTTTTTTTAGCCCTTGATAAAAAGAATAGGCAAAAGATTTAAAGACAGGGATTGGCTGTCTTAACCCTGGGGTGGCATATAAAATGTTCTGCCTAATATCTGGCACGATTTTATTTAGTTCGATAACAATTCGGCCGCCGAATGAGTGCCCAACTAAAACAGGATTTTTAATATTATTCTCGATTAAAGTTTTTTTAACCCAATTTGCATATTCAGGAATGGACCAAGTTCCTTTTGGCCGCGGATTTGTGCCAAACCCAGGTAAATCAATGACCCAACAAGTGTAATTGGCTTCTAAAAATGGCAAAATGCTATCCCATGTGTGCCTATCATGTTTCCAGCCATGTAGTAATACTAAGTTTGGTCCTTTGCCAGAAACGCTAAAAAAATTGTGTGTAGTCATATATAAAATTTAACGCTTATTTTGCTTTTTGTCCAATTTGATACTTAGTAACTTAAGTTGCTTAAGTTACTTATCTAACTTTGCCTAAGAGTATTTTTCTTGCTATTATAAGCGCATGATTAATCATAAAGAAATTGAAGCAAAGTGGCAAAAATATTGGCAAGAATCTAATGCGAATAAGACAGAAGATTCTGCTAAAGAAAATTTTTACACTTTAGACATGTTCCCGTATCCATCTGGCGATGGGTTGCATATGGGGCATGTGCGAATATATACTGCTTCAGATATTGTAGCTAG
>CAJBMM010000015.1 GCA_903954185.1 uncultured Candidatus Berkelbacteria bacterium | reverse complement strand
TTCCGGGTTACTACTCGCGACTAATGTACCATCTATGTTGTAGATAGTGATGCATTCAAATGAATCAATCGCTTTTTTACTGTCGATAATTCTAGAAACAATTGCCTGCTGGTCTGTTTCACTATTCGTTTTTTTATAACTGACAAGATAGTCAATTAAACCAACTCTATTTCGAATGATTGCCAAGTGCTCTTTGTCTTCTCTTATGCCGGTTTCTATTCTGTTTTTTTGGATGTTTGCTACAGCTTCCAACTTACTTCTTGAAGCTTCTACAACATTTGTATGAAAATAATATGCTGCAAGCGAGAATACGCATAATATCGAAAAAAGTGAAACGCCAATAAGAAATGAAAAAATGCGCGTTCTAATCCGCATCGTTATCCTTAATTAATTGAATAATTTCTTTAGCAACTTGCATGTGTCTTATTTCGTCATGCATTATTCTTGTTATCACATCTCGATCATTTTTGGGAATATCTTCGCCAAGCAAGCCCTCGTAATAATCTCGAGCAGTTTTTTCTATCTCATATAGTTCTTCAAAGCTGTGAACTAGCTGGCTACTACTTATTTTCATAATTTTCCAATCTCATGAGTGCCTTTTCGTGACCTTGACTATCTTCAATCAGTCTATCTAGCATTGCCGTAATGTTATTTTTGACATCATTTGGCAACGTTGCGTCTTTTATTAGGATATGATATTCACTACCCAGGTCTCTAATTACTTTTTCTTCAAGTTCTATACCCTTTTCGTATTTATTCGAATTTTTCTTAACTAATTCGCCAGCTTTTAGCCGGCTTATTTCTTCTTTTAATTCAATCATTTTAAGTTCTCTGCCTACCATTAATTGATTAAATTTTTCGGATTCCTCTAGTCTTTCTTGAAACTCTTTTTCCATCTGTTTTCGAGCAGAAATATCGCGCATTATTCCAACGGCAAGCCAGTGCCCCTTTTCTTTATAAGAGCCGACAGAAAGCTCTATGTTAAATGAAGATTTATCTTTTCTTTTAACTTCAAGATCGAAAGTGCCGCCAACCACCCAGTTTTTTCCGGTTTTGCCAAATTGACTAAAGTCGTGTTTGAATTTAGTGTTATCCATCTGCAAAGGAATAATTTTATGCAACTGCTTCCCAAGCACTTCTGCAGACTTATATCCAAACATTGTTACGGCGGCTTTATTCCAAAAAATAATTATATCTTTATCGTCAGCAATAACTATTGCGTCTTTAAGAACGTCGGCTATTACTTCAAATTTACTCTGCTCAACAGTCATCAGACCCCTTGTTCAGTTGTCTTCAATTATTTGTAGATAATATCTATCTAGATATCGATAGAGTTGAGCTAGCCTTACAAGCTTTAACTGTAATAATGCCATTAGCATCAACAGTAATAGTGTAACCTGTCAGTGCACTAGTTCCATCTGGGTCTACTGGTATGGATTTTAGGTATTTTACTAGAGGAGTGGTTAAATCTAGCGCAGCAGTTACTGCAGCAGAGCATCCACCTGTAGCAATTGCGGCGCCGGTTGCAGCCGTGCCCAATTGAACTTCAGATGTTGAGGCGGCCAGGCCGGCAGGGTAAGCGCCTTTATTATCCACAATAGACGTGTGTACGGCTGTTAAAATAGATTCAATGTCGGTACTGCGCCGTGAATCTTTGGCGTCTGAAAGCCTTTTTGCTGGGTTTAGAGCTACGAATACTACAACTGCTAATACTGCAATGATTGCCACTACTATAAGTAGTTCAATCAAAGTAAAACCTTTAATGGTTTTTCTCATTGTTTTCCTCCTTTTATTATATTAATTTAAGTTTATCAACTTTGGGGGAATTCACAAGTTATATTTCTTTCCAGCTGGAAACAGTTAACGATGAGCTTGTTCTTGTTGCGGTTATCTGTACCGTTTTGCGGTAACTTGTAGCTGTTGACGTTGCTGTGATTGTCCATACATTGCTCGCTTTGGTAACAGTTATGGTGCAACTTCCTTCTGGGCGAGTAATGCTTCCTCCTGAATACGCATTATCTGCCCATGACTTAATCAAAGCATCTTCAGCGCATCCTTCTGTTAAAGTTAGGCTATCATTGCCCATCGAAGTAGCCAAAGACGATTGAGCCTCGTTAATTGAAAGCATTGCGACAGTTGTGGCAATTGCCAAAGTAACCAGTGATATTATGAGGACTGTAGTTATTGCGATAAAACCCTTAGATTGATTCGAGTAATCTAAATGTTGCGGACGGTTTAATTTGAAATTTGAAATTTGAAATTTGAAATTATTCAACTAGTGACTCCTAACTTCGGCAGCATTTTCTAAAGTAACCGATTCGTAAACATTGCCATGGCTGGGATACTTGGATTGTAGCGTTAGGGTGTATTGCAAATTTTTGGTTTTTCCGTCGACAGAGGTGTAGTTGATGAATGTTAAATTTGTCAAATTTGTATTCGTAGAATTTAAAGTAACAGCTGCACTTGCGCCAAGAGTTATGCGCGCTTGGCCGTTAAGTGCATCTATTAATGTCGGATTATTAGGGGCGTTGTTAGCTAGTGATATTTTATTACCGGGAGTTGTTGCTAAATTTACTCCAAAATTTGAGGAAGCAATGTTGATATCGTTGGCATTGCGGATTTGATATCCAATTTTTTCGCTTAACATTTTGGCCTCAGACGTCACCATCTCTTGGTTGCCACTTTTTGCACCAGTTTCAATAATATTCCAAGCAAATAATACCAGTGAAGTTAATACTACTGTCACAATTGCAAGATACAACAATAATTCGATTAGAGTAAATGACTTCTGAGTTTGTGGGTGGTAGGTTGTAGGTTGTAGGTTTTTCATAATTTTATTCGCTAAAAGCTAAAAATTGTCCCAAGCAAAGTCGTAATAATAATTAACAACTGCAGAGCCATTTATGCCATGTGTATTAAATCCCCACGCATTTGCGGTTGAAAATAGCGCATGGTTAGTCCCATCCCAAACTTGGCTGTATGTGCGCATGTTGCTATCTGCCAATAGGATCATTATGTTGTTAGTGGTTGGTTGAGAGATAATTCTCGCTGTTTTTAGCGTACCATTAAGATTAGTCATATCTGTTGTCGTCGCATCAAATGTATTGTTTGAAGGGTTATACTTTTTAATCCGAGGTGTGATTGAGTTATCACTGTATACCGATATTGCGTATGTTCCACCTGGTTGTTCGTAGCCTATGTCAAATGATTTTTGTATTCCCGCATCAGCCACTGAGGCAATAATTTGATTAATTGGATTTGTAAGTGTTTGAGCGATGTCCCGGCGGTAACAGATTATTTGAGGTACTGTATTTTGGCTACAAGCTAAGAATTCATTCGAACTCGGTCTGGTTATTGTCCTCAGAACCCCAAGTCTTGTACCAGCTGATCCCTCATTTGCCCCGTTAGAAACAGTGCCCCAAGTTCCACCTCCAGAGCCATTGGCTGTAAATACTTTATATCTTATAGACCTGTCGTTTGCGTTATTGCTATATGTCATCAAACCTTTTGTTGATGATCCCGAACTCCATTCAAAGTCAACAATACGTTTAGTATTAACAGGCGCCTGTGTTGCGTGTTCAGAAGATAGAACCCAGTTGCCAGATATATACGTTCCACCATTAAAGTATTCGCTATTTGTGTCACTTGATTGATCAAAAGTTACTGCCATAATCTCATTTGTTCCTGGCCTTGTGCGAGTGATAATATAATTTGGGACACCACCAACATTTTGTGATGAGATTTGAGATCCCCAAACAGAGCCATTCCAAACTCTAAATTTCGGCGTCGTAGAGTTATCGGAATACATGGTTAAAAAATCACCGTTTGCTAAATACGTGCCATCAAAGTTTTGTACATCTAAGAAAGTGTTATTGGCCCAAGATGATAAAAGTTGAACATTGCTCCAAGTGGTTCCATTAAAAACTTGCCCATAGATATATTGATTTGTATTATTTGAATGTCTGGTTAATAATATTTTTTCATTGCGCGTTGCGGAGGCATAAAGTTTTGTGGCGCGGAGCGACCTGTTAGTTGTTGCACCGTCAATATCTGCCACGCTTTGTGGCGCACTCCATGTAGAGGCATTAGCATCGAAAATTTTATACAATACAGAATCCGTAGCTACTCCTCCATCGCCATATACGAGCACGCCTCCTTTTGCCGTCTGAGGAATTGCAGCAGACCAATTGGTAAAATATTCAGATAGTGCAACTGAGTTGTTACGCAACGGTCCTGCATTCCAAGTTACCGTTGAGGTAACTTTTTTTGTTTTAGTATCTGTTGTTCCGCCAGAGGCCACAATATTCCCACTGCCGTCTCGATTGACACTAGAGATGCTAATAATGCGGGTAAACCTAGAATCAAAGACGTTATTTGCGCCATTAAATGCCCAAAGACCTGCGGATTGCGTAATCCCTGTTCCTGCTGTGTTCGTTAAATTAGAAAATGCTTGATTGCGGATAGATCTAGCCGCCTCTATACCTTCATTTGCATAGTTGGTGGCAACAGACTGTTCAGAGGCTAACCGGTTTGCTTCAATGCCTTGTACAATTACTCCAGTCGCGCCAAAGGCAAAGATGGCAAAAAGCGCTACTGCTAATATTAACTCTATTAAGGAATATGAATTTAATTTTCTCTTATTGAACATCTACCACTCCTTGGCTATTAACTGTAATAACTCTAGAGTTGCCACTAGCAGATATTGTTATGGTTGGGGTTGCGCTTGGTAGGCCAGTCGGCTTACTAAATACTAATGTGGTTAGACCAGAAATTGTGGTGGCGCTGTCAACATTAAATGTATCAAAGACTTGATTATCACTGGTACGATAAAGTGTTAAAGAAGGTGCGCTGTAGTTTATGCCCCAATCACTGTTGTTTTTACTGGCAATTGCATAACTTTGCGCTTTGTGAATATTGCTTACAATCTGATCGCTTATGTTAGTTACGTTGTTTTGATTAACAAATCTGCTATAAAATGGACTAGCGCTAGCTAGTAATATACTAATAATACTAATTATTAATAATAATTCTATAAAACTGAATGAGCGTAATATTTTCATAAATCTATCTCTTTATTGAGCCGGTAAGCTGGTATATTGGTAATATCACTGCCAAAGCAACAGCCGCCACTATTAGACCAATAAAAAGTAATAGTACAGGTTCTAATACTGTTGATAGATTCTTTGTCTGCGATTCTGTTTCTGATTCGTAATAGTCGCCCAAGTAAATTAACATCTCACTCAATTGGCCACTTTTTTCTCCAGTGCTAATAATTGTTTTGGCCATAGCGGGGAATTTTGGATACAAGGCAGAGCTAAGCTGATCAGAAATAGATTGCCCATTGTTAACCCCTTTGTGTAAAAGATTAATGTACTTTAGGAATATTCCGTTTTGAGTTGTGTTGTCCATTACTTTAAGAGCGTGGTTTATCGGTAAGCCGCTTTCCATCATAATTCCCAAGTTGCGACAAAATGATGATGTTTCGACAGCTACTAAGAAGTTGCCGATAGCGGGCATGTTTGTTAAAAAAGCTAGCCAACTAGGCTTAATGGGTTTTGCTTGCGTCACTAACTTGAAAGCAAAATATATTAGAACTACGCCTACAACAACCAATATGTTATATTGTCTCATAAAGTCAGAAAATTTTAGTAGCCAGAGTGTAATTGTTGGTAACGAAACATCGAAAGATTTAAATAAATCACTCATTTTTGGCAGTATAAAAATACTTATCCCCAAACCAACTATTAGGGTAGCAGAAATGACAATGGTGGGGTAAAACAATGCTTCTTTAACTTTGCGCCTTAACATTAAGTCTTTAGCGGCCCTAACAGACAGATATTGCAAATTTTTTTCGAGTGTACCAGATTCTTCTCCAACACTAATGACGCTAAGAAAAAATTTATCGAATACGCGCGGGAACTTTGCGAGTGAGGTTGATAAAGCCGATCCTTCTTTAATATCGCTCAAAACTATTTGCAATACGCGTTTAAAATATCCATTTCGAAGCTGGCTGATTGCTGCATTTAGTGCATCAGAGACTGTGGCACCCGATTTAATAATTACAGATAAATTTTTTGTAAAGTTAGCCAATTCGCTTTGGCTTACTCCGAAAAGGCTAAAACCTGCCCCTTTTGCCTTCACCCTAACCCCTACTCTCTTTTTTGTAAATTGTAGGAGAGGCTACTCGTATTACTTCTTCTAGTGTTGTAACACCTTTCTCCACTTTTAAAATGCCGTCTTGAAACATAGTTATAGAACCTTGGCTACTTGCCAGCTCCCATATTTGTTTGCTTGAAGGATGGGTAAGAATTAAATCTTTCATTTCTGGTGTAATATCTATAATTTCAAAAATAGCTGATCGGCCCTTATATCCTGTTTGATTGCAAGTATTGCATCCTTTGCCACGATAAATAGTTATAGTTTTGCTTGCAAAAAAATCGGTAATGTTGGGTAATATTGGCGCAAAAGTATCACGCTCAACTTCTTGACTATATCGACAACTCTCGCAAATTTTGCGGACAAGACGTTGTGATACAAGCATCTCGAGTGTTGATGCTAATAAGAAAGGCTCGGCACCCATTTCTTGAAGGCGGGGGATAGCAGTGGCGGCGTCGTTGGCATGAAAAGTGGAAAATAATAAATGTCCGGTTAAGGCGGCATTTACTGCAATTTCGGCAGTTTCTTTATCACGAATTTCTCCAACTAAGATAATATTTGGGTCTTGACGAATAATTGAGCGTAATCCACGGGCAAAAGTCAAATCTATTTTAGCATCTACCTGAATCTGATTTGCACCTGCGATGCGATATTCAACTGGATCTTCGATGGTTGTGATGTTTACATCACCACGGTTCAATAATTTTAATAGAGAGTAAAGCGTTGTTGTTTTGCCAGATCCGGTTGGGCCAGAAACTAGAATCATTCCAAATGGTTTCTTTGCTGCATCGCTAATCTTCTTTTGGTTTGAGGGTGAAAGCCCAATATCTTCTAGAGAAAATCCGCGGATGTACTCTGCTAGCAATCTAATAACAATTTTTTCCCCATCTAGTATTGGCGCAATAGAAATACGCATATCGACGATTTTTTCATCTTTTTCGTAGCGAATTGCACCATCTTGAATTGCGGTATGCTCGTCTACACGTAATCTTGACATTACTTTGATTAGGTTAACAACATTTTTGTAAAATTCTTTAGGAATTCTACCTGCTTCATTTAATACACCATCTACCCTAAAACGAATAACTACGTCATCGTTTTCTTGCGGTTCAAAGTGAATATCAGAAGCGTGGTAAGAAAGTGCTTCTTTGAATATCTCATCTATCAACTCAGGTGCAACATGTTGGTCATCTTTAATAATAGAAGTAAACCTAGTAGAAAGTGGTTTGCGATAAAAATCAAATGCTTCGTCTAACTCTTTGGTTAAGGCAAAAGCAATGTTAATTTTTCGCTTGCCAAATAAATCTGTTATAACCTTCAATTTAGTATTCAGCTCAGGGTTGTCTGTGGCTAAAGTTATACTGTCGTTATCTTGAGTAAACACCGTAAAACGATATTTTTTTGCCACTTCTTCAGGTGTCATTAGTACTTGATCGCGAGTAGGTAAGCGTGATGCTAAATCGGCAAAAGGTAGGTTAATTGACTCTGCCACCGCTTGCCCAAGGAGTTGGTTGGTAATGAGCCCGCTCGAAATTAAATAATCAATCAGAGATGATTTATTTTTACTAACCGTGGTTGTTGCATTATCTAAATCTTCACGAGAAATATAATTCTCGCGTAATAGAATTTCCGCGATCTTTTGATCGTTGTAAGTACTCATGCCCCTCCTAAGTAACGATCTTTATGTTATCCGATAATTTTTTTAATGTTTTCAACAATTTGTGCTAAAGATGTGTTCGATTTAACATAATAATCGGTTACGCCCAGACTTTTGGCTTTCTCTACGTCTGCATCTTGGCTTAAGTTTGAAGCTACAATGGTTGGTGTATGGTCACCAGTTTTTTTCATTTCCTCTAGTACGCCAAAGCCATCTAATTCTGGCATCATTAAATCTAAAATGGCCAAATTAAAGCGATTGTGTTTCATTGATTCTAATGCCTCGTTGCCGTTATTTGTTACTATAACCAAATATCCCTCATGCTCTAACTTAAGTTGTAATGCCTTTGCGATTGCCTTTTCGTCCTCGGCAATAAGAATAGATTTCTGTTCTGTCATATTTTCCTCTTTTATATAATCGTAACATATTATTAATGAACAGGGAACATGGAGCATGAAGCATGGAACTTGAAACTTGGAGCATATGGCATAAAACACATAATACTAATCGCCTCATACCCCCTGAGGCGATTAGGTTAGGGTTGAACCATAATGCGTCAAGCTTCGCAGAGAACAACCCTTTTTAGATTTGATTTGTCATTCCAAGCCATTACTCCTGCCGTCTGCAACCCGTCAGCCGCTGCCTAGCTGATTGGTTTGCCGAATGCAATTCTGTCTGGGGCAGTCTCCTGTGCACCCAGCATAACAGCCGAGAATATGGTGTCGCGGCCAAATTTATCGTTAATTCTATCTAGTGCGCGAGTTAAATGAAGCGAGCGTTGCATTTCTGGAAAGAGTGGTTCGGGATAAGCTTTACCCTCTACTAGCTCGCTAACACTAAACGAAAGGCGCAGAATTTGCTTGCCCGGCCAATCACGCAGCTGATACATTTCCGATGCTAAATTAACCATAGTTTGACTGTCGCAATAAGGAATTGTTTTGCGGTGATCAAAATAAACGCCACTATCTAAGTAATTAATCACTAAATAAGAGTTTTTAGCCCAAAACCCCTCGTTGCGTAAACGTTGGCCTACTTTGTGCACTAGTCTATGTAAAACGTGCTCGGCTTTTGCTGGGCTGCGCCACTCTGGTGGCAAAACATGAGAGTGTCCAATATTAGAGCGATTGAATTGCACATCATCTACCTCATACCCGCGTAGCCGATGCCACCAAAGTTCGCCAGCAAAACCTAAAATATGGCGTAATACTTTAATATCGGCGGCTAAAAATTGAGCAGTATCAAAAATACCCTCCGATTTTAATTTACGTGATAACCCTTTGGCAATGCCACATAAATCGGTTAAAGATAATTTTCCGAAATCGATATCGATCCGTTCTAAATTGGTGGCATACAGCCCGTCTGGTT
The DNA here is from genome assembly GCA_903954185.1 of uncultured Candidatus Berkelbacteria bacterium. Lineage (GTDB taxonomy): Bacteria > Patescibacteriota > UBA1384 > CAJBMM01 > CAJBMM01 > CAJBMM01. The sequence goes on along the minus strand of CAJBMM010000015.1, from coordinate 30,638 downwards.
TGTGTGTTTCGGCAGCCATTTTAGCTAAAAAATAATTAGGCCCAATGCCAACAGTGGTGGTGGTGTATTCGCCCACCTCTTGCTTAATGCGGGTTTTAATCAATTGGCCAACAGACATTACCTTAAAATAATCGCGCTCGGTAGGGGGAATCTTGAGCGAAAACTCGTCAATACTCTTAACGCTAACCCACGGCGAAATATCTTGTAAAACGGCTAAGATTTTTTTGTGAAATACGGTGTAGAGTTTAGGATTAGCCTCTACGATGATAATTTGTGGGCAAATGCGCTGAGCTTCGGACACAGTAACGCCCACTTTAACGCCAAACTTTTTAGCTTCGTAGGAAGAGGCAATAATGCAGCCCGAGCCAACTAGTTGCGGGGTAATGCCAACCGGCTTTCCCCGCAAATCTGCATGGCATTCTTGCTCGCATTTAGCAAAAAACGCATCCATATCTAAAAACAGGATTGCATAGTCTTCTGGAGTCTGATTAAAAATTGACACTGCTCCTCCGCCATTCGTCATTCCTGCTTTATTTAATTGTCATCCGCGGCTTATTTAATTGTTATTCCCGTGAAAACGGGAACCCGTATAAATAATTTTCAAATCCCAATTTTCAATTTTCAATGAATGTATCAATGTGGCAAATCTGACACTTTTGACGTTGGACGGCCGCTGGACTCCTTGGAGGTGTGTTTGATGGCCAGAAGTTAAAGTAAAAAGTCAAAAGCTTATAACGGTCGTCATTTTCTTTTTATTTAATCGTCGTACACATTTCTTTTATTGTCACTCTTGCTTTATTTAATTGTCATTCTCATTTCATTCGATTGTCATTAACACCTTATTCGATCGTCATTCCCACTTTATTTAATTGTCATTCCCGTGAAAACGGGAATCCATCTACAATAAATCTTGATAAAGATCTTTCCATTCTGGGTTTTTGGATTCTATCAACTCTATTTTCCATTTTCTATTCCATTTCTTCATCTGTTTCTCTCTTGTTAGAGCAGAATAGATATCCGGTGTAGTTTCAAAATAAACTAAAGTGTGAACGCCGTATTTTCTCGAAAATCCGTCTTCTAAATCATGTTTATGCTCATAAATGCGTCTGGTAAGATCGTTAGTAACACCAATATATAATGTGCCATAGTGGTGACTGGTTAAGATATAAATATAAAATTGTTTATTTTGCATTCCATTTCCTAACGTGTTACTTCCACTTTATTTAATTGTCATTCGCACCTTATTAACTGTCATTACAACCTTATTCGATTGTCATTCTTGCTTTATTTAATTGTCATTCCCGTGAAAACGGGAATCCATTAATATTATTATTTATATAGATTCCCGTTTTCACGGGAATGACAGCGTTAATGGGAACGACATGATTCCCATCGTTTTCACGGGAATGACAGCGTTAATGGGAATGACATGATTTCTGTCGTGATTTCTTTGTGACATATGAAACTCACGCCCCGCCTTTTAATAATAGACCGAACATAAGCCGAATGTCAATGATGGCAAGGGGTGATGAGTTAAAATGAGTGGTAACTTAAGCATAAAAATGGTATAAGTATACTAACGCTTGCTGCTCCAAGGAGGAGAAGGTGCTATACAGAACCTTAGAAACAGTAGTACGCGATATAATCGGCTACGATGACGTATGGTGGTCGATTACCGGGCTCATGGCTGCTTTAAAGAAGCCCGAAAACGGCAGTTACAGCCCAGACTATGAAATGGTGAGGTTAATCGTTTTGGAGCTACTGGGCGCGGGACTGGTAGAATCTAGGAAAGTGTTTGGTATCTCTCAGTTTAGGTGGCAGGGGCAATGAAAGTTGTCCGCACCAATCAAAATCGGGTCGCCCCAAGTTCGTGCGCAGCGCGCAACGAAGCAAGGCGACCCTTCCTCTTGCGAAAAAGGTATCTAATTAATTGAATACGGTTTAAGGCAATAGGGTTTAGGTGGAATATCTATTTGCGGGTGAACACATGGGTTTCGCCCCTACGTTCTACAGTAATGCCCTACTTATAATAAAATAACGATCTAGCCTCTACAACCTACAACCTATCACCTAAAACCTAACGTTCTACTCTTCTGTCAGCCTAAACCTCATTGAAGAGTAAATTAATAGAACAACTATCCATCCACTAACAATGGCAATGTTAATTGGGTTTTCAAATATTGATGTCGATTCAAGGGCAGCGCCACGCATCAGCCGTAAAAGTGGAGCGAGGGGTAAATATTGAATAATTGAAAATAGCCACTTTGGTAATTGATCGATAGGAAAGAATACACCCGCTAAAAACATCATCGGTATGGCAACTGCGGTAGACATGCCCTCTGCAGCATCGGCAGTTTTTACGCTAGCAGCAACTGAGAATCCAATTAATTGGAATAAAATTGCTCCCAAAAGTGATAGCAGCATGATAATTGGAATTGCGCTTCCAACTTTTGCGTGAAAACCAAGAATACCAATGCCAAGAATTAGGCTAATTTGAATTACATTAACCAATAATCTTGCCGCTACTTCGGATACGATAAATTTCCATGGTTTTAATGGGGTGGTGGTAAGGCGTTTTAATATCTGATCTTCGCGATATTTAGACATGGTGATGCTAACGCCTTGAATGCTAGAGTTCATTAGCGCCATGCCAATTAAGCCAACTAGCACAAAATCAAAGTAGCTAAAGCTGCCACTTGATGAGTTTTCGGTCGAAGTAGAATAGATTGGTTTGGCATTTTGAATTTGGTAGTTTATTTGGGTTAAATATTGGCTAATAAAACCATTTATAATCGAATTCGATTGCGCGTTGCTGGGGTTGGAAATGATATTGACGGTGGTTGTGCCATTTGCGCTCTGCTCTCCAAATAATGTTGGAATAACCACTATGGCAGTTACCTGGTTCTTTTTTAACTGTGTTCTGGCTTCGTCTTCTGTCGCATACGTTTTAACTTTGAATAAATCAGTTTGGGTAATGCCATCACTTAAGGTGTTGGCGACATTAGAATTAGATTGCTTTACTAACGCCACTGTTCCAGCAGAAGATGATCCAGAGCCAAAGAAGAAGCCAAAAATTACGGTAAAAATCAATGGAAAAGCGAGCGACCAAAACAGTTGTTGGCGATTGCGCACCAACATTTTTAAGTTAGAAACAAATAAATTAATCATCTTTGCCCTCGTCTTCTTGCAGTTTCTTGCCAGTTAACTCAATAAACACATCTTCTAAGCTAGCGCGGCCAACAGTAAAGCTTTCTGGTGATCCAGCTTGTAATAATGTAATGGCAGTATCTAAATCTTTTTGTGTTTGAATACCCATTTCATAATAATGAGATTTGCCCACTAACTCATGCACTGGTGCAATTTTACCAAGCTCTGCAACTTCTGCGCCAGTTATTTTAGGTGCAAAAAAGTTTAATTTAAACGGTGTTTTGGCCATCTCGATAAGTTTGTGCGTTTTATCTTTAGCAATAATGCTGCCATTTTCCATAATGGCAATATGATCGCACAGCATCTCTGCCTCTTCTAAGTAGTGGGTGGTTAATACGATAGTTTTACCTTGTTTTTTAATTTCGGTAATCAAATCCCATAATTTGCGCCTAGCGCGTGGATCTAGCCCTGTAGTTGGCTCGTCTAGAAAGACAATATCTGGGTCGTTAATTAAACTAGCCACTATGGAAAAGCGTTGCCTTTGACCTCCAGAGAGTTTTCCGATATAAGAGTTAGCTTTTTCTTTAAGGTTTACCGATTCTAATAATTGCATTGGGTCTTGGTGAGTTGGGTAAAACTGTCCAAATAGTTGCAAAATTTCTTTTAGGGTCAAAAATGCATAATAAGCACTAGATTGTAGTTGTACACCAATTTTAACTTTAATTTTGTCTTTTTCCTTCTCTGCATTCATACCTAAAATGGTTATTTCGCCACTCGTGGGTTTTCTTAAGCCCTCAATCATTTCTAGCGTGGTGGTTTTACCAGCACCGTTTTCGCCTAGCAGCCCGAAAATTTCGCCCTTTTGTACTTCAAAAGATATATTATTAACGGCAGTAAATGCGCCATATTTTTTTTCTAAATTCTTAACACTTATGACTGTTTCCATATAATCTCCCTAATGTGACAGTTAGTATTGTAAAGGAATTATTGGGTTATGTCCATGGAAGGGCATGAGGGGGGGGGGGGAATCCATTGTCATTCCTGCGAAGGCAGGAATCTACATAATATAAATGATATAAATCCGATACTTACATTGTCATGAATGTCGTCAGTATTAGAAGAATTACAAAATGTGGTAATATTATAATTAACAAGGATTTTGATGAACAAATATAGGATGTTGTTGGTCTGTATTGTCTATTATTGTATAATTATTACAAAGTGAGATTGGTAAATGCGTTTTAAATATTTAAGACAACACTATTATCGTGCTTTTTCTGTACCAGTTGTATTAATCTTTGGTGGTTTGTTAATTTCGGCATCTTTAGCTGGGACTGTGTTTAATAAACGCTTAGAAAGTAATTATCAAGAAATTGTAAATAAAAATAATCAGAACCAAACTGCTATTACTGGTATTGAGTTTGGCCAAAGCATAGATAGTAAGCAAATAACTGAATTGAAAGATCTGTTTACATCTTTATCAGATAAAGAAGATGGTTTGCAACTAAGCAGTCATGATTCACTTACATTAGGCACATCAAGTGGCTTAAGTTTATCTGGTCAAGCTTTAAGTTTAGGATTATCTTCTACCTCATCAACTGGCGCTCTTTCTTCTAGTGATTGGCGGTTATTTAACAGTAAACAGCCAGCCGGATTATATCTAACAGCAGATTCTGTTCATGATTCACTTACATTAGGCACATCAAGTGGCTTAAGTTTATCTGGTCAAGCTTTAAGTTTAGGATTATCTTCTACCTCATCAACTGGCGCTCTTTCTTCTAGTGATTGGAGTATTTTTAATAGCAAGCTTTCATCAGAACTAGCTACTCTAGCATTGGTCACTGGACGTGGTGCTTCTACATCAACAGAAAGCACTTTCTCTAGTGGTCTTGTAACATCAAAAATTAGACCAGAAGCTGATTCAACTACCGCATTTCAAATTAATAAAGCAGACGGTATTTCTAATGTGCTAAATGTAGATACAACAAACGGATATGTTGGTATTGGTACAACTAGTCCAACAGCAATGTTAACCATTAAGGGCGTTACAACAGAAGCGGTAATTGGATCTGAGCTAATCACCAATCTTGCTGACCGTGACTTTTCTGCTGATACAGGTAATTGGACTGGAACAAATTGGGCTGTTTCTGGATCAAAAGAAAATCACTCTGTATCTGGAGCAGATGTTCTTACGCTTAATAGTGCAGCTCTTACTACAGCGCCAATTGCGGGAAAAACATATCAAATTAGTTTTACCGCAGTAACTTCTGCAGCTACAGAAATGATTGTTGCTGCAGCAGATAGAGATTTTTCATCAGATACAGGCAAATGGACCGGAGTTGGCTGGACAATTGCAGGAAATGTTAACACTCATGTTGCTGGAGCAAACGCAGTAACGCTCGACAACACCGCACTTACCCTTGCGCCAATTAGTGGACATAAATATCAGGTAACATTTACAGCTGTAACTACAACTGCAGGAACATTAACGCCAAATATTGGTGGAGCTAACGGCAGCCCTATTGGCCATTATGCTGGCACAACCACTCAAACACAGGCAATTACTGCAAGCGGTACTGGAGCATTAATATTTACTCCTAGCGCCACTTGGGCGGGAACAATTGATGCTGTTTCTGTTAAGGACGTAAGCTATGGTTCAATAACCCCAACAATTGGTAGCGTGAGCGGCGTACCCATCGGCCAGACCGCTGGTACGTATGGTGACATTCAGGTTATTACCGCAACAACATCCGATCCATTAACTTTTGTTCCAAGCGCAACTTGGACTGGAACATTAGATAGTATTTCTGTAAAACAAATAACAACTACGGCTTCGATTGGTAATTTGTTAAACAGCAGTGGTGTATTAGGTGTTGAGATGCGCAGTGGTGGTGCGAGTGGCGGATCAACCCTTGGAAACACGTTTATTGGTGAGGGCGTTGGGCTTTCGGCTACAACATCTGCCACACAAAGCGTGGGTATTGGCTACCAGGCCCTAAAAGGTCTGACAACCGGTATTAGAGCTACAGCGGTTGGGTATCAGGCAATGTTCAATAATACCTCTGGCACCCTTAATTCCGCTTTTGGATTTAAGGCGCTATATGCTAATACAACAGGCTCGAGAAACGGAGCATTTGGCTATTATGCTTTAACTGGTAATACTACAGGATCATACAATACTGCAATAGGCTCGTGGAACGCGATGCCTATGAATAGAACCGGAAACAATAATACTGCAGTTGGATATACATCTTTATATAACAATACGGTTGGTAGCGACAATACTGCCGTTGGTTTGCAGTCTGTAAACGGTAATATCACTGGCATTGGTAATACTGGAGTCGGTCTTAACGCACTTCAGTTTAATTCAAGCGGTAATTACAATGTTGCTATGGGTTGGGCTGCGCTTAACAATGTTAGCGGTAGCAATAATATTGGAATTGGTTACGCTGCAGGCACGGGCGGTACTTATTCAAATAGCAAAATAAATAACGACATTATTATTGGTTACAAAGCGGGATATGGACTTATTGCTGGTGCAGATAATAATATTCTAATAGGATATCAAGCTGCAGATGCATTAACCTCTGGCAATAATAATATAATTATTGGCCACGATATTGATGCCCCGGCCGTTACAACAAGTAACTCACTAGACATTGGTAATTTACTTTATGGAACTGGTTTAACATCTACGGGGACATCAATTTCAACCGGAAATCTTGGTATTGCTGTTACTTCTCCTGCTGCAAGATTGCATTTGCCTGCTGGCACCGCTGCTGTTTCTACTGCACCACTTAAGTTTACAACAGGAACTTTACTGGCAACTGAAGAGGCGGGTGCGATTGAATTTGTAGGAGATACTTTTTATATGACAGCAACCGGTGGAGTTGCTGGTTCAACGCAAAGACAGGCGATTCCTGGAGTTACCACCGGTACTGCTGCGCCAATTACAACGCCAGTAAGGGTTGGGGATATTTATGTTGATACAACCAATCATAAAATATATATGTCAGACGGAACCGTAAATAGCGCGAATTGGCTATTGATAAATTAACACACTGGTGTCATCATAAGGGTTGAAGAGGTGGTCTATTGAAGTACATGATAGATTCCTCGACTGCGCTCGGAATGACATATAATGAAGTCGAAAAGACGCAATATTAAGGAGAAAAATGAAAAGATTTTTCAGAAAATTTGTATCTTGGAAAACATTAATGATTATTGCTGTATTATTGATTATTGGGGGGATGGCAGGCACGACTTATTATTTTTATAATAAATATCAAAAAGTAAAAAAAGATCCAAATATTATTTCTCAAGAAGAAACTACATGGTTGGTCGAAAAAGTATCAAAGCTGATGGTCCTGCCTTTTGGAACGCCAACGGTAGCAACCGTTTTGGATAAAGAAAAATTAAAAGATCAAGCTTTTTTTAATAACTCAGAAAACGGCGATAAAATTCTAGTGTTTATGGATGCGAAAAAAGCAATTCTTTACAGGCCATCTTTGAACAAGATAATTGAAATTTCGCCTCTAGTTACATCGACAGCAAGAGTGGCGTTGCTAAATGGTACAACAAAAGCAGGGGTAACCGATAAGGCTCAGACAAAGATAAAAGATGTTGCGGATATTACAATTACTAATGATGGTAAAAGCGCACAAAATAAAACATATGCTCAAACAATTGTCGTTGACCTTGCTGGTGGTTTTTCTAGTCAAGCAACTCAAATAGCATCTTTGCTTGGTGGCGAAGTAGGAACCTTTCCCACTGGTGAGACAAAACCAGATGCGGATATTGTCGTTTTTGCCGTTCAGTAATTACTTATTAATATTAAATCAACTTTATTGATAGAAGAGGTAAGATGAACAAAGATCGGATGATTTTAATTTTAGGATGCATTGGCATAGCCATAGCCATTGCCTTCTTTCTCTTTTTTAGAAATGAAATCGTGGGATTTGCCGATACGGTTAATAACTCCATTTTTCCCGCATCTAATTAGCGAGCAGCGAACATAGAACAAAGAACATAGAGCATGAAACGTGTAGCGCTCCTGCGTAGGCCGTGCCCTTCCGTAGCTTTACGCGTAGGAGGGTGGACAGTCGCTGGACTCCTCGGAGGTGTGCGGATAAATGATAATTTGGTCGACAGGGCGGAAGCGCTTTGCGCAACAAGGGTTGTTCCCTCATCTGATGAGGGTGCAACCCTCCAACATGTGTGCATACGTGTTTAGGGTTGCACCCTACTTCGCCAGAAGCTCCGCAGGGAACAACCCTTTTGCACCATCCGATGAGTACAGAGGCTGTCCACATCGGATGAGGACTACCCTATAATAGATATTCCAAAATTCTGCACCTGTAGTGAGCTTGTCGAACCTATTCTGCACTCTGCATTTGCAAAAGTGTTTGACAAGCCTCTTTTATCGTTGTGCTATTGCTTTTTAAAACACTGCAGAGTATAATAAAACAAAGTAGGATTTCATTTGCCTGTAAGTATAGAGTCTAAATTTGGGGATTACCCTCATTCGTTCCTCTTTGAAAGTCTTAAGCAAGTTGAAAGGTCGACCTACAGTTTTTTAAGTAAGATTTGTAAAGAGGAATAATGGCTAAAAAATTATTTGTAGCTGGTATTGCATCTGACGCTACCGAAGAGCAAGTACGTGAAATGTTTTCACCTTATGGAAACATCGTATCTGTTTTTATGGTAACCGATAGATTTACCGGTAACGTGCGTTTCGCTTTTGTTGAATTTGAAACAGAAGAAGAAGCACAAGCAGCCAAAACAGCTTTAGCTAATCAAGATGTTAATGGTAAAAAATTAACTGTTGATGAAGCTAGACCACCTAGAGAACGCGACGATCGTGGCCCACGCCAAGATCGTGGTGGTTTTGGTGGCGGTAGCTATGGTGGAAGCCATAGTGGCGGTGGTAACAACTATCGTTCAGACCGACGTTAAGCTAACAAGCTAAATAAAAAACCACCCAAGGGTAGAAATACCTGCGGGTGGTTTTTTTTGTATTTAAAAGCCTAATTCTTCGCGCTCCACGGTGGTTGTTGTAACTGTAACAAATCCAATTTTTATCAACAATTTTAGTAACAATGAATCTAATAGTAAAATTATCGGAATTAGCATTTTGGCAACTACGATTAAAACCGTCCAAAGTGTTGATGCAACTACTAATGGGATAAAGTCTCCTAAGCTGCCAATAGATTTCTCAATTTGCGAATTGACAATATCGCCTAAAACTTGGGGTTTATCAGAAAGTTTTTCATCGCCTTGCAAATTATATTTATCAATTCCTAGCTGTTGCATTATCAAAACTTTTTCTTCGCTAGAAATCATTTCACCATCTGGCAATTTGATAGCATTTAAAATTAAAGAATCTATTGTAGCGTCGCTATCGTATCCAGGAATAATTTTGCTAGCAGAAATCTCGATCAATTTAGGCGGTATGTGAAAACTGGTCTTCATGTTTTGAATTGGTGTTGAATAATAGGCCGCCAACGAAAAAATAGTTACCAAGCCATACATTATATACGACAGTGGTGTATTAGCAATGCTACCAACAGATACTTTAAGTAAAGTCTTTTTAGCATTATTACATACAACAAATCCGTAAAACATTAAAATAACGGCAAATAATGCAGATGCCCAATAGTAAGGTTTATTTGGGAATATGATAAAGAAAGTGGCAACTGAAATGATTGCTGTGGCTAAAAAAACATAATAGTTTTTAGAAAGTGATATTTGAATGGCCCAAAATAATGGCAAGGGAATTAATGCTATCAGTAATAACCAAGGATTATTTGTCGCAAGATTAAGGATAGTAAAACCTAAAGCCGCGCTAATGATTACAGTTATAGCTAAAGATAGTTCTTTAGTGTTTTTCATTACCCTCCAATAATATTATTCTACCACCGAATTTGTAATGATTGCAAAGAAATAGCGCGTTAATTAAAAAAATGTAGTACAGACTTTAGTCTGGCTTTTAACACGCTAAAAAGTGGGTTACAATTATTTCTTTTTGAGTTCGTACCTATCTTCTCGATCTAATATTTCATATCCTAAATTAGCAAGTTCTTCGCGCAGTTTATCAGATTCTGACCAATCTTTGTTTTGACGGGCAACCTGACGTTTTTGGGCGAGACCCGTAACTTTTTCTGGGATAGCATCCGTTTCATTATCTAAAAGTTTTAATCCAAGAACATCGTCAAATTTTTTAGTCAATTCAATCTTCGATTCAGGTAACAATACTTTATCTCCAAGCATACTCCATAGCACTGCTAATGCCTCTGGGGTATTTAAATCATCATTTATTTTCTCAGTAAACAATTGAAAATATTTGTCATTTACGTCTGCTTCCTGCTGTGCCCTCCGTAGCTCTGAGCGAAGGATGGGATCCTTGCCTTCTGCCACCTCATTTTTTAGGCCAGACAACATGTTCTTTAACCTATTTCTAGCATTCCTCGCTCCATCTAACGCTTCGTAACTAAAATTCATAACACTACGATAATGTCCACCCAGTAAGTAGTAGCGATAATCTAACGGATCGTAATCCGCATCAATAAGTGTTTGTAGGCGTAAAAAATTATCAGAAGATTTGGCCATTTTTTCGCCATCTTTTACATTAACAAAGTTATTGTGCATCCAGCAATTTACCCATTTATGGCCAAAAGCACCTTCACTTTGAGCAATTTCGTTAGTGTGGTGAACAGAAATATGATCGATCCCGCCTGTATGAATATCAAAATGTTCGCCCAAATATTTAGTAGCCATAGCCGAACATTCAATATGCCACCCAGGAAAACCTTTTCCCCATGGTGAATCCCAAAGCATCGCATGCTCGCCGTATTTATGTTGCGTAAACCACAGCACAAAGTCTGTTGGGTGTTTCTTATTTTGGTCTAACTCTACCCGCGCGCTTAAATCTTGGTCTTTTGGCTTTGCGCCTTGCAAATTGTAATAGTTAGGGAATTTTGCGGTATCAAAGTAAATATTACCACCAGCGCTATAGGTGAACCCTTTTGTTTCTAATACTTTAACAATTTCGATCATCTCATCAATATTATCGGTTGCTTTAGGCATTTTTTCTGGTATTTCGATATTTAATGCCAGTAAATCGGCTTTGAATGCATTGGTGTAAAATTCGGCAATTTCCCAGACAGTTTTATGTTCACGTTTTGCCCCTTTTTCTAACTTATCCTCGCCTTCATCGGCATCGCTAGATAAATGACCAACATCGGTTATATTTATTACCTGATTAACCTTGTAATTATTAAACTCAAACATGCGCCGCAAGGTATCGGCAAACACATATGCGCGTAAATTACCAATATGGGCAAAGTTATAAACAGTTGGGCCACAAGAGTAAACGCCAACTTCGCCAGTTTTGATTGGCTTAAAAGTTTCGATAGTTTTAGTAAGGGTGGAATATAATTTAATTTCGCTCATGATGAGTTGATAGTACTATAAAAAGCCTGCGGCTACAATTATCAATTATCAATTTTCAATTTTCAAAGAATACTCAATCACTATGACCTTTGTATCCTTTGCTGACCGCCGTTCCGTCCGTAGCTCTAAGCGAAGGATGGTGCATTTTGCTAATAAAGATTTATTGAAAATTGAAAATTGATACTTGGAAATTCTGTAATTTTTGTGCTACTATTGACTATACAAAAGGAGCTTATGAAAAAGAAAAACAACGATTCAGGAATAATAATTACCGTTGCTGGCATAGTTTTAGTACTTATTTTAGCAGTAATATTTTTTGCCTTTAAAGGCGAAGAAACAGTAGATACTAGTTTGTTAGTACGCGATAATAGCTACAAATCAACATCCGATATGAAAAAGGTAGTAGTTGCTGAATTCGCAGATTATCAGTGCCCTGCTTGTGGCACGGTGGCTCCTAGCATCAAAAAGATTGCCGATGAAAATAAGGATAACGTAACATACGTATATCGAAATTTTCCATTACCTCAACATGCAAATGCTCCAATGGCAGCAGAATCTGCCGAGGCAGCTGGTGCGCAGGGCAAATTTTGGGAAATGCACGAATTATTATATGTAAAACAAAGTGAATGGAGCGAAAGTAGCGATGCGGCTGGAATATTTGCCAACTACGCTAAAGATTTAGGGTTAAATGTAGATCAATTTAAAAGCGATGTGGCCGCTCAGAAAGCAAAAGCTAAAATTGATCGCGATACGGCCGATGGCAACACTTTAGGAGTAAATGCTACCCCAACATTCTACATCAACGGCGTAAAATATTTAGGTAATATAGATTACGATTCACTAAAAAGTGCCATAGATTCTGCAGTCTCTAAAGCAAAATAAATCATTACGATTGGGGTAAAGCATGCCACACACGGTTGTGTGTATAGACCCAGGACATCCTTCTGAAACATCAAAGGGCGCATCTGCTAACGGTTTATCGGAGCTTCATTTAAATTGGGTTATTGCTAACGATGTTGTTGAGGCGCTTAAAAAAGATAATATTAAATGCGTTCTTACAAAAGATACAGAAGATAAGTTTGTTACAAATCGCCAAAGAGCCGAAATTGCCAATGAAGCGCATGCAGTACTATTACTGAGGTTGCATTGCGATATTGGGGGCAAAAGCGGCGTTACTTTATTTTATCCAAACTGCTTTATAGAAAAGGAAGGGGTTACCGGCCCGCCAGTTGCTGTACAGCAAAGTAGTAGGTTGGCGGCAATAAAAATTGCTGCAGTATTAAAACAATCGTTAGGCAGCGATTTACCGGTAAATACGGTTAAAACCGATGAAGATACTTATATTGGGCACAAACAAGGGGGAGATTTAACCGCCTCGGTTTTTTCCCTTGTACCAACCGTCCTAGTCGAAATGTGTGTTTTAACGAATAAAAAAGACGATTTGTTCATCTCCTCTTCCGTTGGCCAAAATTTGATAGATTCGTATGGCAGCGCAGTTATTTTGATCATGTTATTAGAAATGATAAAGATCTAAAAGAAATTAGAGAATATATTACGACTAATCCACTACGTTGGACGTTAAAACATAGCGCGGGCGATTCATGAATAATGGACGGGCGATTCGTGAATCGCCCCTACGTGCAAAGGAATATGTTATTTAGATCTGGCACGGTTGCGATCGGTGGCGTTTAGTAGTTTTTTGCGTATTCGAAGCGATTTTGGAGTGACTTCTAATAGCTCGTCATCTTCTAAAAAATCGATAGATTGTTCGAGTGAAAAGATTGTTGGTGGGGTTAACTGAACTGCAATATCGGAGCTAGATGCACGCACGTTAGTGAGCTGTTTTTCTTTGCAAACATTAATCTCAATATCTTGTTCGCGTAAATGTAAACCTACAACCATGCCCTCATAAACCTCTGTTTGGGCGGGAATAAAGGTAATACCGCGTTCTTGGGCGTTGGCCAAACCATAAGTAACGGCTTTGCCACTTTGTGAAGCCATAAGTGCTCCAAGACGCATTTTAGTGATCGGTGCGCCCATGGGCGAATAATGCAAGAATAATGAGTTAATAACCGCTGTTCCTTTAGAAAGAGTCAATAACTGATTTCTTAAACCAAGCAAACCTCGGGTAGTGATGTGAAAACACAAACTTGTAGATCCATCGCCTTGCTCTTCTTGATATTGCATGATGCCACGGCGTCGGCTAATTTCACTTGTTACCGCACCAGCAAATTCACTGGCAACATCTACTGTTAATTCTTCAATTGGCTCTGATGTTACCCCATCAATATCTTTGGTGATAATTTGTGGCTTACCTACTTGTAGTTCAAATCCTTCGCGGCGCAATGTTTCGATAAATACCGAAAGGTGAAGTTCACCTCTGCCAGACACTAAAAATGTTCCGTCGTCTGCCATATTTAATCGCATTGAAACGTTTGTTTCTAATTCTTTTTGAATACGTTCTAATATTTGTCTACTGGTCACAAATTTGCCTTCTCTGCCGGCAAAAGGAGAAGTATTGGCCGAAAATGACATCTTAAGAGTTGGTTCTTCTATAGCCATGGTTGGCAAAGCTTCGGGATTGTTACTATCGGCAATTGTTTCGCCAATTTTAATGCCCTTAATTCCAGTTATAGCTACAATATCTCCTGCTTGTGCCATATCTGTTTCAACGCGTTTTAATCCCCTGTTAACAAAAACCTTTTCAATGCGAGCGCTTGTTTGATGATTCAGTGTGTCGATAACGGTTACATTCAAACCTGGTTTTGCCGTTCCGCGGCTAATTCTACCAATTGAGTATGTGCCTTTATATGAATCGGCATCTAGCGCGGTGACCAACATCTGAAAATCGCCATCAGTTACGGTTGGCTCTGGTACATACTCTAAAATTGCATCAAAAATTGGGATCAAATCTGCCCGCTCATTCATATTTTCTGGTAATTCTGGCCAAGATTTTCCCTCACGCCCGATAGCGTAAAAAACAGGGAAGTCTAAATGAGCTTCGTCTGTGGCTAAGTCTAAAAACAAATCTTGTGTGCGACTAATAACTGTATCTATGCGAGCATTTGGTTTGTCAATTTTATTAATGACGACAATTACTTTTAGGCCTAAATCTAGCGCTTTTTTAAGCACAAATTTAGTTTGCGCCATTGGCCCTTCTTGAGCATCGATGACTAATAGTGCGCCATCTGCCATGTTTAGGGTTCGCTCAACCTCACCACCAAAATCGGCATGCCCAGGAGTATCAATTATATTTATTTTCGTATCCTTATAAATAACGGCGGTATTCTTAGCTAAAATTGTAATACCACGTTCGCGCTCTTGATCGCTAGAGTCCATAATTAAATCTTGAGACATTTCGGCTTCGTTATCGCGAAAGGTGTGAGATTGTTTTAACAAAAAATCTACCAAGGTAGTTTTACCATGGTCTACATGAGCGATGATAGCAACGTTTCTAATACTTTGTTTTTCCATCAATTCTTTCAACTGTCATTCCTGCGAAGGTCATTCGATTGCACTAGAGACCCTGAGCCTGTCGAACGGGCAGGAATCTATATGATAAATATGTAAAGACTGGATCCCTGCCTGCGCAGGGATGACAAAATTATTATTCGTCTAGTAAATAAAAAAATCCCGATTTGGATATATTAATTATACATATTAGTAACGCAAATGTCAAATTATTTATTTAAAATAGCGATGCTTATCTGTAAATATGAAGCAAAGCTAACCCAGACAAAATATGGAATTTGCCAATAGGCGAGTGCTCGATAATTATGCCAAAGTAAAATAATTGTAATAATGATAGTTATCCACATTATTAAGGCGTCGGCAGCTGCTAAATAATTGTTTTTTAATCCAAATTGAAAATAGGTAAAAGCAAAGTTGGCAATTAAATTAATTGCAAATGGTAAAGTAAACAACCAGCTAACCTCGCCTTTAATTGCTTTGAATAGAACATTGCCATAACTAATAAAAATTATTGCGTACAAAATGGGCCACACTGTGCCAAAAGCCCAAGTTGGCGGCGCCAGCGGCGGAAGTTTTAAGCTTTTGTAATATGTTTGTGCATCCATTTATCTAATATACGCTTTATTTACATATTTTTTAATAAATGATAAGCCAAGTTCAAGCTCGCTTTGTGAAAAAGGTTGAAGTGTCATTTTATCGTCAACTTGTTTGGAAGAAACAAAATTTTGAATATAATATAAATTCGATCCATTTATTAATTGACCGATGCCTTTAAAATCGTTAATGCTGTGCAGCGGTTTGGCGATGGTGGTGCGAAATTCATATGGAATACCAGATGCCATTATCATTTTAATGCTTTGTTGAATTTTTTCTTCAAAACCTTTCGATGACGTAATCTCAGCATAGCGTTCTATAGGGCCTTTAATATCCATGGCAATATAATCGATGTTTTTTGCATCGATTAATTTTTGTAATACATCTGGCATAGTGCCGTTGGTATCTAGTTTAACCAAGTATCCAAGTGCTTTAAGGTCTGCGATAAACTTTCCAATATCTTTTTGAACTGTTGGCTCGCCGCCAGTAATACAAACCGCTTCTAATTTGCCAATACGTGATTTAAAAAAGTCCATCACCGTTTCTGTTGGGATAACTGGGTTAAATTGTTCTGGCAAAACTAACTCAGGATTATGGCAAAAATGACATCTAAAAGAACATCCTAGGGTAAATACAGTTGCGGCTACCTTGCCTGGATAATCTACTAATGTAGTTTTTTGTAAACCACCAATGAGCATTAGGTTGTAGGTTGTAGGTTGTAGGTTGTAGAAGAATGAATAATCATTTATAGTCTAGCCCACAAATACAACACTCCTTTATTATAAATCTTATTTGGGCGGACACTCGGGTCCGCCCCTACAAGCTACCGTTCTAGACTAATACTAGTTCTTTCTCTTTTACTTTCTTTATGCCCTTGGCTGGTTTGGGGGCAGAATGCTCCATTTTGAATGTTTGTCTGTTAGAGAACTCTGCTTTTTTGCCCACATTCCATTGCTTAACAGGGCGAATATAACCAACTATGCGAGAATAAACATTATTTTCAGCGCCGCATTTTTCGCAAGTGGGAACTTTTCCGGCAACATAACCGTGCGTTGGGCAAACTGAAAATGTAGGGGTCATGGTAAAGTATGGCAGATGATACTTATTACAAACCGTGCGCACCATCGATTTTACAGAGTTTGCGTCTTTAATTTCTTCACCGATGAACAGATGAACAACGGTGCCCCCAGTATATTTAGTCTGTAGAGTATCTTGCAAGTCTAATAATTCAAATGCATCATCAGTATAATCTACGGGGATGTGCGATGAGTTTGTATAATATGGCTCTTGTACTTTGTCTTGTACAAAATCTTCGTTGGCAACATAAATATCTGGATATTTTTCTTTATCTTTTTTGGCTAGGCGGTACGCAGTACCTTCTGCGGGGGTTGCTTCTAGATTGTAATAGTTTTCGGTTTCTTCTTGATATTTTTGCATTCTTTCGCGCATAAACTCTAAAACTTCTATGCCAAATTTTTGTCCTTCTGCCGTGGTCAAATCTTTACCAAATAAGTTGATGGCTGCCTCGTTTAGCCCAACTAACCCAATGGTCGAAAAGTGATTCGCCCAGAATTTATCATTTTTCTCTTTAATATCTCTAAGGTAGAATTTACTATATGGATATAAACCCGCATCAGTAAATCGTTCTAATACTTTTCTTTTTGTCTCTAAACTATCTTTGGCTAAATCCATTATATAACTTAGATTAAATAAGAACTCTCGTTTATCGCGCGATCGATAACCTAAACGCGGCATGTTGATGGTAACGACGCCGATAGATCCAGTTAATGGGTTGGCGCCAAATAAACCCCCGCCACGTTTGCGCAATTCGCGATTATCTAGGCGCAGGCGACAGCACATGCTTCGAGCATCTTCTGGGCTCATATCGGAATTTACAAAGTTAGAAAAGTACGGGATGCCATATTTTGCGGTCATTTGCCATAAGCCTTCGTAATTTGGGTTATCCCAATCAAAATCTTTGGTTATGTTATACGTCGGAATTGGGAATGTAAAAACACGCCCCTTAGCATCGCCTTCTCCAACAACCTCGTAAAATGCCTTATTAAACATATTCATTTCTTCTTGAAATTCGGAATATGTTTCTTTTTGAGGCACGCCACCAATGACTACAGGCTCATTTGCCAATGTTGAGGGTGGCGTTAAGTCTAGGGTTACATTGGTAAATGGAGTTTGAAAACCTACACGAGTTGGCACATTCATGTTAAACATAAATTCTTGCATCATTTGTTTGACATCGGAATACTCTAATTTATCGTATCGAATAAATGGAGCAAGCAAAGTATCAAAGTTAGATACGGCTTGGGCACCAGCCGATTCTCCTTGCAGAGTGTAAAAGAAATTAACTAATTGCCCCATGGCTGTGCGTAAATGTTTAGCGGGCTTTGATTCAATCTTATCGGCGGCGCCTTGAAAACCAACGCGTAACAAATCTTGCAAATCCCAACCAACGCAATATGTTGAAAGTATATTTAAATCATGAATATGAAGATCACCCTCGGTATAAGCGCGACGAATTTCTGGGGAGTAAATTTTGTGTAGCCAATAACTTTTACATACTTCGCTGGCAATATAGTTATTTAAACCCTGAAGAGAGTACGACATGTTAGAGTTTTCATTCACTTGCCAGTCTAAATTTTGTAAGTATTGATCCATTAAATCGACGCGTTGCTTTTCTTCTAAATCGCGCATTTCGGCATGTTTTTGACGATAGATTATATATGCTTTAGCAGTGCCGCGGTATTCGGAATTAACCAATACTTCTTCAACTACATCTTGCAATTCCTCAACCGTTGGAATGCGACGCCTTATCATTTTAGGCGCGCGCTCCATAACTAAATCAGCTAACTCTTGAGCTTCTTCATCCCCAAATTCACCTGTAGCTTTACCAGCTTTGGCAATAGCAATGGCTATCTTTTCAGACTCAAAGGCAACTAGCTTTCCGTCGCGTTTTCGTATCGTTTTGTACATTTTACTCCCTCCTTATGAAGTGCCTATTTTGATGTGATTTATAATTGTAATCAAATAAAAAAGCCAGGTCAATATACCCCGCTTGCTTAAAGTTTAGTCGCCAAAAACAGTATGGAAAACAACCAAAGTGTTGGTTAAATCCTTACAAAGTCTCTTTAAGTAGGGGCTGTTAGTATCATAGCATATTGGTATGTATGCATTGCAATAGGGGAAGTACAATTCAAAATGCAAAATGCAGAATGCAGAATTAAGGAAGGTGGTGAGCTTTTATATTGGCCTAATGTTTCTTAACTTCTGTAACATTCAAGACTCGAGATTCATTTGTCAACGTTTTTCCGTTTCTATTTATTTGCCAAAATGTTATAATAAAGATAAAAATAAAGGTGGAAAAATGGCAATCAAAAATGATGGGTCTAGTCAAGGCGAAAATTTTGAGCAATTTAAAGTTTCTGGAGCAGAGCTAAAAAGTAAGATCGAAAACATTATCAAAGAGGGTAATGCTAGAAAAATTATCGTAAAAAATGAAGCAGATCAAGTAATTGCTGAGTTTCCTTTAACCGTTGGTGCAATCGGCGTCGTTCTCGCACCCGTTCTAGCCGCCGTAGGCGCCTTAGCTGCATTGGTTACAAACTGCACTATTATTGTCGAGAAAAGGTAACAGCCACCCCCGGCTACGGGGGCGGCTGATTGGGCGCCATATCGTTGGCGATCTGAGTGGCGCATTCCTGCATGATCTCCATGATGCGTCTTGTATATCTGGCAACTTCGCCAGCCTTTGTGATTACTATAGGGATGTTTACCATTAAGTTCATTGAACCGTCTGGGTCATCTCCAATAGACACAAATGAGTCACTCCAACATTGGTTCAGCCTTGCTACCAACCTGTTTGCCCAGTCTACGTAAGACGCAGGGAGTTTGGCTTGAGACAGGGGGAGTTCCTCAAAGTGATCTCCCATGACTATTTCACGCCCTCCTTGTGCATCAAAGATAGCGAGCACCTCCGAACCGTCCCACGTAAGGTCGGGCATTATGAACGTGCCTTTCAGTAGGTGGTCCCAACTGTCATAGAAGAATCCGTGTGGCCCAATTCGATCGGCTTTCTTGGCGCTGAAAAGACGCTTTAGTCTCGAGCGCAAGCGATACAGCCAAGGAATGCCCGGAGGATCTCCGAAAGCCGATGAATCGGTTCGTATTGCTTCCTGCGCGAGACACCAACTGGCATGTGCAGCTATCTCTTCTGCACGCCCCTGTAGGATCAACCGGCCGATGCCGGGCACTACGACTTGAAGACCGTGGACCGATTTTTGCATCTTGCTACCTCGTGCGACAGATTATCGATAGTGTAACATTAATTATTAAGACTGTCAAGACTAATTTAAGTGCGTCGTGTGTGATATGCTTATATATAATGTGAATAATTAACCGAGCATAATTTATACTAGAGCCTCTCATTAGATATTATTGAATCGCTCCGAATGGAAAAAATTAGCTTGGAATGGCAAATAGGAGGGAAAATGAAAGCATTACAGTTAATTGGGAAAGAAAAATTTAAATTTGCCGAGGTGCCAAAGCCTGAGATAAAGGCAGATGAGGTGTTGCTCAAAATTAAAAAGGTGGGAATTTGTGGTACCGATTTACATATTTATCACGGTGGAATGAAAGTACCGTTGCCCTTAATTATGGGGCATGAATTTGTGGGTGATGTTGCCGAAGTAGGTTTGGATGTCACTAACGTTAAAGTAGGCGATAGAGCGGTTGCCGAACATGTAATTGGCTGTGGAAATTGCACATTTTGTAATTTTGGTAAATGCAATTTATGCATTAAGCCAACTGTTATTGGTTTACATAGACCTGGCGCCCTAGCGGAATATGTAGCCATTCCCGCTCGATTAGTTTATAGGTTGCCAGATGAGCTTACATATGACGACGGTGTATTAGTAGAACCACTATCGATAGCCGTTTATGGCATCAGACGTGCCGGTGTTGGCGTGGGTGATAACGTTGTGGTTGTTGGCCAGGGTACTATAGGGTTATTTATTGATCAAGTAGCAAAAGCAGCAGGAGCATCGGTGTGTGGAATAGATGTTATGCAGCCTCGCTTAGATTATGCGTCTAAAAAGCAGCTAGTAGATATTGCGCTAAATTCGAAAAATGGCGACGTAGCGGAAAAATATAAAAAAGAAACTAATTATGCCGGTGCTGATGTAGTATTTGAAGTAGTTGGACGGGATGAAACAATAGACCTATCTCTCTCCATTGCGCGCCCAGATGGCAAAGTAGCAGTTTTGGGTGTTTTTGAGCATGACGCAAGCATAAATATGATGGATATCGTGAAAAAAGAACTTCACGTTTTAGGCTCTTGGACTTGTCTAAATTCATTTGAGCCCACATTGCACCTATTGGCAAATAAACATATCTTAACGGATGGTTTAATTACTCATCGTTATAAATTTGCCGATACTCCTAAAGCATTTATCGACGCATCTAGTTATTCTGATAACAGAATTAAGAGTGCCATTGAGTTCTAACGATAATTTGTAGCGGGTTGCTGGTAGATGCTATGGAATATCAAATATTGCTATTGATGAACTTTATTAGGAATGATTATTGATGAATTTAAAAATGACGAATCAAGCTCGAATTTCGAAATTTGAAATTGATTTAAAATTCATAATTTAAAATTCATCATTTCTTAGCTTTCTTCGAGTTCTACGTTTGCGCCTAATGATTGTAGTTTTTGGATTACTCTATCATATCCACGCAATAGATGATGAACGTTAGTTAGTGTTGTGACGTTATCTGATAAAAGCCCAGCCATCGCAAGGGCAAATGCTGCACGCAAATCGGTAATTTCTGCTTCTCCTCCATGATAAAATGCCGGGCCTTTAATAGTTGCCATGTGTTCATTTTTATTTACAAAGCGACAATCTTTAAACGGTTTACAGTCTGTAGAAACGGTGAATTTTCCGCCTAATTTATTTAATTGCTCAAGATAAGTAAATCTATGTTCAAAGACTGTTTCGTGAATATGGCTTATTCCTTCAGCTTGCGAAAGTAAAACAGCAATGACTTGCTGAAAATCGGTAGCGAGTGCTGGATGCGGATCTGTCTCAACATTTAGCGGCAATAAAATTCCGTTACGAGAAACGCGTATCCTTTCATTCGTAATATCAATTTTCGCCCCCGCGCGACGCAGTACCGCCAACGCTGTAAAAATGTGTCTCTGGTCTATCCCTTCAGCAATTATATCTCCATTTGTTGCCAGCGCTGCGGCAAAGTACGATATAGCCTCAACTCTATCACCAATAACCGCAATTGGATGGTCAACATGTAGGGGGTAATCGACTCCAGTCACTTTAATTCTGCCCTCTGAATCGTATTCAATCATAGCGCCCGCTTGCTGTAGCACCTTAATTAGCTCAATAATCTCTGGTTCGTTAGCATGATTTGATATAACAGTTGTGCCTTTGGCGTAAACCGAGGCAAGTAGTGCGCCTTCAGTTGCGCCGACACTTTTATAGGGGAACTCAATTGAACCACCTGTTAATTTACCATTTAAGGAAATTTGATAATCATCTTCTTCAATATTTATCCCCAATTGTTTAAGGTAATAAAGGTGTAAATCTAACGGCCGCTCACCAATTCTGCATCCACCAGGCTTTTCTACCACCGCTTTGCCAAATTTGTGTAGCAATGGCCCCGCTAACAAAATTGATAACCGATTTGCCTTTCCTTCGCCAAAAACAGCCTCGTGCTTAGACATGCGAGTGGCGTTTAAAGCTATTACATGCTTATCTGGCCTAAAAGCAACATCTACACCCATGCGGCGTAACATATCGGCAGTGATGCGCACATCCTCGATATCTGGAACATTTTCGATGTAGAACGGACGATCAAACAAAGTTGATGCTACCATCAATTTAGTTACTTCGTTTTTTGCGCCCGAAATTTTAACTTTGCCTTTAAGCGGTTTTCCACCTTTAATGCGTAAAATTTGTGTCATATATTATCCTTATGCTTACACCTATTTTCTATTAAACTGGGATAAATATCAAATACCCAACGTTTTTAATAGGACGAGTTCTAGTCATTGCGAGCCATTAAGTATTGCGAAAGGCGCGGCTATCTTGTCATTTGTTTAACCATAGATTGCTTGGCCTACTACTTCGTACGCTCCTCGGAACGTCAGACGTCCCTCGCAGTGACTACAGGCAATTATTTTGATAGTGAACCATAGCTGTTATTTAAGAAACAAAGAAAAGCTGTGAATTATCACAGCTTTTCTTATTCTGTCATTCCCGTGAAAACGGGAATCTACATAATAGAAGTTAAAGTACTTACTTTTTTAGCTCATCAACTTTATCTTCAACTTCTTTTTTTAGTTTTCCAGCCTCTTTCTCTAGCTTTTTTACAGCTTTTGTGGCTGTATCCTTAACTTTATTTGCGGCTTCTTTAATTTTAGCGCGCTTTTTAGGATCGGCTAAATTAACTGCTGCTACACCGGCGGCTACGCCAACGGCTGCACCAATTGCTCCTGCTAAAGCTGGGTTAATACCTTTTTTCTCTACCATTTATTCTCCTTTCATTCTTACCATCATATTAGTACTTCTATTATAGAATGCAAGATGTGGAGTATGAAACATGGAGCTTGAAACTTGAAACCTGCAGCTCGAGGTGTGCAATGCGCGTAGAGTTGAACCCTAAACCTAATCGCCTCAGGGGGTATGAGGCGATTAGCATTATGTGTTTTATGCCATATGCTCCATGCTCCAAGTTTCAAGTTCCATGCTTTATGATCTTTGTTCTCTGATCTCCGATCTCTGTTTTACATCTTCGTTCCCTGCTCCAAGTTTCAAGTTACATGCTTCATGTTCTCTGTTCAATGGTCTTTGTTCTATGTTCTATGTTCTGCGACAATCTGCTATTCTTAAACCATGGATAAGATGCAAACACTACAAGGCTTTAGAGATTATACCCCTGCAGAGATGCGCAAAAGGGAGTATTTAATAGCTTGCATAAAAACTGTTTATGAGCGGTTTGGCTTTGAGCCAATAGATACACCTGCCTTAGAATATGCAGAACTATTAATGGGCAAATATGGAGAAGATGAAAAATTAATTTATCACTTTCAAGACCATGGCGATAGACATGTTGCTTTGCGCTACGATTTAACTGTGCCGCTCGCCCGTTTTGTAGCCAATCACCCCGAGCTCCCTAAGCCGTTTAAGCGCTACCACGTTGCACCTGTTTGGCGAGCCGATTCTCCGCAAAAAGGGCGTTTGCGCGAGTTTAAGCAATTTGATGCCGATATAATTGGCAGCTCATCGCCCTTGGCCGATGCTGAAATTCTTATTATTATGACCGAAATAATGAAGGCTATAGACGTATCTAACTATGCAATAAAAGTAAATCATCGTGGCGTAATTAACGGCATGTTACGCAACATTGGTGTTTTGTCTAAAGACATACCATTGGTAATGCGCACAGTTGATAAAATTGCAAAAATTGGACCAGAAAAAGTAAAAAGCATCTTGTCAGATGTTCTAGAGCAAAAAGTAATTGACGATATTATGAAGTTTATCGAAGCTGTAGATGAAGAAGTTGCGATGGCTGATTTAACTCAGCTGTTTGAAGGCGATGTAGAAGCACTGGCAGCATTGCAAAATTTAAAAGAAATATTATCGATATTGCCAAGCGGTGTGGCGAAAAATATCCGTCTCGATCTCTCTATAATGCGCGGGTTAGATTACTATACGGGTTTAATTTACGAAACATATTTAACCAGTGGCGAAAATGTGGGGGGGATAATTCAGGGTGGTCGCTACGATAATTTAATGAATCAATTGGCAGGCGTTAGCGTTCCGGCAATCGGAACCTCGTTTGGAGTAGATCGAATGCTCGCGGCGATAGGAGACAAAGAAATCGATTTTGAATTTCCTATATTTATGCCAGTTTTTCCGGGGTTAGAAAAGGAGTCGGTAGAATTGGCACAAAAAATTCGTGATATGGGAATAAATGTTTCACTTTCTGCCATTGATGGAAAAATAGGTAAGCAAATGCAATATGCAAATAGCATAGGAGCAAAGTTTGTATTACTTTACGGTGAAGAAGAGGTAAAAAAGAATATTGTTCAAGTTCGAAATATGCTTACAGGAGAACAGAGTGGGTTAGACGTTAAGGATATGCCCGCTTTAGTGGATGAAATTAATCAGTCGTCCGAGGAAAGATCAAAGATCAAAGATTAAAGATCAGAATAAGGAAAATATTAATTATAATAAAATATTCCACAATTTTGATTTTCTTGCCGTCCGTAGCTTTAGCGAAAGATGGTGCATTTTGACTTTTGACTTTGGTAACCAAACTATTATTACTATCATGCGTAATGGTAACATGAGCTAGATAGCAAGGAAGGGGAAAATCGTGTGGTACATAGGAATGGATGTTGGGGGAACCAACATAGATTGTGTGGCAGTAAACGAAATCGGTACTAATTTTGAGGTGCATCAGGTGCGCCCTTTTGGCGTTGCTGCAGAAATAGCCGCGCGTGATGTTTTGCTTAGCTTTATAAAAAGTTCGCAACTTAAAAAATCTGATTTAAGCATAGTTTCTATAGGTTGGAAACAAGGTAGAAATAAGACAAAATCCGAAAGCATGATGAGTATATTGGCAAAAGAGGGCATTCGCAGTGAAGTTTATTGGGATGCAGAGACGGCGTTTACGGGCGCAATTCCTTCTAAAGTAGGAATTGTGGCGCTTTCTGGTACTGGTTCGGTGATATATGGTAAAACCTCTAAGGGTAAAAATCTAAGTAGCGCTGGGTGGTCAGCCATATTGGGTGATCCGGGATCTGCCTTTGCTATCGGAAAAGCTGCTATTATCTTAGCGTTGTGCGATAGAGATGGTGCATGTAAAGCAAAGTCATTAGTTGAAAAAATTCCAGATACAATTGATATGACTTTAGATGAATTAATATTTTTAGCCGATGCTGATTTAAATTCGGTTGTACCCAAAATTGCGTCTGTCGCTCAACTGGTATTTAGATTGGCTAACCAAGGTGATTTAGAATGTACTCGAATTTGTGACGAAGCGGCAAAAGATTTTGCTATGCATTTATTGACTGTTGTTGCTAATTGGCCAAGCCACGATCCGTTGATTATTAGTTATGCCGGCCGTTTAATGTTAGCGCAGCCAAATTACCGACAATCTATCAAAAGATATATTGGTGATAACAATATTGAAATTGAGTGGCGAGAGCCAGTATTTCGTCCACCTTACGGTGCAATTTTAATGCAATATCCTAAAATGCTGGAAACAATCAGGCAATCTAGCGTATCTTTCAACTGGCACCATTAGGTTAGGTTGTAGCTTGTAGGTTGTAGGTTATGGGTGAATGTATTGAACTCCTCTGCAGTCCGTGCCCTTCCGTAGCTTTATGCGCAAGAGGGTGTCACGTTGCGATACGCGGCTTGCGCTGAAACTATCCCCTTCTTACTGTCGTATCACTATGAACAAGAATGGAGGCCAATATGGCACATATAGTAAAATCAACAAATCCAGGTGAATTAAACGGAATATCAGCAAAAACCAACGATATTCACTTTGGTAAACTTTACACAGGTTACGTTAACAAACGTAACGAGGTAGAAGAAAAATTAAGTAAAATTGAATCTGCAGATTTAGATTCTGCAAACCAAGTTTATTCAATGTATCGGGGTTTAAAAGACGGAGAAACGTTTGCAGCGAATGGCATGATTTTGCACGAAGTATTTTTTGATATTTTGGGTGGCGAAGGCAAACCAGGCGGAAAATTATTCGATGATATTGTTGCCGAGTGGGATAGTTGGGAAAATTTTGAAGCAATATTTATGGCATCGGGCATGGCAGCGCGCGGTTGGGCTATTTTAGCTTTCGATCCATCAGATGAAAAATTACATATTTACCAGGCCGATGCGCAAAATCAGGGCGGTGTTTGGGGTGCTATTCCGTTAATCACCCTGGATGTTTATGAGCACGCCTATATGATAGATTTTGGTGCGGACCGAAAAGCTTACATTGCTGCATTTATGCAAAACCTAAATTGGGATAAAATAAACACCCGTTATGAGAAAATATCGAAATAAGAGTCATTGCGAGGAGCGTACGAAGTACTCGACGCGGCAATCTTCATTTCATTTCTCGAGTTTTAGTTTAATTTCGACGGGTCATTGCGAGCTCGACGAAGCAATCTCTACTCAAAAGTTGATATTGTTTTATTCAAAGATGTCCACAACTGTTAAGTCATTGTGAGCCCTCGAGCGAAGCGAAAGGCGCGGCAATCTCTTTATCTATATAGCACACAGATTGCTTCGCAGAGCTCGCAATGACAAATCTATTATGAAATCATATAATTTGCTACAATGGCAAGACATATTGGAGAGATAGTCCAAATACTTGAAACATTGTTTTTCCTTGTCATCCTCGACCAGCCTATTCGAGGATCCAAGAAAGATTATATAGATTCCTGCCCGTTCGACAGGCTCAGGGTCTGAGCGCAATCGAATGACCTTCGCAGGAATGATAAAAAGGGAAACGGTAATGACAGATAAATTAGCTTCTGGTTTGTGAATTATTTGAAGAGGAGAAAAGATGAAAATTAATGTAAACAAAGAAATTACAAATAATAAAACCGATATGTTGGTTTTGGGGTTATTCGATGGGGAGAAATTGCCGCAAAATTTAACATCTAAGAATGAAAAAATTGTAAATCATGTCAAATTATTAATTTCGAATAATCAAATTAAATCGGAATTCGGCTCAATTTATTCATTCTCAACTCTAGACCCCGAAGAAGCCAAGATGATTGCAGTTATTGGATTGGGCAAGAAAAAAGAACTGGATGCTGAAGTTGCAAGGATAATAGGTGGGCATATTGTTGCTGCTGCAAGAGCCAACAAGGCTGCTAAAGTAGTTGTAGACATTGCAGAACTGGACCCCATGGCGTTATCTGAAGGGCTGTTTTTGGGTGATTATCAGTTTAAAGAGTATAAAACTAAAAGCGATGACGAATTTGCCATAGAAAACGTCACAATTATATCTAGGCTAAACGTCGAGTCATCTAAAATAAAGGAAGTTGAAGAGTTAACTGGTGGCGTAAAGTATGTGCGCAATTTGGTTAATAGACCAGCCTCGCAAGTATATCCAAAAGTTTTAGCTGCAGAGGCAGAAAAAATTGCCAAAGAATCTAATGGTTTAATCTCTGCCAAAATTATGAATAAAGCAGAGTTGAGAAAGATAGGTGCCAATGCAATTTTAGCAGTTGCGAGTGGATCGGAACACGAACCGTATTTGATACATTTGGTTTATAATCTTGACGGGATCTCTCGCCGGACCCATTCGGCACGCGCTCAGGGCTCGCAGAGCTCGACTCGAGATGACAGCGTGAGGAAGGTTGATTCACCTGCCTCATTAGCGATTGTCGGCAAGGGTGTAACGTTTGATTCTGGTGGGTTATCGTTAAAACCCGGAGAAGCTTTAGAAGATATGAAATCGGATATGGCTGGTGCTGCAGCAGTTTTAGGAGTCTTCAAATCTTTGGCAAGTATCAAGCCTAACGTTACCGTTCATGGAATTATTCCGTGTGTAGAAAATATGCTTTCGGATAGATCTATGCGGGTGGGCGATGTGATAAAAACACTATCTGGCAAAACAGTAGAGGTTTTAAATACTGATGCAGAGGGGCGTTTAATATTAGCCGACGCGTTAACCTACGCGGAGCAGCAAAAACCAAATACCATTGTAGATTTAGCAACATTAACTGGTGCTTGTATTGTGGCGTTGGGTGAGCAATATTCTGGTGTGATGGGAGATGCAAGTGTCGTCAAGGCGTTACTTACTGCATCGGCAGTAAGTGGCGAAAAAATATGGGAATTGCCGTTGCCAAATGAATATAAAGAAAAAATGAAATCTGATGTGGCCGATCTTTCTAATATCCACAAGGGGCGCTATGGTGGGGCCATTATGGGCGGATTATTCTTAAAAGAATTTATTAGTAGTACTCCATGGGCGCATATCGATATTGCTGGGCCATCTTACAATCGAACACCATTAAACAGTTATACCTCAGTTGGTGCCTCTGGCGTGGGTGTAAGGCTAATTATAAATTGGCTGAAAACGATTTCTCCCTAATATATTATTTGCTATCTGTTTTGCATTCTTGCAATAATAAGCTATTCTTAAATAAGAGAAAAATAAAAAAAGGAGAAATATGAGTTCAGAGTCTAGCAAGAGTAATAATAACCTTATGGCAGCTCTTTCCTATCTTGGGATTTTGGTAATTGTACCGCTGCTAACCGATGCCAAGAACGATCCTTTTGTAAAATATCACATTAAACAAGGTTTAGTTTTATTAATTGCATATGTGATTTGTGGATTTATTGTTTGGGTGCCAATTATTGGATGGTTACTCGGAATATTGCTTTTTGTACTATTTATTATGGGCTTAATGAATGTTTTTGCTGGCAAACAACAGCCTTTGCCAGTTATTGGTAAGTATGCAGAAAAATTGAATATTTAATAAGCAATTCATAATCTTTCAACATAAACACCTCCGAGAAATGCGTAAGCATATTATCGGGGGTGTTTTTGCTGTCAAAGCTTATGCGAGAACTGCAAAACATTAGACTTCTCGCACGATCTCGAAGGATAATCATCTACTAAATTCGCGTATTATTTAAAGAATCCAAAATATCCGAAATTTGCATTTCACAAACACCAATACCACTATCAGATGCGCCATAATAAACCAGTATTTTATCTGGGTTTTGATGATGGGATATTATGCCAGTGGGGAATACTACACTGCCAGCAAATCCGCTTGTTTCAAAATGGTTAGATGGTGAAAAAATTGGTTCGCTAGACCGCGCGATAATTTTAACAGGGGATGCAATTTCTGTTAAAATTGCGCCTGCGCTATATTCACCAACTAAACTACCATCCACATATTTTACCCCGTGATAAATACTTAGCCACCCGCGTTCGGTTTTTATTGGTGGGCAACCGGCGCCTATGCGGTATGCATCCCAATTATTTGGTCTGGCGTCCATTAAATACTGGTAATTGCCCCAATGTATTAAATCTGGCGACTGTGCATACATCATAGTTAAACGGTGGTATGTTGGGTGGCTATCGGGACGTAAATATGCGCCGTACAAGCTACCAATTTTTTGTGGAAAAAGTACCACATCTTTCGTATCTTGATCAAAAATCATTCCCAGTCGTTCAAAATGTACAAAATCGGTCGTTTTAAATAGTGAAGTAGTAACTCCACAAAGCGCAGATACCGAAACATAGGAGATGTAATACTCGCCACCAATTTGTGTTATACGCGGGTCTTCTATGCCGTAACTTTCGTATTCTGTGCTGGTTTGCAGTGATATGTTGTGTTGAATAGATTTTATCTCTAACCCAGTTTTATCTAAATGCACAATATCTAAATGTGATAGTGAAGATAAACGACTCTTACCATCGCCAACGTTGCTTTTGCGAGGATCTTTAGATGACTGTGCTTCAAATTTATCTATCTTTAAGTGTTTTTTGCCATCGTCGATGATTATTTTAGGAGAGTAAAAAAAGTTATCTTCAACCTTTTTAGGAGCCTCCGCAACACGCACAAGGGCTATTACTTCATCTTTAAACCTAATTACTCCTGGGTTAAATACGCCAATTACTTTAAGCTCTGGGTGCGATGGCTCAAAATCTGCAGGTTTTAATAATAACTTTGTCGAAAGTCTTAGGTCCATACCATAATTATATAGTTTTTAGTTGTTAGTTGTTAGTATATAGCTTGCAGGGAGCAGGGTGCAGGAAAAAAGTCATTGCTTGGAACGTCTGTCATTGCGGGTATAAAGGTCAAAGCGTGTTGATATTTAAGCACTATACAAGCGTAGAAAGTTAAAGTAGTTTAACTTTATGAAAAAAACATTGTTCTTTTTGTAATAACAAAAAAGTCA